>NZ_CP121197.1:3659681-3974601 GCF_029625215.1 Aurantibacillus circumpalustris
GTCTGCGGCCAAAGGTAATATTATCAGTTGCATAACTGGCATCACTATAATAAGCGCCAGAATTGTTTTATTTCTAAAAATCTGACTAAACTCTTTCTGCAATAAAAATCTAATAATTCTCATGTCAATCTGATTTTAAAATTTTTAATACTTATTGCAAATAAAAACAAAGTCATTCCAATTAGTATCACAGTCTCTTTCCACACAGCCGAAAACCCAACACCTTTAATCATTATTCCTTTTACAATGATGTAAAACCATTTAGATGGAACAATATTTGAAATTACCTGCAAGGGTATAGGCATATTTTCGATTGGAAACATAAATCCACTGAAAAGTACTGTTGGAAGTAGCATTCCCATTAGAGAAATAAGCATTGCTACTTGTTGAGAATCCGTTTTAATCGAAATAAAAATTCCTAAACTAAGACAGGTAATAATAAATAAAGTGCTTTCAGCTAAAAGCAAAAACAGACTTCCGTTAATTGGAAGATCCAAGACAAAAACACTTAATAGTAAAATAGAAAACACATTTATCAAAGACAAAAATAAATATGGTACCGCTTTAGAAATTATTACGAGCACAGGTTTAAAAGGCGAAACCAATAATATTTCCATAGTTCCTGTCTCTTTTTCTTTTACGATGGAAATGGCAGTCATCATCACACATACTAACATTAAAACCAAAGCCATTACCCCTGGCACAAAATTATGTGCACTTTTTAATTGTGGATTGTAAAGCATTCGCACCTCTGGCATAATGCGGTAAGGAACATTTAAAGTAGTATTTAATTGCTGCTGATAATCTTGTATGATAGAAGAGACATAATTAGTAAGCATGTTGGCTGTATTCGGATCACTCGCATCGGCAATAACTTGAATCTGTGCTTTATTTTGATGTAATAATGTCTCATTAAAGTTGGCAGGAAAGATAATTGCCATTTTCACTTTCCCCCTTTTAAACGCGTCGTTAATATCAGTTTCATTCATCACAGCACGTTCTATCTCGAAATAACGACTGGCTTCTATTTTAGTAATTATGCTTTGCGACGCAATATCTTTTGCTTGATCTAAAATTACAATTTTCGAATTTTTAACTTCATTTGTTAAAGCAAAACCAAAAATGAGAATTTGCATGATTGGCATCCCAAATAATATAAACAGGGTTTTGCGATCGCGTAAAACGTGTGCAAACTCTTTCCTTACAAATGTTATAAATTGTTTCATGTCTTAAATTTTAATCCCCACGTTTTGCACCTCTGGCCAACTGATAAAAAACTTCATCCATAGAACTCACATTAAATTTCTTCTTTAAATTGGCCGGACTGTCAAGTGCCTCTATCTTTCCATCCACCATAATTGATAAACGATTACAATATTCTGCCTCGTCCATATAATGTGTGGTTACAAAAATTGTGGTTCCTTTATCTGCCGCATCGTAAATCAAATCCCAAAACTGGCGGCGTGTCACAGGGTCTACCCCACCCGTTGGTTCATCTAAAAACACAATTTTCGGTTGATGTAAAACAGCAACTGAAAAAGACAATTTCTGTTTCCAACCCAAAGGCAAAGAACCCACTAATTTTTTCGCTTCTTTCTCCAGCCCTAATTGTGTAATTAAGGCTTCGCCTTTTTCTTTAATTTGAGAATTGCTTAGACCATAAATTCCACCAAAAAATTTAATATTCTCTAAAACCGTAAGATCTTCGTATAAAGAAAATTTTTGACTCATGTAGCCAATGTTTTTTTTGATTTCTTCTGTTTCTTTATAAATATCAAAACCCGCAATGGTTGCAGCACCGGAAGTAGGAATAGAAAGTCCACATAACATGCGCATCGCGGTAGTTTTACCCGCACCATTCGCACCTAAAAAACCAAAAATCTCTCCTTTAAATACTTCAAAGCTTATTTCGTTCACTGCAGTAAAATCTGCAAAACGCTTGGTAAGATTTTCTGTTTTAATAACTCGTTCCATAATTAAGCTTTCAATAGTTTAATAAAACAATCTTCAATGGTCGCATCAATTTTATGAATCTCAATTTCATCAAAATTTTGAGATTTTAAATATTCACGTAGCTTACTTTCATCAAATGCCTTATTTAACGACAAATGTGCATATTCTCCAAAAGCATAGGACAAATTAGTATCCTCGTAATTTTTTAAAGCCATTAACAATGCTGACATATTATTTGATTTTACAGCATAAAGTTCGTCAGGATAATCTGTTGTGATTTTTTGAGGAGTATCAATTGATAATATTTTTCCTTCCTGAATAAGCGCAATTCTATCGCAGAGGGTTGCTTCATCCATGTAAGGCGTAGAAACAATGATCGTGATGTTTTGTGCTTTTAATCTTTTCAACATTTCCCAAAACTCTTTTCGAGAAACAGGATCTACTCCGGTAGTTGGTTCATCCAAAAACAAAACCGTCGGCTTATGAATCAAAGCACAACACAATGCTAATTTTTGTTTCATACCACCAGAAAGTTTTCCAGCACGACGTTTTTTAAACGGTTCAATTTGAACGTAGATATCTTTTATTAAACCATAATTTTCTTCAACAGTTGTATTAAACACGGTAGCGAAAAAATTCAGGTTCTCTTCAATGCTTAAATCCTGATACAAAGAGAACTTACCAGGCATGTAGCCAACTGTGTTGCGTATTTGTTTGTAATCTTTTACAACATCAAAACCATCAACAATTGCGCTTCCACCATCTGGAAGAAGTAATGTTGTAAGTATTCGAAAAATACTGGTCTTCCCTGCACCATCAGGACCAATCAATCCAAACAATTCGCCAGTTTTAACCGAGAAAGAAACGTTATCCACCGCTACCGTTTTTTCTTTGCCGTAAAACTTTGATATATTATTTACTTCAACCATTTTATAAATTTGTCAATGACCAAAACAGTTTCATAATGGTTGAATGGAGGCTAAACATAAAGTCCACGCAAACCATAACCACTTCCTTAATATAGTTATTCAAACTTTTCATCTTAAAATTTCACTTCGCCGTACATTCCAATTTTTAAAAGCCCATCATTCTTAATTTTTATTTTAATAGCGTACACTAAATTTGCTCGTTCATCTTTTGTCTGAATTGTTTTTGGTGTGAATTCAGCTTTATTGCTAAGCCATTCGACAACTCCTTCATAATCTTTATAGTCTGATTTACCCTTATCTACCAGAACTTTTACAGCTTGTCCAATTTTCACCTCACCAAATTGATCACCTGTAATATATGCTCTCAAAATAATGGTTGAAAGGTCTGCTAACTTGTACAAAGGCTTTCCCGCAGCTGTCATTTCATTAACTTCAACATATTTCACTAGAACGGTTCCTTTTATAGGATTAATAATTTTGCATTTACTTAACTGATCATCTAATTGTTCGATCTGAATCTTAAGTGGTTCACTTTCTTCGGTAATACCATTTGATGTGATTCCCAAAACAGATTGTTGTCCTTCGATTTGCTTTTTAATGATAGAAACCTGAGCAGTGAGATCATCTAACTGTTTTTGAGTAGCTGCATTGGCGGTTACTAAATTTTGTACACGCTTTTGCTCTGTCTCTGCTTGTTTCAATTGCGCTTCTAATGCTGCTGTTTGAGTTTGAATATCAGGTCTTTTGCTTAGTAAGGCTTTTATTTGTGCCAATAGTTGCTTTCGTTTTAAAAACAACTGCGTAGAATCTATGTAGCCAATAATTTTTCCTTCCTCAATTACCTGACCTTCTTCAATACTTAATTTTGCTATTACACCATTTGCTTCCGCAGAAACTATTGTTTCAATTGATTCAAAAGTACCCGAGGCGTCGTATTCTTCTTTATTGTTCTTACAAGACATAAGCACCACTGCCATTACCGTTATGAGTGTTAATTTATTCATGATTTATTTTTTAATATTTATTAATTAATTATTCTCCAATAGTATTTTGTTGTGCATACTCTGCCATAAGGAGTTGAATTTCGTGAAGTACTCTATTTCCTCGTGCCTGATCTTCAGCATTAACTTCTCTTAAATAATCGGTGGAATTAATTACACCATTTTGTAATTGAACGTTTGCTGACTGTTTTATATCGGAACGCAACAAAATAATTTGATTGTCACTCAATAAAAGCTTCTGAAGTTTTGAAACTTCTGCACTTTGCTGTTTTAATGCAAAATTTGTATTAAAAAGGAATAATTCTTTTTGCAAATCAATACTTTGACGATTGATATCAAGTATCGCTTTTTCCTTTTTTAAAGTGTACAAACCTGTGAGTGACCAGTTCATGCGAATACCACCAACATAGTAGGGTTCAAACTTATTACTTAAAAAATTTAGTGCTGGCCTGCCGTAACCACCTTGCACAAAAGCGTTAAACTTAGGCAGGTTTTTTGCTTTCAATAAATCATTTTGAATTGAAATATTTTTAGACTGATTTTCAAAAACGATTAATTCGGGTCTGTCAATACTTTGCGAAGGAATTTTTTCTGAAGGTTTTATTAAACTCGTTCCTTCTTCTAAATTTTGATTCAGATACAAACTGAGCATATCAAGATAAGCCGTTCTATTTGCTTTCAACTCCGTGTAACGCTGATCTAGTTTTAAATTCTCTGCCCTTAATACATCTAGATTTGTTTTAAAAGCAACGCCATTCTTTATGCCAGCTTCCGTTCTATCCATTCCGTTACGAATATCTTTACGGATTAATTCTGTCAAGGTTAGTTGTTCATCAATCAATAAAATCCCAAAAAAGAGTTGATTTACGCGCTCTTTCAACTTGTATAACTCAACTTCTAGTTTTTGCTCTTCCACAACACCACTTGCTTCTTGCATTCTTTTTTGCTGCTTTACCATTCCACCATCGTATAACGGTTGATTTATTTCTCCATAAATTTTGTATTGATCCTTACTCAAACTTGGCACATCTACGCCTGGAAGTTTGATAGGAAGCGCTGTAACTTCAGACTGATAAGTAGCCTGACCATTAATAGCAATCTGCGGAAAATATCCTTTAGAAATATTTTGCACAGAATATTCTTTGCTTTTATGGATAAGGTCACGCTGTTTTACTAGCGGATAATTTTGTTTAGCAAGTGAATAGCATTCTTCAAGCGTAATCACTTTGTTTATTTGTGCGTTCATTAATAACCCGAACAACACAAAAAAAATAAAAAGATAATAGTTTCTCATTCTTCTTCGATTTAATATTCCGTTTTAATCATTTGTTTAATTTCTATTCAAAAAAAAATTAATTATTATTTAAAATGCTTTCCATCCATTCCGGTACCAATAATTTTCTTTGCTGCATAAGGGCTTCAAATTGCTTTTGGTCCAGTGCACCAATACTTCCAAACAAGGGTCTTGCTATAAAGGGAAAAAGTAACATGCCCAATAAGCTCATTAAAAAATGTAAAGGATGTAGATCTTTTCGCTTTGTCATTATTTGTTTTACAAATACCGAATCCTTTATCAGTTTTCCGACTTGCATTTTTTCCGTGAATCTTTCAGGGTGATTACGAATCTCGCTTAACACAAACAACGGTAAATCTGGAGTCACAATAAGCAGATCAATATAGCTGGAAGCAATCAATTCTACCTTTTTTTCCAAAGTTGTTTCACTGTCCATTAAAATTGGTAAAAGCATTCCAAATAAACTTTGAAGTTTCTCAAGCATGATTATTTCAAATAATTTTTCTTTGCTTCGGAAATAATAATTTAGAAGTGCCAGATTAATTTTCGCTTCTTCAGCAATATCTCTGGTACGCGTTGCGGCATAACCTTTTTTACTAAAAACTATACGCGCAGCTTCTTTAATTTTTTCTTCGGTAGAATTATCTGGTTTTATTTTTATTGCCTTTGCCATAAATATTACGGGACAAATTTAAAGCATTAATTTTAAATTAATCAAACAATTTAATCAATTGATTAATAATTAAACATAAAGCATTGATTATCAACATAAATATTTTACTTAAATAAATTCACGACCTTTGAATACGTATGCAACTAATTCCAATAACCGAATCTGAAGATAAAAATAACGAACTGTATCAATCATCGTCTTGTCAGGACCTATTGACTATTTATAAAGACTTTTATAAATCAATTGGTTATAAATTACCGTGGGTGGGTTATTTTATTTTTAAGAATGAAAAAATAGTTGGTTCGTGTGGATTCAAAGGTGCTCCGAAAAATAAAAAAGTGGAAATTGCTTATTGGACTTTTTCTGAAAATGAAAAACAAGGAATAGCAACAGAAGCCTGCAGACTGTTAGTTGAACTTGCTTTGAAGACAGATTCTAAAGTAATTATAAGTGCTCAAACTCTTCCAGAAGAAAACGCATCTACCTCTATTCTAAAAAAGAATGGATTTGTTTTTACAGGGGAGACAACAGATGAAGAAGTAGGTGTGGCTTGGGAATGGATTTATAAAAAATAATTATGAGACAAAAATTAAATTTAATCACATTAGGTGTAAAAGATTTACAAAAGTCATTACACTTTTACGAAAATGGACTTGGTTGGAAAAAATCTTCAGCGAGTAATGAGAACATTGCATTTTTTTCTCTGGGTGGCATGGTTCTAAGTTTGTATCCAAGAAATTTGTTGGCGGACGATGTATCTATCATAGATGATGTAACAGGGTTTTCAGGAATTACACTTGCTCACAATTGTAAGAGTGAAAAAGAAGTAGAAGATGTTTTAAGTGAAGTAGAAAAACTCGGTGCAATCATCCTTAAACCAGCGCAAAAGGTGTTTTGGGGCGGTTACAGCGGTTATTTTAAAGATTTAGATGGACATATTTTTGAAGTCGCCTTTAATCCTTTTTGGGAATTTGATGAAAACGACAATGTAAAACTGCCTTAATATAAAATCGATTTTAAATAAAATTATTTTTGTAAGTATATTGAACCTCGAAATTAATCCCTTCACTCACGATGAATAAAGCGTTGATTCTTGAAAGCATTTCCAAACACATTTCTCTTACAAAAAAAGAAGAGGAGTATTTCATTTCTCTACTACAAGGAAAGAAATTAAAAAAGAAACAATTTCTGGTTCACGAAAATGAATTTAATAAACACACAGCGTTTATAACAAAAGGTTGCCTTCGCTCCTACTC
Source organism: Aurantibacillus circumpalustris (assembly GCF_029625215.1). Classification (GTDB taxonomy): domain Bacteria; phylum Bacteroidota; class Bacteroidia; order B-17B0; family Aurantibacillaceae; genus Aurantibacillus; species Aurantibacillus circumpalustris. The sequence continues at coordinate 3,666,788 of NZ_CP121197.1, forward strand.
TATTGACAGGAATGGTTTTGAACACATCATACAGTTTGCACCTCCTGGTTGGTGGATTGCCGATATTGCCAGCGTAATTTCAAATCAGCCAGGAAAATTAAACATTGATGCACTAGAAGATTCTGAAATGTTTATGCTTTCCCGCGAAGATCAATTAACCCTCTTCGAAAAAAATCCAAAGTTCGAACGTTTCTTCCGTATCATTACTGAAAATTCAATCGCAGCAAACAGTCACCGTTTAATAGATTATATGGGACTTACAGCCCAGGAACGGTATTTCACTTTCTGTAACCGCTACCCAATGCTAATGCAAAGTTTACCGCAAAAACAAATTGCAGCTTACATTGGTGTTACACCTGAATTTTTAAGTAAGATAAAAGCGGAGTATTTGAAGAAGAAGAAGTAAAACAAAATTTCAATTGTTCTAAGGAGTCAGTTTTAGCGCAAGGGATGGAACGGCATGTTTGAGCTCTTTTTTATTAAGGCGATAGCCGAAATAAAAAAAGCGAGTAGTGACAGCCCGACCCCATGAAGCAGAAAGGCCGTCGTAAAAATAGTGTAGCCTTTCGCTTCATGGGGATGCGCCCAAATAATTACCCTAATCTTAACTTACCTTAAGACAATTTCTTAACCTATCTTATTGTCCCATCACCTCGCTTGTGCATACCTTTGATGTATAAATTTTAATAACATGGACAGAATAGATTTTATTAAAAAAGGCCTGATGGGGACAGGAATGTTTATGGCATCAGGCGCTATCGGAAATGTTTTAAAAAACAACATTGACGATCCCGATAGCAATCGGGAACAAGAACTCGAAAAAATAGGATTTAATCATTTGCCCACAACAACATCAAAAATCATGGAAAATACAATTCTTCACAAAGCAGAAACCCGTGGCCACGCAAACCACGGTTGGTTAAACAGTCATCACTCTTTTAGTTTTGCTAACTACTACAATCCTGAAAGAATGCACTTTGGTGTGTTACGCGTTTTAAACGATGATCAGGTAGAAGCTGGGATGGGTTTCGGAACGCACCCGCACGATAACATGGAAATTATTTCTATTCCATTAGAAGGTGATTTAGAACACAAAGACAGTATGGGAACGGTTGCCGTAATTAAAAACGGCGATGTTCAGGTAATGAGCGCTGGCACTGGCATCACACACAGTGAGTACAATAAAAACAAAGATAAACTTGTAAAATTTTTACAAATCTGGGTGTTTCCAAACAGAAAAAATGTAAAACCACGTTACGATCAAATTACTTTAAAAGAAAGTGATCGCCACAATAAATTACAACAAATCGTTTCTCCAAGTCCTGATGATGAAGGTGCATGGATCAATCAAAACGCCTGGTTTCAATTAGGAAAATTTGATAAAGGTGTAAAAACAGATTATGCAATTAAAGCAAAAGGTAACGGGGTATATGCTTTTATTTTAAGTGGTGATGTTACCATTAACGGGCAAAAATTAAATAAACGCGATGGATTAGGAATTTGGGATACAGATAAATTGAACATTCAAGCAGATTCGGATGCGGAGTTTTTATTGATGGATGTACCGATGATAGTATAGAACAAAACCACGGAGGCACGGAGAGCACTGAGAGGCACTAAGAAGCGAGTTGGCAGTTTTCAGTTGGCAATGAACCACTAAGACACTGAGAACACTGAGGGACACTAAGGACAATGTTCAGTAGGCAGTAATTCGCTGGCTGGATTAAAACTCTGCGCGCTTTGCGCCTCTGCGAGAAACATTAAGAAGTACGCAGTTGGCAGTAAGCAACTTTAAACCTTTGCGCTCCCCGCCTGCCTTTGCAAAGCTAGCGCGACGGCGGGCAGGTTTGTGCAACACCTGGTGACCTTTGTGGTTAAAAAGCAAAAAAACAATAACTAAAAACAAAAAATAAAATGAGTAAAATTAAATGGAATCTAGATCTTTCACACAGTGAAGTAACTTTTAAAGTGAAACACATGATGATTACTAACGTAAGCGGAAGTTTTACAGACTTTGTGGTAAATGCAGAAACAGACGGTGAAGACTTTACAAAATCGGAAATTAACTTTAGTACAAAAGCAGCTTCGGTAAATACCGGATCAGAACAACGCGATGGACATCTTCGTACTGCTGAGTTTTTTGATGCAGAAAAATTCCCGGAAATAAAATTCAAAGCGACCAAATACGAAAAAGTTTCAGGTGATGATTATATATTGTACGGCGATCTGACGATAAAAGACACTACAAAAAATATTTTATTAAACGTTGAGTTTGGTGGTATTCAAAAAGATCCTTACGGGAATATTAAAGCTGGTTTCACAGTAAACGGCAAAATCAACCGCAAAGATTTCGGTTTAACCTGGAATGCAGCCCTTGAAACAGGTGGTGTAATGGTGAGTGAAGAAGTGAAAATTAATTGTGAGATTCAATTAGTGAAAGCATAAAATAAAACAAAAAAGAGGCTGTCAAAATTGACAGCCTCTTTTTAATGATGAAAATTATTCTCTAAAATTAATTTTTAATAACCTTTAATATTTCAGTTGCGTTATCAGATTTAATTTTAACGTAATAAACGCCATTAGCAACATCACCTAGATTAAGAACTTCTGTTTTAGCCTCAGATTTAGTTGACAAAATCAAACGACCTGTTACGTCTATAACTTCTATAGTTTTCACAGATCCATTTATTAAATCAATTGTAAACACACCATGAGTAGGATTCGGGTAAATTTTAATTCCTGAAACCTCACTACTGCCATTAGAAGCAATTCCTGTACACTTATTAACCTCGATTGAAATAGTTGTATCACCAGCACAACCTTTGTCACTTGTACCTATCACCATAAAAGTTGTAGTATTGTTAAGCGTAACAACAATAGAAGATCCTACTCCGGCACTACCAGTTAATGTACTCCAAACATAAGTGCTGGCACCTGCGCCAGTTAATGTTACTGATTCTTGTGCACAAATAAGTGTACTACTAGCACTTGCATTAACAGTTGGAAGTGGATTTACTGTAACAGTAACCATACCGTTATGTGGACACTGTTTTGCATCGAGTGCATGAAATGTGTATGTTGTTGTAACAAGCGGTGTAACAGGAATAGTGGCAAATGGCAGACTAACCGGAGCCCATGTATAGTTAACAGCACCGGTAGCTGAAACATTAGTGCTTTCGCCAAGACATATGGCTGTGTTTGAACTAACTACTAATACAATGGAGTTTACCTGAACAGCTAAAGTTAAAGTCTTTGAACATCCAAATGTGTTTGACCCCGTAACACCATATATGGTATTTGCAGTTGGAGAAACAATAACTGAATTTGTAATATCAGTAGTTGTCCAAGAATAGGTATTTCCACCTGTAGCAGTTAACGTTGAAGAGTTACCTACACATACAAAGGTATTTCCTGTAAGAGCTATTTGCGGCAATGGATTTACAGTATATGGAATAGATGCAAAACCCGAACAGCCGTTGTTGTCTGTTGCAAGAACAAAGTAACTTCCATTTGTTGAAGGAGTACCTGAAAACGTTGCTCCAGAAGTTGTGTTATTCCAGGTATACGTAGCAGCACCACTAGCAGTTAACACCAGTGGAGAAGTATTACAAATAACCATGTCAGTAGGTGTTGCTGCTACCGCAATTACCGGAAGTGGCAACACGGTGATGCTAGAAACTGCCGGTAAAGAAGTACAACCAACCGTCGTTGAACCTATAACAGAATAAGTTGCCGAAATGGTTGGGGTAATAGGATTAGATGAATTTATAAATGTATAACTAGTCGCACCACTTGGAGAGAAAACAAATTGTGATCCAGAACAAACAGTTGCACTGTTAATGGTTACAACAGGTAAAGCTATCACCGTGATATTAGCAACAACAGGAGCAGAAGCACAGTTATTAGTGCTATATCCAGTAACATTTATTGCAGTATTTGTAACAGCGGTTATAGTGTTAGAGCCATTAGCATACGAATAAGTGGCTGTGCCAGTAGGTGATATTGTAAAGACACTACCAGCACAAATCGTATTGCTATTCACTGTAATAGTGGGTGTTGGATAAACAGTTAAAGTAATTGTTTTAATTCCATTACACACTGTGGTTCCTGTACCTGAAACAGTATAAATCGTTGTTGTTATAGGATTGACTGATACTTGAGTAGAATTAGACGCTGGTGCAATCCATGTATAAGTATTAGCACCCGTCACACTTAAACTAGCAGTTGCACCCGGACAAATAGCTGTTGGAGTGGCTGAAACAACTAAAGTTGGTGACACCAATGTGGTTACGGTAGCAGTTGGAGAATTGGCCAGTAACGATTTACAACCGTTGCTTGCTGTTCCATAAACTGTATAGGTACTATTAACAATTGGAGATAAGGTTGCAGTAGTTGCTACAACCGTTCCTGAGGGACTACCATTAAATGTATAAGAAACGGCACCACTCGCGGTAACTGTGAACGAACCTCCAGGACAAATAGAACCACTGTTTGAAGAAAGTGAAATAGTAGGATTTGCTATAGAAGTAATAGAAACCGTTTTTACGTTAGAAACACAACCATTTGCTGACAGTCCTGTAACGGTATAAACAGTACTCGCTGTTGGAGTTACCACAACACTTGCAGAAGTGGCACCTGTGTTCCATGAATAGGTAGTAGCACCTGTTGCACTCAATGACGTACTTGTAGTGAGACAAACCGAAGCATTTGCAGCAGTTGCAACAACGGTAGGTGTTGCAACAACTGTTTGTGTAACCGCCACTGTAAAAGCGCTTGCAGAACTATAACCGGTTACTAAAATATAATAGGTAGTGGTAGGAACAGAACACCAGGTGGCTGATGCCGAAGCTCCTGAACATATAGGTCCGTTATCATCATTACCCGATACACAATTCCAAGCACCACAAGTACCTGAAAAAACAAATATTTTCGAATCCCATGAAGTCGAGCATAAATCTGCCCCGAATTGATTACCGTTACCTACTACTTTGTACCAAACACCAGGTTGACTTAAAGTTGTACCGCATGTTCCTGGAGCAGGACTCTCAGCTGTAGCACCAACTGTGGTTCCTGCAGTGGAACTCGGAACTGACATTAAAATAGCGGCAGAGCAAAAATCATTTACAACAGATGGAGGTGGCACTCCATAAACATTTACTGAGTGACAAGAGCCATCTGTTCCACAAGAAGTTCCAGTACTAACATGTATTCTATAAAGCCCAACAGATGGAATTGTAACTGCTAATGGTGGGAATCCAGAAAGAAGAACATTATTAGAATTGTCTGTAATTGTTAAGAAATTCCCTACACCTCCAGTCGCATCAAGTGTATAACCACCAATTGCGGTAAAACTATTTACAGAATATTCGCCACCAAAATTACATCCGGTTACATTTGTGGTTCCGGTTTGAGAAATAGGAACAGTTCCGCTAGGATACTGCGAAGTTTGTATACAAGGAGGAAGGACTCTATTTACAATAATTGTATGGCATGAACCGTCCGTGCCGCACGAAGAATTGATGCTCACATGAATACGATAAAGACCCACGGATGGGATAGTCACAGCCAAAGGAGCAACACCCGAAACAATTACATTGTTCGAATTATCTGTTATAGTGAGGTAGTTTCCTGTTCCACCTGTAGCACTAACTGTGTAACTACCAACTGTGGTGAAATTATTTACCGAATATTCACCACCAAAATTACAGCCAGTAACAGTGGTGGATCCGGTTTGTGCAATTGGAATAGTTCCCGAAGGATATTGGGACGTTTGAATACAATTTTGTCCATTAATTTTTATTGTTAAAATACATAGTATTGCAATAAAAACTCTCATGATTTTGTTTGCTTGTTTCATTCAGTAAGGGGGTTTAATTATGAATTAAATTTATTGAGTTCTTTAAGCGAATTTAGCAAAAAAACGTTAATGTAGACTTAAGTTTTTATTAAAATTTAAACTTAAATTAAAAAAAGCGGTAGAAAAACAGTTGTATTAGACTCTCAAGAATGTATTTTATTTAAAAAAACACTTATAATCAATACTTTGCGAAAACTAAAGTATTATTAAAAAAAATCTAAATAAAAACTAAACGGGGTTCTAAATTAAGTAAACACTTAATTTACTTCATGTTAATACTTTATCTAGAAAAGGGCATTAATTATATGCTAGATACAAATATCCCAAAAGAGTGCTTGCCAAAACGAGCTAGGTAATTGTTAAGGAAATATGCGTTCTTGATAGATTAGAGTCCTAAAATTTCAACGGCTTCTGATTTGGAACCTGCAACTTTAAAAAGAGTGTGCAATTTCGTAATAAGAATAAGTTCATTGATTTTTTTATTCATATTAAAAAGAACAGCCTCACCACCAGCGACACGCGCTTTAGTGAGCAGTTGGATAAGGGTATTTAAACCACTGCTGTTCATATAAATAAGCTTTTCCAAATCAATTATCCATTGAGAACAGCCTTCCTTCGTAAGTTCTTCGGCCTTTTCTAATAAAGCTATTGCTTGTCCCTTTTCAATTAAATTACCATTCATACTAATGATGGCATAATTACCTTGTTTGGAAATTGTAAAATCAAAAACCATAATTTATTTTTTATAATGTTGGCAAGTACCTTGTTCACTTAATGATTTACATTTTGCAAAAAAATTAAGCGAATGATGGAGTACTTTAAAATTTAACATGTCTTCGGTACTTCTTTGTATTTGCATGATTCGTGGATCACAAAACTCAAATACTTTTTCACAATCGGTGCAAATTAAATGATCGTGCTGGCGGTATTTATAGGCTTTTTCAAACTGAGCCATATTTTTTCCGAACTGATGTTTAATAACCAAACCGGCATCCAGCAAAATTTCAATATTATTATACAAAGTAGCTCTACTTACCCTGTATTTTTTATTCTTCATCATTAAATACAAACCCTCAATATCGAAATGACCATCATGAGAATATATTTCATTCAAAATCGCAAAACGCTCTGAGGTCTTGCGATGTTTATTAACCTCCAGGTAATCGGTTAATATTTTATTTACAGCATCCTTGGTCTCCTGGCTCATAACTAAGATTCTAAATTAGTTATAATTTGAATCTATAACAAATAAAAATATAGGACTTTAAAGCTTTAATTCTTGTTTTATTTTGGGGGTAATTCTGAAACCTTACACTATAAGAGACTTACAAAGCCATTGCCTATCAAACGTTAGTTTCGAAAGTGAATCTTTGATTGGAGAACTTATTAAAAAAAAGCCTTTTATATTACTTGATAATTTAATTACTTTAGCACGATGCAACATGGAATTTGTACGCTTAGCGTTGTACCGGCTAGAAAAGAACCCTCAGGAAAAAGCGAAATGGTGACTCAGCTTTTGTTTGGAGAACATTATACGGTATTAGAAATTGGAGAAGATTGGCTGCATATAAAAACTGCTTTCGATCATTACGAGTGTTGGATAAACAGCAAACAACATACCCGTATTCAAGAAAATACTTTTAAGCAATTAGAGAAACAAGAGGGTGTTTATTCAAATGAACTTATTCAAGTCATCTTAAATAAAACAACAGAAACACGTTTCCCCATAAGCATTGGCTCTTCCCTACCCTTTTATAAAAACAATGAGAGTAATTTTGAGTCTCTGAATTTTACCTTTGAGGGAGCAACTTGTTCTTCAAAAGTAAAAAAGTCCGTAAAGGATATTTTGTCCACAGCTTACCTGTTCTTAAATGCGCCATACTTATGGGGTGGTAAAAGTCCATTTGGTATTGATTGCAGTGGTTTTACGCAACTCGTTTATAAACTAAATGGTTACAAATTACCGCGCGATGCATACCAACAAGTTGAGTTGGGCTTGCCTTTAAGTTTTGTAGAAGAGGCAGAAGCAGGCGATCTTGCGTTTTTTGATAATGAAGAAGGTAGTATTGTTCACGTTGGGATTCTCTTAAATAACGAACAAATCATACATGCAAGCGGTTGTGTTAAGATTGATAAGTTTGATCATTATGGGATTTTTAGTTCAGAAACTAAAAAGTATTCGCATACCATGCGCGTGATTAAAAGGTTAATGTAATTGCAAATAAGAAAAGCCCGAAAACAAAATTTTCGGGCTTTATATTTTTATAGTTTAGCGCTAAAATACATTTATAAGCAACAGAAACAAATTAACCAATATGCTCGTTGCAAACAAATTGATTACCCATTTAGTAGGAGCTTGCCCAATGCAGGCCACTAAATTAGCCATAGTAAAAGATACAGACACTACGAACTGCCATAAAGGAGCTCCGTTTTCGAAAATTTGCATAGTGGTTATACCGCCCAAACAACTGGCTATTAAAATGGACATCGCAATGAATCCATAATAATTAAAGGTCATTTTTTCAATAAAACGATTATACCAACCTCTCAATTCGACTGAATTTTGAAAGCTCTGTCCTTGTACGTAATTTTTTGAAAGTGTATTCATGATTTTTTTAGTTTTTAATTTCTTTCACAAATTTAAAAGTGCTTTTATGTTTTATTTCTGAGATTCATCAGTTTTGGTTAATGATCTTTATCAGATTTACATTTTATCAGCCAAAAAAGCCTTAAACTCTTGTCTTAACAAGTTAAAATTACTTTCGAAGCTTTCTAGCATGTCTCTTTCCTTTGCGTGATCTTCTGTTTTACGATGATCGGAAGCTACAGGATTTTGTTTGACGTTTTCTGCTATCTTTTTTTCATCTAACTGAATATGCTCTCGAATATCATCTGAGTTACTCTTTTGTATGATAAATTGATTTTGAAAATGCTCAATGCTTTTACGAACATCTAATCCAGTATTTTTACTGCTAATCTCTTCTAATTTTTCTTGCATAATTTTAAGTTCATCTTTATAAAAGGAAAGTTTGTTCAACCATTCACTATGTTCCTCGTGTTGTGTATAGATTTTAGTTTTCATAAATTGTTATTTTAATTCTTAAAAGGTTCTTTGTGCAATCCTGCACAAATATCAATCTGTTTTCGTTGTACACCTATGAGAGGAATCAGAACTCTAGATGATATTTATCAGTCCTAACCTAAAGCAGCTCATTTACCTTTGAATCAACTAAAAACTGAAAACTATGGATTACTCTAACGTTCAAATTGCCGAGCTACTAGTACGTGTATTTGCTGGAATTCTCTTTATGCTCCAAGGCTACGATAAATTGTTTCACGTAAAAATGTCAGGTGTTATAAACACTTTTGTACAGGATGCTGATCGCTACAACATTCCGCGACCACTCCTTAATTTGGTAGCTTATTATACAAGTATTGTTGAATTTATTGGTGGGATCTTATTGATTCTTGGAATATTTACATCTTACACCTTATATGCATTGGGTTTAGATTTAATCTTGGTAGGATTCGCTTTTACATATATGTCACCGATGTGGGACATGAAATTTGTTTTTCCTCGTTTAGCAATGGTTGTAACCTTACTCCTAATGCCGGAAGAATATAATTATTTTAGTTTAGATCAATTATTAACAAAAAAATAAATTGTTATCATGGAAAATGTAAAACAATACTATAAAGAACTGGGTAAATTACTTTATGCCATAGCTATTGCTGACGGTGTTATACAGCCAGAAGAAAGAGAAAAATTACACCAATTGGTAATGAAAGAATTGGCACATCATGAAAAAACTTACGATTCATCTGGCATGAATCAAGCTTTTTATGTGGACTTTGAATTTGAAAAATTAGAAAAGGAAGAGCCTAAATTAAATGGGACTGTGAAAGAATTTAACCACTTTGTAGAAAAAAATTTACAAGTTGGAGATAAAGAATTGATAGATCTATCGTTAAAACTCATGGAAAATGTTGCCAATGCATATTCTAAAAAGCGCGAGAAAAGCATTATAGAACAAGTAAAATCGAACACTGATTTTCTTTTGAGTAAAAAATAAAATTAACCTGAAAATGCTTATTCTAAAACCTGATAAATTATCTGTTATACAGAAACAGTTTAATGATCGGTTCCCCTTTCTTAAACTTGATTTTTTTCAACAAGTGTCAAAATCATTTCCCACTAATACAAAACCTATTAGTCTCAACGACAATTTTCTAATTCAATCTTTTCCAGATAACAACATCCGCTTTCTCATTAATGAACACATGTCAGTTATTTTTATCGAGCACCTATTTCTTCAACACTTTGGAATCTCTGTACAAGTTTTAAGAAAATCTGGAAACACCTGGTTGCAAGTAAAACTAACCAACCATTGGACACTAAGACGACAAAACGATGAAGGGGAAGAATTGAGTGGTTTAAATTACGTCAAAAAAAGAAAAATAGACTAAGAAATATCCAATTCTAATAATAAGTATTTAAGTATACTTCGTAATTCTTACGCTTTTAAATTTGCGAGTTTTGTTCGGTTTAAAATAGTAATGCTACTTCCTTTTATTTCAATTAGCTGATCGTGTTTAAAATCACTTAAAGTTCTAATCAGCGATTCTGTGGCCGTTCCCACCATGTTTGCCAAATCTTCGCGTGAAATAGAAATACTAAAGTTCTTATCTTTATCTTGTTCAAAACGTTCCTGTAGCTTCACTAAAGCATCGGCAACTCTTTTTCGTACCGAACTATAAGCAAGGTTTACCAATTGTTTTTCTTTTTCTGCAATATTATCTGAAAGCATTTTTATAAAAATCTTCATCACTCCCATGTTGTTATACATCAATGAAAGAAAATCTTCTTTTGGAATTAAACAAACTTCACAATCATCCATTGCTTCCGCATTCTCAGCATAGGCCCCACCTTCTAATAAAGAAGTATATCCAAAAAAATCACCTTCTTTATAAAGGGTTGTAATTAACTCTTTTCCATACTCATGTGATCTCGTTAATTTTACTTTTCCTTTGGAAAGAAAAAACAGATAAACCGGATCGTTTCCCTCGCTATAAATAACATCCTTCTTTTTATAGGTCTTAATTCTTCTATCCGTGGAAAGTTTTTTTAAATCGTCTACCTTTCTTACTTCCTCAAAAAATTTATTCAAACCCTCAACGTTTTTAGAAAACTCGGCCTTTAAGATCTCAGCCTTTTTAAGACGGCTTTCGATGGCATTTAATAATTCTATATCGTCAAACGGTTTACTTATGTAATCGTCAGCGCCCATTTCCATGCCTTTTCGAAAATCAAGACGTTCAGTTTTAGCAGTTAAAAAAATAAAAGGAATGCTTGCCGTTTCCTGACTTTTATTTAACAAATGAATCACGCCATAACCGTCTAACACGGGCATCATAATATCGCAGATAATCAAATCGGGTTTCATTTTTTGAGCCAGCTCTACGCCTATTTTTCCATTCTCTGCCTGTAGTACCTTGTAGTTAGCGAGTTCCAGAATTTCTGCAGTATTCTCACGAACATCATTATTATCTTCAATAATTAAAATGGTTTTCATATTCAATTTTGTTTTTCGTTTGGTATTCTAATATAAAAAGTAGTGCCCTCTCCGAGTTCACTTTTAAATTCAATAGTTCCATTCATGCTTTCTAAGTATTTTACCACAATATTTAAGCCAAGACCAGTACCTTGAATATTAGTGGCATTCTTTGCCCTGAAAAAACGTTCAAACAAATGTTCCTGTTCTTCTTTAGGAATACCCATGCCTTTATCGGAAACTTCAATTTTGACTGTTTTGGGATCCACTTCAACATTTATCAGTATGGATTTATTTTCGGGCGAAAACTTAATTGCATTTGAAATAAGATTTAAAAGGATATTTCGTATCATTTGTTTGTCAAGCCAGGCAATAGATTCTCCCTCATTTACAAAATCTAACTTTTGTCCAGTTTTGAGAATGCCTTGCATTTCCTGTATCACCTCTGTTATCAGTAAAGGCAGGTCTAGTTCAACCTTTCTTACAAATACTTTTCCTTCATCTAATTTTTCAGCCGAAAGAAAATCATTCAAGATTAAGGTCATGTTAGTTACAGCCGACTTTATACGCTGAACATGTTTGCCTATTTTATCATCATTTGCACCAGCTTTGTATTTATCAACCAACGAAATAGAAGACAATATCGTACTTAAAGGCGTTCTGAATTCATGAGAAGCCATGGTAACAAAACGCGACTTCATGTCATTAAGTCCTTTCTCCGCTTCTAATGCCAAACTTAATTTCTCCTTCGAACTCTCTAATTCTATTAAGGCTTCATGCAACACTTTTGTTCTTTCATCTACTTTTTTCTCTAAATCTTGGTTTAGCTTAATTACATTGGCTTCGTGCCTTTTACGCTCTGTGATATCAATCACAAAAGCAATTACAAAAGTTTCTTCTCCTTGTTTAAAATAAGAAAGACTGATTTCTACTGGGAATTCAGAATTATCCTTTCTTCTGGCGTACAAATCCATGTTTTTACCCATGGAACGGGCATGCGGATTTTGATTATAGTTTTCCCTATTTTTCACATGCGAGTTACTATATTTTCTAGGCACTAAATCTTCGATTACTTTTCCGAGAAGCTCGCCATCAGAAAAGCCAAAGAGACGTTCGGAACTAGGATTTGCTCTTAAAATCTCTCCCTTTTTGTTTGAAATAATAATTCCTTCAGTAGCATGCTCAAAAAGTGCGTTCAGGCTCTCCATACGAAAGTTATTTTTTGAGTCTAATTTAGACATTTTCACCGACTGTATTTGAATTATTTAAATCATGAAATTCCCACCTTTTTAGAAGGTACTGCCTGAGCTTTATCAGTAACCTATATGATTTAAATCATATCTAACTTTCTGAGCAAGATCATGTTTGGAACTGACAGTCATCATAAACAATTAGAATTGACACCGCTACCTTTACAACAGATTAGAATTAAGAAATCAAAATTATTATGAAAAACATACTTGCCGCCACCGATTTTTCACGAGCTTCTAGAAATGCTCTCAACTATGCTGCTGAATTTGCTAAGAAAAACAAAGCAAAACTTATCCTCTTTCATTCCTATTTGCCCCCGGTAATAGTTTCGGACGTACCCGTTATTATACCTTTTGAAGAACTTGAAAAAAAAGCTATGAAGGCTCTGCACAGAATCGCTAAGAGTTTATCGTTAAAATATGGTAGGTTTTTAGAAATAGAAATGGTATGTAAGTATGGTTTACCCCTCGATGCTATTAAGAGTTTTTCAAAAGAAAGAAAAATAGATTTTATTGTGATGGGAATGCAGGGGGCTGGACTAATTGAAGAACGATTGGTGGGCAGTACGGCCACAGAATTGATTTCCGAATCAAAAATTCCGGTTATTACAGTTGGAAAAAGAATAAAATATAAACCGCTTAAGAAAATAGTTTTTGCAAGCGATTTAAATGAGATTAACGATAAAAACATTTTAAATCCTCTAAAGGAAATTAGTGAATTATTTAAATCTCACATTTATATTTTGAATGTAATTAAAGACGATAAAACGCTGCCAACAATAAGCGAGGCGGTAGCCGGTATAAAACTCGAAAATGTCTTAAAAGGCTATAAACACAGTTTTTGTTCAGTTGAAAATAAAAACGTTGCGGATGGCATAAACGCCTTTATTAAAAAAAATAAAATGGATTTAGTGGTAATGATGCCACGTAAACACTCGTTTTTTAAATCTTTATTTAAGGAACGTGAAACTAAAAAGGTGGCATTTCATACCACTGTACCCATGCTCACTTTACAAGATTAATCTATTCAAATTATGACCATAACTATCAACGACCACAGAAAGATCCACGCGATCCAGGAAGAATTTACCTCAGTCTTTCCATTTTTAAAACTCGAGTTTTTTTCAAAACCGCATACACAGGGCGGCGCTTCACCCAAAAAGCTGATGAAAAACAGTAGTCACACTTTAGGCGAATGCAGAACCATTCATAATAATGGTAACATATCGATTACACCGCAAATGACAGTTAACGATCTGGAACAACGTTTTAGTGATGTGTATGGCTTAAGTGTACAGGTATTCAGAAAATCTGGTAGCAGTTGGCTTGAAACAACCGTGACCGATGCCTGGACTTTAGAAGAACAAAATCAGCAGGGAGAATCTTTAAGTCACGCGTTTAGTACTCGACCTGAGAAAAGATAATTACATTCATTTTTTGCACGAAGGCACTTTATACATTTCAAAAATCAGAGGCTGTCTCAAAAGCCTAATTTTGCAGTCATTCTGAACTTGTTTCAGAATCTGTTTTCCTGCAAAATTAGTCCTCCCAGAGATGCTGAAATAAATTCAGCATGACTTTTCGGGGCTTTTGAGACAGCCTCTTTATGATAAAAAAAATTGACATAATATCAAGTAGAAACTTCAGGTACAAAAGTTTTGTAAACGATTTGCTCGTTTCGCCAATTGGCTATTGAAATATACCCGCCTGGATTAATCTCCCATACATTCTTTTGCAACGATTGTAATTTACTCAAAACTGACATTAATCACCTAGCGTTCTGACCTTCATCAGACATCACTTGCCTTTCCAAACCTACTTTTGTTTAAGTATATAACTATTTATATACCTATATATTTAAACTATTTTTTATGGGCAGAATCGAAAGCAGCGTTCAAAAATTATTTCAGAATAAAATATCGTTCATTTATCGGCTCTCAGCTTGCCTCCTTATAGCTATCACAGCAACGCTTGCAATTTTTGATTTGTCTTCTGTTCTGTTTCTAAAACTCGCATTTACGGCAATTCTTGTGGGTGAAATAATCGTTGCAAGTTTATCTTATATCAAAGTGCGTCGAGATTCTGTTATCAGTTCTGAATCAAAAGCAGAGTTAGAAAAAACTTTAAGAGAAATTTCCGATTACAAATATGCGCTGGAGGAATCTTCAATCGTTGCCATTACCAATCAAAAAGGCATTATTATGTATGCCAACGATAACTTTTGTAAAATTTCTCAATATAGTCGTGAAGAATTAATTGGAAAAGATCACCGCATTGTCAACTCAGGTCATCATTCTGCCGAATTCATTCAAAATTTATGGAAGACGATTGCAAGAGGTAAAATCTGGAAGGGCGAATTGAAAAACAAAGCGAAAGATGGAAGCTATTACTGGGTTGATACCAGCATTGTTCCGTTCCTGGATAATAATGGCAAACCATATCAATATCTGGTAATCCGTTCAGACATTTCAAAACGTAAAAATTCAGAAGAGGCGCTTAGAATCTCAAAATCAAATCTTAAAACAATTTTTGAGAATACGGATAGCGGTTACATTTTAATGAATGATACGTTTGAAATTGTGTCCTTTAACAAACTCGCTGAAAAATTTTCCGTTCATAGTTTTGGCCTTTCAGGTACAGTAGGAAAGTGTATATTGGATTACTTTCCGGCACATAGAAAAGATTTGTTAAAAGGGTATATGTGTAAAGTTTTGCAGGGCGAAAAAGTACAATATGAAATAAGCTACCCACAAAGCGACGGGAAGATTACTTGGTTTGCCGTTTCACTCTTTCCAATTAATTGTGTAGAAAAAACGTGCAGAGGCCTTATTATGAAAATATCAGATATTACCCAGAAAAAACTTGCTGAAAAGAAAATTAAAGAAGCTGCTGCCAATCTATCAGCTATTATAGAAAACACCGACACTGCTATTTATTCACTTGATAACAATCTGAGGTATGTTACATTTAATAAAAGACTCAGATACCTATTAAAACAAGTCTATAACTTAGAAATTAAAGAGGGTGATCATGTTTTTAGTTTTCTGGAAAAACTGGAACCAGAAGAAGTGTCGTACTGGGAAAATGTGTATGCTGAAGCGTTGAGCGGCAAAACACTTAAATTCGAAAAAGAATTTAAAATTCCGGGCTTCGAAAGCCATATTAGTTTTTCAATTTATCCTATTTTGGAAAGTGGAACCGTTATTGGACTTTCTTGTTTTACACAAGATATTACCGAACAAAAAAAAGAAGAGCTTCACAAGAAAAAAATGGCACAGGATTTAATTCAGCGTAATAAAGGGCTTGAACAATTTTCATATATCATTTCTCATAATCTGAGGGCTCCTGTTGCTAACATACTTGGTTTGTCGCATGTATTACGAGAAAATAATCTCACACTCACAGAAAAGAAAAAATCTGAAGACTACTTATTTACAGCCGTAGAAAAATTAGACACCATCGTAAAAGATCTAAATCACATTGTAGATATTAAAAGGGATATTAGTGAAAAAAGAGAAGCGCTTACTTTTTCTGAAATTGTTAAAAATATTGAGACCAGCATATATGATCAAATTGAAAAAAACAATGTGGAGATTTCTACTGATTTTTCGGCGATTGATAATTTCTATTCCATCAAGGGTTACTTTCACAATATTTTTTACAATCTAATCACAAACAGCATTAAATACTCGCAGCCCTTTTCAGTTCCAAAAATTAACATCAGAAGTTCTATTGAAGATGGAAAACTACATCTGTTTTTTAATGACAATGGAATAGGTATTGACCTGGAAAGACATAATGAAAAACTATTTGGACTGTATAACCGATTTCACATACATACTGAGGGAAAGGGAATGGGATTATTTTTAGTAAAAACGCAAGTTGAAACTCTTGGTGGAAAAATAACTGTTAGCAGCAGCGTAAACAAAGGAACAGAATTTGTGTTGCAATTTGATTTGGAAAGCGACATGAAAATTGCTGGTTAGACGCGCTAATGTTTTAATCACATTTAATTCTAGACGTGTTGCTGTTAATACATGACTATTATCATGTGCCTAAATGACAATCATCACTATGGTTGGTGTGACTCTACTTTAATTTTGATGTAATTTATTTTTTAGTTTGCTAGATTTTGCCTTTAGGAGAAATGCAAAGATTCAACGACTTAAAAATGAAACTAAAATTAATAGAGTAGACACGCTTATGAATTCACAAAGAAATTGGTTTAATACAAAAGAATTAATTGAGTTAACCGCCATGCTAAAGTCACTTGGTCATTCTTCACGAATTTCAATTATGTATCTCCTTTGTAACAATACCGAGAAAAAAATGACCGTAAAAACCATTTACGAACTATTAAAAATGCCACAACCGGTAATCTCAAGACATTTAGGCATTCTAAGAAACAGCGGTTTAATAAACCGCCTTCTTGTAGGTAATCACACCTATTACAAATTAAATGAAAAGAATGTCCTTGCTCGGAAAATCGCTAACTGCTTTTCATCCATAGATAAACCCTAATTGAGGCACACACCATCTTCCTTTTTATTCTGTACTCGGTGTAACCGCTGTTTTTCATGTTTCTAACAACATTGCTAAGATTGGTATGTTTAGAAATGGCTTCGATAAAAAATTAATTATAACCACCAACATGATCTTTACCTAATTTTAATTTTATTAGTAGTGGGCTTTGTGGGCACCTATATTGGGAAGTTAATACTAAACAGATTTACACAAAAACAGTTTAAAATTTTTGCACTTTCACTTATCCTTCTCATTGGCATCAGTAAACTCGTAAAGTATTACTTTATAGTTTGACTACTTCAACAATCGCATCACTGATATAAATCAAAAAAAACATCTGCACACCTTATTGCAAGGAAACCACCTTTTATAAAATCTTCAACAACTCACATAACCCGTTTTGAAAATTATTTGTACTACATATTTTTAGGAAAGCCCAAAGGATATGATCATTTCCAAACAATATATTCGCTAATTAATTACCCAATTAAATATCATCTTTTCAGCTGATAAAAATCAGTTAAGAGCCAAGCGTTTATTCTCAATTTTAAAATCAAAAAAATAAATGATATGAACTGGCCGAAACTCAGCACACAAGAGATCAAACTTAAGATATTTGAAGCGCTTGGAAAAAATTTAAATTACCGTAGCGAATTAATTCTTGGAATTCCCGCAACTTATCTTGATACAGAAATATTTTATGACGATGCTCCCTTTTTAAAAAACGCACCTTTTTTATCCATGTTGGTAGCAAATCCAAATCACATTGGCTGCCATACACTTAATCAGGAAGGTGAGCCCATTTTTAAAGGCACACAACAACTCGAAAAAGATCTGATTAGACTTTGCTCTGATGAAATATTTGGAGCCGAACCAACTACCTGCGACGGCTACGTGGCTTCCGGGGGTACAGAGGCGAACATCGAAGCGCAATGGATTTATAGAAACTATTTCATTGAAGAATTTCAGGCTAAACCTGAAGAAATATTATTGGTTTACTCTCAGGACTCGCACTATTCCTTCGCAAAAGCAGCGAATCTACTCAATTTAAATTCACTTGTTTTTAAAGTACATCCAGATAACCGCGAAGTAGATCTTCACGATTTAGAAACAAAATTAGAAACTGCCATCAAGCAGGGAGTTAAATATTTTATTGTCAACGTAAACCTTTCTACTACTATGTTTGGTAGCGTTGATGACATTGAGAAAATCACCGACCTCATGAATTTACTTCACCTTAATTACAAACTTCATGTGGATGCAGCCTTCGGTGGTTTTATTTACCCTTTTACAAATTCTGAAAGCAAACATAATTTCAAAAATCCTTACGTTAATTCCATCAGCATCGATGGTCATAAAATGTTGCAGGCACCTTATGGGACTGGTATTTTTCTTATACGTAAAAATTACATGAAATACGTATGTACTAATCAAGCTTCTTATGTGTTGGGCAAAGATTATACCTTGTGCGGAAGTCGTTCTGGCGCCAACGCCGCTTGTATGTGGATGATTCTGCACACCTATGGTTCGGTGGGTTGGACCGTTAAAATGAATCAACTCTTAGATAAAACCACTTCCCTATGTTCTGCCCTTGATGAAATGGGTGTAGAGTACTTTCGAAATCCTTTTTTAAATATGATCAGTATAAAAAGTAAATACATTTCTACAGAAATAGCCAAAAAATTTATGCTGGTTCCAGATGATCATGACAAGCCAAGCTGGTACAAAATAGTCATGATGCCTCATGTGAAACAGGGTATTCTTGACACTTTTACTTCTCAACTTTCAGACGAACTGCTTTATAAAAGAATTCAATCATGAGCTTAATAGAAAAATACGATGTCCCAGCACCCAGATATACCAGTTACCCTACCGTTCCTTACTGGACTGACGCGCCTTCGCAAGAAACCTGGAAAACCCTTGTAAAAGAAAGTTATTTACATGCCGATTCTCAAGACGGAATAAGTCTGTACATTCATTTACCTTTTTGCGAAAGTCTTTGTACCTATTGCGCTTGTAATACCCGCATTACTGTGAATCATGGTGTGGAAGAACCTTATTTAAATGCACTATTAAAAGAATGGAAACTTTATTTAAAACTCTTCTGTGAAAAACCAAAAATAAAAGAACTACACCTCGGTGGTGGAACACCCACATTTTTTAGTGCTGGAAATCTTCAACAATTAATCCAAGGTATCTTAAACGAATCAATTATTGGGAGTGACGCAGAATTTAGTTTTGAAGGGCATCCAAACAATACCAGCAAAGAACATCTACAAACCCTATTTGATCTAGGATTTAGAAGAGTGAGTTTTGGAGTACAAGATCAGAATCAAAAGGTACAAGAGGCCATTAACAGAATTCAACCTTTCTCAAATCTTGAGCGTGTTGTTAAGCAAGCGAGAGAAATAGGTTATACTTCTGTAAATTTTGATCTGGTGTATGGCTTACCCTTTCAAACCCCAGCTTCGGTTACTCAAACAATTAAAGAAGTTTTAGCACTTAAACCTGAGCGGATAGCATTTTATAGTTATGCCCATGTGCCTTGGCTTAAACCGGGACAAAGAAAGTTTACAGAAAAAGATTTACCTCAAGGAAAAGAAAAAAGAAAACTTTATGAACTTGGTCTTGCTCTTTTTAAAATAGCAGGTTACGAAGATATTGGCATGGATCATTTTGCATTAAAAACAGACGCTCTTTACACTGCTTTTCAAAAAAAAGAACTCCACAGAAACTTTATGGGCTACACCTCACAACATACCCGATTGATGGTTGGTCTTGGTGCATCTTCTATTAGTGATAGCTGGACTGGATTTGTACAAAATATAAAAACAGTAGAAGAATATCAGCAAGAAATAGGCAAGGGAAATTTTCCAATTTTTAAAGGACATATTTTATCGGAAGAGGATAAAATTATCAGGCAGCACATTTTAGATCTTATGTGTTGTTACGAAACAAAATGGACAAATAATAACTATTATTTTCCGGTGATAAATGAAATATTAAAACGCTGTCGGTCGCTAAAAAGTGATGGGTTAGTTCGACCGAGTTTGAATGGCTTAGTAGTAACGGAAGAAGGAAAACCTTTTCTTAGAAATATCTGTATGTGTTTCGATAACCGTTATTGGAAAAAACTCCCGCAAAGTCAGGCTTTTAGTTCGGTGGCATAAACTAAGGCATTAACCTTACCATTTTCCAGTGCTCAGTTTTATTATTTTCTTGTAAAGAATATTTTATACGATCGTGTAAACGACTTGCCCTTCCTTGCCAAAATTCAAAGGAAACAGGTACCAACACATAACCACCCCAGTGATTAGGACGCGGCACTTTTTTATCTTTATACTTCAACAGTGTTTCTTCATAACGCTCATCTAAGGCGGCGCGATTTTCTATTCTTGAACTTTGCTGCGAGGCCCAAGCTCCTACTTTACTTTCGAAAGGTCGTGAACGAAAATACAATTCAGATTCTCCGATTGGAAGAAACCTTATTTCGCCTTGCATTCTTACTTGACGTTCGAGCTCTTTCCAAAAAAATAAAATACTAGCCTTGGAATTATTTTTTATTTGATTGCCTTTTGAACTTTCGTAATTGGTATAAAAAGTGAAACCACCGTAACTTAAATTTCTTAACAACACAATTCTTGAATCGGGCATACCGTTTTCATCCACGGTAGACACAGTCATGGCATTGGCATACATAGAATCCTTTTCAACAGCCTCTTTAAACCAGAGTTCAAATTGGTCAAAAGGATCATTACAACAATCCTGCTCTAACAAAACATGTTGCACATAGTCTTTTCGTGTTTCTTTTAAAATGCGGTTTATCTCGAATTTTTTCTCTTTCATTGTCTAAAATTTTCCGAATCAAAATAACAAAAGAAAACAATGTGTGCATGTGATTAAGTTCATTGTGGCTAATGATTAAAATCAGAAAGTTTATCCGATAAGTTTAAAAACTCCCCAAAGAGCCACTACAATCCCTACTGTGGTAAAACCAAACATGGCCATCTCAATTGAGCGATTGGACGCGAAATTAAAAAGAGTTACTATCATTCCAGTCATTCCAAAGATGCAACCAGCAAGAATCCACCTAAAACCTTGTTTGCGTAAATCTGCGTAATAGTGGTTTTTAGCTTCTTTAATAACCACTGTAACAAGAACGATGTCCTCACTCTTTTGAAGCAGAGCCCTGTGAATGTCTTCGCTTAACTCACCCTTCTGCAGAAGACAGGTGGCCAAGACAAAAAGTTCGTCATACAATGATTGATTTGCTTTGTTCATTGCACGCAAGATAAAATCAAAAAATGCTTGTTCACATGATCTAGGTCAGTATTACAAGAAAATTTGAAATATTACGCTTCGATTGTGGTAACCAAAGTTACTTTCGATTTGATAGAATTAGATATCAGGCAAGCCTTTTCAGATTTCTGTAAAATCCGTTCCGCTCTTTCCTTATCCGCTTCATTTACAAGTTCCACCTGGGGTTTAAGAATAATCTCAGTCATTAAATATTTACCCTCTACCTGATCCAATATTCCTTCTGAAGTACAACTAAATTTTTTGAATGCTAACTTAGAATTTTCTGCAATGGCTAAAAAAGTAGTCATAAAGCAAGAATTTACCGCCGCCGTAAGCAAATGTTCGGGCGACCAAATCCCCTCTACTCCACCTGGAAATGCGGGGGGCGTGGCCACTTCAATTTTTGTAGTTAATTCAGGCGACGAAATTTCACCTTTTCTTCCTTCTAACCAATTAAGGTTTACCTGGTAATTGTGCATTTTATTTATGTTGTTTAAATAACAAAACTAATTCATTTGCTGGTACAACTCCCGATTGTTTCCATACTACTTTTCCCTGTTTGAAAAGAATTAGAGTAGGCACACTTCTTACTTGATAAGCCGCCGCCACCTGCTGATTTTTATCCACATCCACTTTAATAATGGTGGCATCTTCTCCCATTTGAGATTTAGCTTCTTTTAAAATCGGAGCCATGGTTTTACAAGGACCGCACCATTCAGCAAAAAAATCAACCAAAACAGGTTTTTCAGAATTAATGAGTTCGTTAAAGCTTTTCATTTTTATAGGTTTACAAAATTATCTTAAAAAATTGTTCATGCGCCGTACCTCTCAATGAAGCACCTGAAAAACTTTTAAGTTTATCGTACAAATTTAAGGTTAAAAATAGGGTTGTTGTATGACATATGTCACACACATCCCTGAGAACCATCATTAACTTTGTTAATAAAGCAAACTAACTTTGAAGAAAAAAATATGAAAAAAAATATGGGAACAGCGGATAGAATAATAAGAATTATTCTCGCAGTAGTAATGATTGGTTTATTCTTAACAGATGCAATCACAGGAACTTGGGCTTACGTGCTAATGGCAGCCGCAATTATTTTTCTATTAACCAGCGTTATTTCTTTTTGTCCGCTTTATTTACCATTCGGGATAAAAACATGTAAAGAAAAACAATCATAGATATGAAAGTTGATATTAAAATTGATAACCTAAAATGTGGCGGTTGTGCGTCTACTATTCATAAAGGTTTAACTTCTATTAACGGGGTTAAAACCGTTCATGTTGAAGTTGAGGAAGAAATTGTACAAGTGGAATTTGAAAATGAGGTGACTCTTTCACAAATTAAAACCAAACTAAAGTCAATGGGCTATCCAGAAAAAGGAACTGTTGAAGGTTTTGAAAAATTAACCACAGGTGCTAAATCGTATGTAAGTTGTGCCATTGGTAAATTTTCTGACAAAGAGAAGAATTCCGAAGCTTAATTTCACGCCAATTTTCGATTAAACTAAAATTAACCTTGTGAACTACAAAGACTATTATAAAATATTAGGTGTTTCTAAAACGGCCACTCCAGACCAAATTAAAAAAGCGTACCGTAAGTTGGCTATTCAGTACCATCCTGATAAAAACCAAAATAATAAATCGGCAGAAGACAAGTTTAAAGAAGTCAATGAAGCGAACGAAGTTTTAAGTGACCCTGAAAAAAGAAAAAAATACGACGAGTTAGGAGAGAACTGGCAAAGCTACCAACAACATGGGGGCAGCAATGCAGGACAAGATTTTGATTGGTCTAAATGGCAAAACGCGCAAAGTGGAGGAAGAGGTCAATCTCAAGGACAACAATTTAACGAAAGTGATTTTTCTGATTTCTTTGAAAATATTTTTGGTGGGAAATTCAGCGGCGGCAGAAAGCAACAATCGTTTAAAGGACAAGATTATCAGGCTTCTGTTCAAATTTCACTGGAAGAAGCTTATGCTGGCACCACAAGGCAACTTGATTTAGGAACTGAAAAATTAAAAATTAATTTAAAACCTGGCACTCAGGAAAGCCAAATACTCAGACTTAAAGGAAAAGGATCCGCAGGAATGAATGGTGGATCGGCTGGTGATTTGTATTTAACGGTGCACATTGCTGAACATCCTCATTTTAAACTTCAGGGCAACGACGTACATTGTGATGTTAAAGTTGATTTGTACACAGCCATTCTTGGTGGTCAAACACTGATAAGAACTTTAAAAGGTGCTATTAAAATGACCATTAGCAAATACACACAAAACGAAAAAGTACTTCGCTTAAAAGGCATGGGAATGCCCGTGTACGGCAAAAGCAATGAATTTGGCGACCTTTATGCGAAAGTGAAAATAGAAATTCCAGAAAAACTCTCTGAAAAAGAACTTCAATTATTTACTGAATTGTCTAACTTAAAAAACAAAGCACATGCTGAGTCTTTATGATCATTTGGAGACAATTATTACCGACCGTGATAATTACCGCCGCAGCAACGAGCAACGGTTTACTAACTTTGCCAGTCAACTTTTGGAAGCGCTTGAAGTTAACACTACTGAAGAAATAAAACTGGCTTTGGAAAGAGCTTTTCGTGCTTGCAATTCGCTACACATTCCCTTTGAGCAAAATTTTAAAAGAGTTTATATTTTTAATGGAGAACAACTAATCCCCGATTGGAAAATTACACAATTCGCCTCCTATCTTATTGTGATGAATTGCGATCCTGGTCATGAATTGGTTGCCAGAGCTCAAATTTATTTTGCAAGCCATTAATTTTAAATTGAACCCTAAGGCAGATCTATGTCAGAAAACACCGTAGATAAATCTAAAGAAATAGTTTGCTACCATTGTGGTGAAGACTGTGATGATACTTCCATACATAAAGAGGAAAAGATTTTTTGTTGTGAAGGCTGCAAGATGGTGTTTGAGATCATTAATGAAAATGGACTCTGTGAATATTACGACCTCGATAAAAATCCAGGAATTGCACAAAAAACAAAAGTACGCGCAGGCAAATTTGCTTTCTTAGACAATGCTGAAGTAACCACTAAATTGGTGCATTTTTCGGAAGGAGATCAAAAGCACATCACGTTTTACTTGCCACAAATGCATTGCAGCAGCTGCATTTGGCTGCTTGAGCATTTACCCAAATTACACAAAGGCGTTATTCAATCTCAGGTAAATTTTCTTAAAAAAGAAATCACTGTGGTTTTTGATTCCACACGTGTTACATTAAAAGTTTTAGCAGAACTTCTCAGTGAAATTGGCTACGAGCCACATATTAGCTTAAACGATCTTTCAGATTCCAAAATAAGTAAGTACGATAAATCACGTTTGTACAAAATTGGCATAGCCGGTTTTTGTTTTGGGAACATCATGATGCTGAGTTTTCCAGAGTATTTTTCAAACGGCACCGACAATGATAAATCTTTACAAACCATTTTTAGTTTTATCAATTTGGGATTAGCACTCCCAGTCTTCTTTTACTGCGCCTCTGAATTTTTTACTTCGGCCTACAAAAGTTTGAAACAAAAATTTCTGAACATTGATGCGCCGATCGCCCTTGCCATCCTGATTACCTTTGCAAGAAGCATTTATGAAATCACGAGCTTCTCAGGTCCTGGCTACCTCGATTCTATGAGCGGCATTGTGTTTTTTATGCTGGTGGGCCGATTTTTTCAAAATAAAAGTTACGACACACTCAATTTCGATCGTGATTATAAATCTTACTTTCCACTCGGTGTCACTGTTTTAAACAACGATACCACGGAAACTCAAATTCCAGTTTCAGAATTAAAAAAAGGAAACCGTATTAAAATTCATAACAGTGAAATTATTCCTGCAGACGGAATTCTGTTTATGGGAAAGGCCACCATTGATTATAGTTTTGTAACGGGTGAATCTACTCCTGTTGAAAAAAACATCGGTGAAATTATTTACGCAGGAGGAAAACAATGCTCTGGCGCGATAGAACTAGAAGTGGTGAAAGAAGTTTCACAAAGCTATCTCACACAACTTTGGAACAACACCGCTTTTAAAAACAAAAAGAATCAACCTAAAGATTCTTTTATTCATTTAATCAGTCGTTATTTTACCTACGGTTTATTTAGCATTGCTTTAACAGCTGGTATTTACTGGAGTCTACAGGGTGGTGGTTTGGCATGGAACGCTGTAACCTCTATTTTGATTGTTGCTTGTCCTTGTGCATTGTTACTTTCGGCAACCTTTACGAATGGAAACATGATCAGCGTTTTGCAGAAATATAATTTCTTTGTAAAAAATGCAGAAGTACTTGAAACCATTTCTGAAACCGACACTTTGGTATTTGATAAAACGGGAACTATTACCCGCCAAGATACTTCAACCGCCACCTTTAGAGGTTGTGACTTAAACGACTATCATTTACAACTTATTCGTATGCTGGCGGCTCAATCCAGTCATCCATTAAGCAAAGCTATCGCTGCCTCCATTCCATTTCAAAAAAAATTATCTGTAAAAAATTATGTAGAAGAAGCCGGAAAAGGAAGTTCTGCCTTGATCAATAATGAATCTATCCGTATGGGTTCTTCGGAGTTTATAACCGGTGCGAGTTCAAAAGAAAATACGGATGGTAGTAAGGTTTATGTTTCGCACAACGAACAAGTTTTAGGTTGGTATTACATTAAAACGCCGTACCGTGAAAATCTTTCTGAAGTGATGAACGGACTTAAACAAAATTATCAGCTCGCTTTAATTTCTGGTGACACTAGTACAGAAGAAACTTATCTCAATAAATTATTTGGAAAAGAAGTGGAACTTCATTTTAATAAAAAACCGCAAGACAAACTCGATTACATTAAAAACCTTCAAAACAAAGGACATAAAGTGCTGATGATTGGTGACGGTTTAAACGACGCCGGTGCTCTGCAACAAAGCGAAGTAGGAATTGCCATCAGCGATAACATCAATAATTTTTCTCCTGGTAGCGATATTATTTTGGATGGCAAATCTTTCAATAAACTCAACGCCCTACTCGACTATTGTAGAAAAGAGAAACAAATTATTTACGGAAGTTTTATCATCTCTTTATTATACAATGTAGTTGGTTTAAGTTTTGCCGTGCAAGGAACACTTTCCCCTGTTATTGCGGCGATTCTGATGCCAATTAGTTCTATTTCTATTGTGCTTTATACGACTGTTGCCAGTAGATGGTTTGCGAGGAAGTTGGGCTAGATTTGAAATCTCACTTGTCTTTTTTAATAAGCACGAATGAAACAAATGAAATATATTTTGTGCGCCAAGCCAATAGTTAGGCGTAATTTCAAGACAACCAACAGTAACAAGACAACAAATAGAATATGATAACAATCGACAACTACTTAGATAGCCATTACATACACCGAAGCAACTGGTTGAGAGCTGCTGTTCTTGGAGCAAATGACGGAATAATTTCCGTTTCTAGTCTTGCAATAGGAGTGGCTGCTGCAAGTTCGACAAGAGAGCCGATTGTTTTAGCAACAGTCGCAGGACTTGTTGCTGGAGCTTTATCTATGGCAGCAGGCGAATATGTTTCGGTAAGTTCGCAAACCGACACTGAAAAGGCGGACATTGAAAGAGAAATTAAGGAACTAAAAGAAATGCCAGAAGAAGAACTTACTATTTTGGCTCAAATCTATGAGAAGCGTGGACTAAAAAAAGAAACCGCAAGACAAGTGGCAATTGAATTGACAGAAAAAGACGCTTTGGGAACACACATAAGAGATGAATTAGGCATCAACGAAATAAGTCAAGCAAATCCAATACAAGCTGCTTTTGCATCTGGAGCCTCTTTCACTGTTGGTGGCGTATTACCGCTTTTAGTTGTCCTTTTTGCAACTGTTAAAGGAATGGAATATTGGTTGTATGGTTTTACACTAATTTTCCTAATCATTTTAGGAGCGACATCTGCAAAAACAGGTGGTTCAAGCATTAAAAAAGCAATCTTGCGAATTACCATTTGGGGTACAATTGCAATGGTACTTTCTGCGTTAGTTGGTTACCTTTTTGGAGTAAATATTTAATTTTTAAAAACATAATAATATGAACGGAGCACATTGGCATTTAGCGGTAAATCATTTACCAATCATTTTCCCTATCGTGGGAGTAATCGTAATGACTACAGGACTTATTTCAAAATCAGAAGTTGTTAAACGAACGGCATTTATGATTTTTGTTTTCGGTGCATTAGCCGCAATAGCAGCTATGAATACAGGAGAAGGTGCAGAAGAAGTAGTAGAAAAAATAAATGGAGTTACGGAAAACTTCATAGAAAGCCACGAAGAAACAGCAGAAACATTCGCTATACTTTCTTATATTATAGGTGGAATTTCTTTGCTTGGACTTTGGGCGAGCTTTAAACAAAAAACATTTTCTTCCCTTATTTCAATTAGCACATTGATTTTTGCCTTTGTGGTATTATTCTTTGCTAACCAAACAGGTACAACTGGCGGTGAAATAAGACACACCGAAATAAGAAGCGGAAACAGTATTCCTGCGACAGACAATAATAACGCTGAAAAAGGCGAAGACGATTAAAAATGATAAAAACAGAAAGGCAAGGTTTACTTCATCTGCTAAAAATTGCAACACCGTTTATTATAATTACAACGGTATATACAATTTTTGTGCTTGCTCTTGAAGAATATTTCGGTGACCACATTTACAAAATATCTGGACAAATTGGTTCAGTATTTGGACTTGCGGTTGCTTTCTTTCTTGGTTTCAGGATGAACTCTGCCTATGACAGATGGTGGGAAGCAAGAAAAATATTTGGCGAATTGACTAACAATACACGAAGTTTTGTTGCAAAAATTTATGCTTACTATGGAAATGAACAACATTTCAAAGAAACCAAACAAAATGACATAAATCTCAAAGCACAAAAAATCATTGAGTTAAGCATTTTATACATAGGACAGCTAAAAAATGAAATGCACAACAACTTGCATCCAAAATTTGATGACCAAACAAACAAACTATTTTCTGAATTTAAGATAAACACAGAGAATAAAATTTCAAATGAGATTTTAGTAGCAATCACAAAGGACATTGAAGATAATTTTACAACATCTGCAAGAATTGAAAAAGGAGATTTGATGCAACATATCAATCGGTTTTATGACATTCAAGGAAAAGCAGAAAGAATAAAGAACACACCATTCCTTATGATTTACAGTGCATTCACAAAATTAATTGTAAATTTCTATGTAATCCTTATTCCACTATTTATTGGCGACATTGACTTGGGTGGTGAAGAAAGTGGATTTGAGTTTTTGGCTGTTCCTATTATGGTAATTATTAGCACAGCCTTTTTGACAATAAACAAACTTGCGAATTTGTATGGAGAACCTTTTTCTGAAAACAAAAAAACATCTGTAACCATTGACGACATTTGCAAGATAATCGAACAGAATTGTAATGAAGTATGCAGCAAACTGAAATAAAAACTGCGCCTAACACTATCCTTGGGAGTTTTATCGAATTGTTGGCTTCAGCTACCTACAAAAAAACACATTTGAATATTAAAACGAATCGCTTATTTTTAATTGCCACTCAATCGCTATAATTTATTTGTAAACGTTCGTATTATTTGATTGTGCGCCAAGCCAAGAGTTAGTAGTAAGTGGCGGAACAATTCCGTAAGACGAAAAACGCTTTGTTAGACAAAATACTTACTGGCCATTTTACTCGATGTCTTGCGATTGCCTGGTTCTTAAGGCCTTTAAGTTTATTTGACGGCTAACAGCAAGGATAATACCTCTATTGTAAACTGGATGAGAAGTTGCAGGTAATTGTTTTCGAACAGGAAGAAGTGAGTGAGTCAATCGTAATCCTACACGCCATTTGTCGTTAAATACGTAACCTGCACCTAGATTGAAAGAAAAGTCTTTTTTACTAATCGGATAAAGGTCGGTTTGGTACGGAAGTGCTCCTCCCTTTATATATTCTCCAGTATTGATTAATCCTGCTAAACTTGGACCAAATTCAAAGTAACCATTTTGCTTGTTATATTGGAAGAGGATTGGGACTTCAAAGTAATTTAGATTTAGCCAATAATCGCCATACTTGGGTTGATGAAGGCCTAGCCCAGTTCCTTTGCCAATTTGAGTTAGTTCAGCCTGTATAGTCCAACTTTTACTAATTTTTATCTGAACCCATATTCCACCCATGAAAGCAATTCTTGGTATTTTTTTTAAGGGACAGCCTGTAATAGTTTGCATTCCTGAACCAAATTTAAACCCAAACTTACATTGAGTTTTTAATTTACCTTGAGACCAAACATCAAGGCAAATAATTGACATGAAAAAAAAAATAAAAAGCTTTTTCATTGCTATTTAACGGAATGGTCATATAAAAATTGTGCTAATAACAACGCTGCCATTGGCGAACATTTAAACATAAGCTAAACCGTGTGTGCCACCATACTACTAACAGCGCCTAAGCACAATTTTTACGCGTTAGCACTCAAATACATAACTTGACATAACAAAAAAACGGCGCAAGGCTGTAAAACTTGACCAGTAATGCACGAAGACATCGCTTCAGGAAAAAACTCAAAGCAACAAAACACCAAAAATTCGACAAATTAACTAATGACGTCCTTACTTTGGCTTTACGACAGTTTTTCGTAAATTCGTATATTCAAAATCACTGACATGACTGCTACCGCTATAAAAAAACAAGTTGACAGCTACCTTCCATTGCTCTCGGATAAGCAGCAGATTTTGGTCCTTGAGATGATCAAGACCTTTTTAAATGTAGACAAAGATGCTAAGAGGATTACCCGTAAACAATATAACAAAGAAGTAAATGAAGCTGTTGATAGAATTGAAAAGGGAACTTCTGTTTCTCACAAAGAAGCTATTAAGGAATTATCTAAATGGTAAAGCCAATTTCCTTCAAAATAATATGGGACAGAAAAGCACTTGATCATTTTAAAGACATTTTAACTTATCTCGAAAAACAAAGTAATCAAGCTCCCAAAATCGTAA
This sequence comes from Aurantibacillus circumpalustris, assembly GCF_029625215.1. Lineage (GTDB taxonomy): Bacteria > Bacteroidota > Bacteroidia > B-17B0 > Aurantibacillaceae > Aurantibacillus > Aurantibacillus circumpalustris. The sequence continues at coordinate 3,697,288 of NZ_CP121197.1, forward strand.
AAAGCACAATTCTCGCTCGCCTTGACGTTATTAAAACAAATCCTCTCATTTCTGAATTAGATGAATTAAAAGACGCTCCAAATAGGGATTTCAGAGCATTTGTAGTTTTTAGTTATCGAGTGACCTATCAAGTTAAATCCGACACAAAAGAAATTCGTATTCTTAGAATAAGACACACGAGTCGAGAACCGCTTGGTTATTAATCAACAGACAAGGTCAAATACTGTGTGTGGCGCAAGACTTAAAAAGACTAGTTGCAATAGATTGTATAGACTTTCAAAACAAAATTAAATCCAATTCCAATTAGCGAATAATGTAGCGCTTCCAATTCTTTTAATCAATCCTCACAATTTGTTGGTATTGGTTATAAACGTTTGTATTGTTTGATGGTGTCCCAAGCCTTTAGTTACCAGAAATGGCTTACCTTTAAAAGCAGCAATAATGCTGGACAACTAAGAACTGAGGAATTCTGGAATATAAATGACTACATAAAAATTAATAAGACACATCATTTGGACAACTATTTTGTGGAATTTCCATTTTGGAGAGGAAACAAAAGTAAATATCAACCATTCTTTGATTGGCAGACAAATTCATCATTAACTTGGTATCAAGCATACAATGAAACTAAACACGACAAGAATGATAAATTTGAGTTAGCCAATTTTGATAACCTACTAACTGCATTTACTGGACTTTTTGTGCTACTTTCTTCTCAGTTTAATTGTGAAGACTTTCAACCTGGCACTGGTTCAATTGCACTTGAAAGTGGTGATAGTTATTTTAATGGTGAATTTGGAATTGGCCAGTATTTAAAAATTGAATTTCCTAAAAACTGGGCAGATGCAGAGAAGTATGACTTTGATTGGAGTATTTTAAAAAATGAACCGACACGCTTTCAAAAATTCGACTTTAATACAATTTAGAGGAAACTAACTACAGCTCGCTGCACCTAAGCCACCCTCATTCAACAATCATTCAAAACCCTTTTTCTGCTTTAGATTAGCTGTAAACCATCTTATCTGTTATCCTACTATTTAGTCTGCTAGGAGTTTATCGAAGCGTAAACGAAGACCTGACAAAAATCATATTTCCTCCTGCGCATTGTCATAAGGCATAAAGTCGTTCTCAGGTATTTTTGGGTTCGAAATGAGTGTTATCATCATCTTAATTACAGCCAGTTTACTAATTGCCATCGGTTTTCTCGTGGCCTTTATCTGGTCGGTGAAAGCCGGGCAATACGAAGACGATTATACCCCTTCGGTAAGAATGTTGTTTGAGAACACCGTCGCACAAAAAACTTCTAAAAACTCCGAATTAGAAACAAAGAACTTGAAACCAGAAACAAGAAACAAACAAGAAATAAAAACACTATGGAAATAGAAAAATTTCAATACGACAACAAAATTGTAAAACAGTTTGCCTACGCCACCATGCTGTGGGGCCTTGTAGGAATGCTCGTTGGATTATTAGCCGCCTTGCAACTCGTTTGGCCCGTTTTTAATATGGATACCGCCTACACTACTTTTGGCAGAGTGCGCCCTATTCACACCAACGCCGTAATTTTTGCTTTTGTGGGGAACGGTATTTTTATGGGCGTTTATTATTCGCTTCAACGTTTATTAAAAGCCAGAATGTTTAGCGATTTTTTAAGTAAGATCCATTTCTGGGGCTGGCAACTCATTATTGTATTAGCAGCCGTAACGCTTGCCTTGGGTAAAACCACTGGTAAAGAATACGCTGAACTAGAATGGCCAATTGATATTTTAATTACACTGGTTTGGGTAGTATTTGGTTGGAACATGTTTGGAACGATTCTTCGTCGTCGTGAACGTCACTTGTATGTAGCCATTTGGTTTTACATTGCCACCTTCATAACGGTTGCCATGTTACACATTGTGAACTCTATCGAAATTCCAGTTTCGTTCTGGAAATCTTATCCTGTGTATGCAGGGGTTCAAGATGCTTTGGTACAATGGTGGTATGGTCATAACGCCGTTGCCTTTTTCTTAACCACTCCCTATTTAGGTTTAATGTATTACTTCCTTCCAAAAGCAGCTAACCGACCAGTTTATTCGTATCGTTTATCCATCATTCACTTTTGGGCACTTATCTTTTTATACATCTGGGCGGGTCCACATCACTTGCTTTACACTGCCCTCCCCGATTGGGCGCAATCTTTAGGAGTTGTTTTCTCCATCATGCTCATTGCTCCATCTTGGGGTGGTATGATTAACGGTTTATTAACCTTACGTGGTGCATGGGACAAAGTGCGTGACGATGTTGTTTTAAAATTCTTAGTAGTAGCGGTAACGGCTTACGGTATGGCGACTTTTGAAGGACCCTTACTTTCCATCAAATCTATTAATGCCATAAGTCATTATACTGATTGGACTGTTGCACACGTACACGTTGGAGCTCTTGGTTGGAATGGATTTTTAACCTTCGGTATTTTATATTGGTTGATTCCACGATTATTTGGTGTGAAATTATATTCACCAAAATTAGCCAACATGCACTTTTGGATTGGAACCTTAGGGATTATTTTATATGCCGTTCCAATGTACTTCGCTGGCATCATGCAAAGTTTAATGTGGAAAGAATTTACTCCAGAAGGTCAGTTAAAATGGCAGTTTATGGATACGGTGACTAAGATGATTCCTTTCTACGCAGCGCGTGCAGCAGGTGGACTTTTATTCTTAACCGGAGCCATTATGATGGTTTACAATTTAATTAAAACTGTAAAATCAGGTTCTTTAATTGCCAACGAAGAAGCAGAAGCTCCAGCACTTGCTCCGACTTATAAAGCCCATGCAGGCGATCACTGGCACCGTTGGATTGAACGCAGACCAGTACAAATGTTGGTTCTGAGTTTGGTAGTAGTAATTATTGGTGGTGTAATCGAATTAATTCCAACCTTTTTAATACAAACAAACATTCCAACTATTTCAAGTGTAAAACCTTATACGCCGCTTGAGTTAGAAGGAAGAGATATTTATGTGCGAGAAGGTTGTTATACCTGTCACTCACAAATGATTCGACCATTTAGAAGTGAAACCGCCCGTTACGGTGAATATTCAAAAGCAGGGGAATTTGTTTACGATCATCCTTTTCAATGGGGTTCTAAACGTACTGGTCCTGATTTGGCGAGAATTGGCGGCAAATATCCAGACAGTTGGCATTACAACCACATGATGGATCCTACGTCGATGTCACCGGGTTCTATCATGCCATCTTATCCTTGGTTGTTAGATGATAAAATAAATGCGGCTGCTGTGTTATCAAAAATCAGAGCCATGCAACGTTTAGGTGTTCCATATCCAGAAGGCTACGAAAAAATAGCACCAGAAGATATGGAAAAACAAGCCAAAGAAATTGCAGAAAGTCTGAAAAAGGATGGCATTCGTACTGCGCCAGATAAAGAGATTATTGCAGTGATTGCCTACCTACAAAGAATGGGCAAAGATATTAAGGCAGCTCCGAAAGAAGAGATCTCAAAATTGACGAATTAAAATTTTTAAAACTAAAAGTATGAAATACAAACATTATTTAGAAACGATTGCAGGTATAGGCATTTACCCACTCATTTCCTTCGTTCTGTTTTTTGTCTTTTTTCTTTTCGTAAGCTATTATGTTTTACGTTCAGACAAAAAACACATTGACGAGGTAGCAAACATTCCTTTAGATAATAATGAAAAATTTTAGCATATGAACACAAAAAAAACAACTACAAAAAAAAGTTTAAAAGCAGCAGCGCTGTTCTTGCTACTGCCCTTTGTTTCATTAGCTCAGGAAAACACAGCAGCTTCAAGCAGCTATTTTTCAAATGCCTTGTTTAATACCTTATTGGTTACCATTATTCTGTTGGCAATCATCGTAATGGCTTTAAGCAATGTGTTGAAAAATTTATCAAATTCAGATGCCTTGCTAAATCTGATTAAAGGAAAAGATAAAAATCAAACGCCACCTTCGGTAAAAAGCAGCGCTATTTTTATTTTTCTCATGTTTGCCGGATCATCGCTTTTTGCGCAAGGATCAGCAGCAGCGGATGATGGTCGTATCGGAGGATTAGATGGATTCACCTTCTACACCATGACAATTGTAATTTTTTTAGAATTAATCGTTGTTGCAGTACTTATATACACTTTAAAATTCCTTCTCAAAACAAGTGTCCCTGATTCCGTTAAAGCTAAAATGGCAGAAGAACCAGCAATAGTAGAAACGATTCTTAAAAAATTAAGTGGCGCGGTTGATATTGACAAAGAAGAAAGCATCCTACTCGATCACGATTACGATGGCATTAAAGAATTAGACAACGATTTGCCGCCATGGTGGAAGTACGGTTTTTACTTAACCATTGTTGTAGCAGTTGTTTATCTCATCAATTATCATGTTACTAAAACAGCTCCTTTACAAGCAGAAGAATATCACTTGGCCATGAAGAAAGCAGAAGCTGACATTGCGGAATTCATGAAAACCTCTGCTAACAATGTAGATGAGAATACCGTGAAAATGCTGGATAGCCCAAGCGATCTAGCAGCAGGAAAAGACATTTTTATTTCTACTTGCGCGGCTTGTCATGGTAAATTTGGTGAAGGAACGGTAGGTCCGAATTTAACCGATGATTATTGGATTCACTCTGGTAGTGTGAGAGAAATTTTTAAAACCATTAAATATGGTTGGCCAGATAAAGGAATGAAATCGTGGAAAGAAGATTTTTCGCCCATACAAATTGCACAATTAACCAGTTATATCAGAACGCTACGTGGAACCAATCCTCCTAAACCAAAAGATAAACAAGGGGACTTATATGTAGAAGAAGCTGTTTCAGATTCTACCAGTACACCGAGCGATTCACTGCAAATAAAATTGGCAGTTGATTCTCTTAAAAAATAAAAACTAAAATGCCAACGAACTCAGACGAACAAAAACAAGAAAGCTTTAGAGACTCCATTGCAACCATTGACAAAGAAGGCAAAAGAGCCTGGATCTATCCTACAAAACCAAAAGGAAGATTATTCAATTTGCGTGCTTACCTAAGTTATGTTTATTTGATCGTTTTTTTTGGATTACCGTTTTTAAAGTACAATGGCGAACCGCTTTTCTTAATCAATATTCTTGAAAGAAAATTTATTCTTTTCGGGAGCATTTTTTGGCCACAAGATTTTTTTATTTTTGGTTTAGGTCTTTTAATTTTCATCGTATTTATTGCACTCTTCACTGTTATTTTCGGACGCGTATTCTGCGGCTGGGCTTGCCCGCAAACCATTTTTATGGAAATGCTTTTCCGGAGAATAGAATATTTGGTGGATGGTGATGCCAATTACCAAAGAGCGCTAAAAAAAATGCCCTGGAACCTAGAGAAAATAACTAAAAGAACAGTTAAGTCTGTTTTATTTTTTATGCTTTCTTTTTTGATTGCCAACACTTTTTTATCTTATTTAATTGGGATGGATGAAGTTTTAAAAATCGTGAAAGAACCCCTTTCGAAAAACGTTGGCACATTCACTTCTTTAATGATTTTTACCAGTGTTTTCTTTTTTGTGTATTCTTGGTTTCGTGAACAAGTATGTTTAATTGTTTGTCCTTACGGAAGAATGCAAGGCGTTTTATTGGACAAAGAAAGCATTGTGGTAGCTTACGATTATGTGCGCGGAGAGCCTCGTCACAAATTCACAAAAAAAGTGGATGAGAGTAAGGGTGATTGTATTGACTGTGGATTATGCGTAAAAGTTTGTCCAACAGGAATAGACATTCGCAACGGAACACAATTGGAGTGCGTGAATTGTACCGCTTGTATCGACGCCTGTGATAGCATTATGGAAAGTGTAAAACTTCCAAAAGGTTTAATTCGTTTTGATTCTGAAAAAGGAATTGCGGAAAATAAAAAATTACGTTTCACAACCCGTATGAAAGCTTACAGCGCTGTGTTGCTTGTTTTAATTGGCATTGAAACCTTACTGTTATCCACCCGTTCCGATTACGATGCCACTGTGCTTCGCGCTAAAGGCATGTTGTATCAGGAACAGCCCAATGATCAAATCAGTAATTTATATACCATTAAACTCATTAATAAAACACGCGACAGTTTACCTGTGGAAGTCCGCATTGAAAACATGGATGGAAAAGTGGAAGTAATTGGCAAAGCATTAGGTGTAGCAGAAGAAAACGTGTCGCAAGGTGAGTTTTTTGTTTACTTGAATAAAAATCTCATTAAAGAGCGCAAAACAAAACTTGTTTTAGGAATTTATACCAACAACAAAAAAATAAAAACCGTTAAAACAAACTTTTTGGGTCCAGTAGATTACGATGATGAAGACGAACATGATAGACATGATAAACAGGATGATGAAGATTCCAATAAAAAAGAAGAACACGATTAGCGTATTAAATAACAATTAATATTTAAAAAAATAAGATTATGAATTGGGGAACAAAAATAACCATCCTATACCTGAGCTTTGTAGCGCTTATTCTAGGTCTTGCCTTCATTTGTTTTGGAGAAAGCGTTGAATTAGAAACAGCAGACTACTACGCCAAAGAATTAAAATTTCAAGATCAATTGGACGCAACTGAAAACGCAAATAATTTAGACACTCCAGTGCGTCATATTATTCGCGACCGATCGGTACAACTTATCTTTCCCTTAGAATTACTATCAAAAAACTTCTCAGGAAGCGTTTATTTTATGCGTCCTTCGAATTCTTCGCAAGACAAAACAGTTCCCTTATCGCTAGGAATAGAAGGGATGCAAATGATTGATCCGGGTTTTACAAAGGGTGTGTATAAAATGCAAATTAATTTTACTAGCAATGGTAAAAACTATTACAAGGAAGACATTATCAATTTTCAAAAATGATTTTATTTTGGGCCGCCATATCTTTAGGCTTCCTCGGTAGCTTCCACTGTGTGGGCATGTGTGGTCCTATTGCCTTAGCGCTTCCCATTGGTCAATTAAATTCAGTTCAACGCTTCTTCTCTGTGTTGTTATACAATTTCGGGAGAATGTTTACCTACGCCATTTTTGGATTAATTTTCGGTGCGCTTGGTAAATCCTTTGCTTTATTTGGATACCAGCAAGCCTTGTCCATCACACTCGGTATTCTTATTTTATTAGGATTATTTCTACCAAAAAAAATAATTTCTAAATGGAGCATAACTTCTTCTATCTATACTTTCTTTAATAAACTCAAAACAAAACTTTCTAGTCTATTTTCAAAAGAAGGTAAAAAAACCTTGTTCTTAATCGGAATTTTAAACGGTTTATTACCTTGCGGATTAGTCTACATGGCAGTTGCAGGAGCTATCGCCACTTCCGATATTTTAAAAGGAAGTATTTTTATGGCGGTATTTGGATTGGGTACTTTTCCGGTAATGATTGCTCTACCTTACTTCGGAAACAGAATCAATTTGACTTTTCGTAACAAAATAAGGAAAGTCGTTCCTGTATTTTTAGGAGTTATGGCAGTTCTGTTAATTGTAAGAGGATTAAATTTGGGAATTCCTTATCTGAGTCCACAGCACAACTTCACTAAATCTGAAATTCCAACGTGTCATACTGTAGCAGGAAATAAAATTTGTTGGGGTTCAAATCACCAATAACTCTTGGAAATTGTCTTGTCTAAAATTTTCAGCTATTTAATTCTCAAAAAACTCATTGCAAAATCCATGCAATTACTAGGAGCTTTGTCCATCCGTTGGCTGGTCTTTTTTATTTGAATCAGAAAGTATAAGCCGTAAGGAAGTATCTTTAGTAACATAGGCCCAGGCCCAATTAATAAATATGATGAGTTTATTTCTAACGCTCAGAATCAACATTAAATGTAAAAACATCCAAACAAGCCAGGCGAAGTACCCTTTAAAACTTACAAATGGTAAATCAACTACGGCTTTATTGGTTCCTACAGTAGCCATTGAACCAAGATCCTTGTATTCAAACTCTTTCGTTTTTTTGTTTTCACTTATTGCTTTAAGATTCTTTGCGAGTAACTTGGCTTGATTAATAGCAACGTTTGCTAATTGGGGATGGCCTTTAGGATACTTTGGTGTCGTCATAAAAGCAATGTCACCAACCGCAAAAATATTTTCTGTTTCAGCAACTTGGTTAATCCGGTTCACTTTAAAACGACTACCTTGTGCGTACACATCATCTGAAAAACCTTCAATCCTGTTTCCTGTTACGCCAGCCGCCCAGAGTACAGTTTTTGTTTTGATCTGATTTCCATTACTTAAGGTCAGCAACTCACCATCATAATCTTTTACAAAAGTTTCTGTATAAACCTCCACACCCATTTGTGTTAAATAAGCATGAGAAGCTTTTTTCGCCACATCACTCATGGCATTCAAAGTGTGTTTACTGCCTTCAACCAGAATAATTTTGAATTTTGAAAAATCTATTCCCTTATAATCTTTTGGCAAGACATGTTTTTTTATTTCTGTAAAAGCTCCAGATAACTCAACACCTGTAGGTCCGGCGCCTACAATTACCAGGTTTAATAAACTCTCTTTTTCAAAATCATTTGACGAAATTACTTTCTCAAAAGTCTGCAAAATGTGATTACGAATGGTAATTGCCTCATAAGTTGATTTAAGTGTAAAAGCATTTTTTGCAATGTTTTCATTTCCAAAAAAATTTGTCTTACAACCAACAGCCATCACCAAATAATCGTATTCAAAATCTCCAATCGTCGTGCTAAGAGTATTCTTTAATTTATCTACAGATAAAACTTCTGCGAGCCGTATTTGCACATTGGATTTGTTCTTAAAAATATTTCTTAAAGGAAAAGAAATGCTGGAAGGTTCAATTTGCGAGGTTGCTACCTGATAAAATAAAGGTTGAAATTGATGGTGATTTAATTTATCAATGAGTAATACATCAAATAAACGTTCATCGAGATTTCTTGTCAACTGAATACCAGCGAATCCGCCACCTACGATAATTATCTTTTTCTTTGCCATGATAAACATTCCTCTCTACTATTTGCACTAAAATAGCGCAACTATTTAAAAACAAAGTTACACCCTCACTTATTAATTGACAACTATTAAGCGTTTAGAATTCACCTAAAGAATAGAAAAACTGTTAATTAAAAACACTGCTCTTCTAAGAATATCGACCTAATCTAGCGCTGAATCTGAAATAAGTTTTAGTTTATCGCTATTTGTTTCGGAATGAATTTTTTCAGGCAATTAAAGACGTTTTTTGAATAGGAGGTTACCAGCACTGATGACTTTATCGCTTAAGTGTTACTTTTCTTGGCAAAACCCGAAAAGCCTTACCCTATGTACCGAAAATACTGCGTTTTTACTCATTTAGTAGTCCTAATTTCGATATTCCTTATGTGATTCCTAAAATAAAAACCAACTCCAGTATTCCTACTTGTCACCCTAAAACGGCTAATAAAATTTGTCTACCAAATTAAGTTAGACAAGTCATTCTCAGATTGGTCGAAATTCAAGGGAGCTTTCCTTCATCTTTTACTAACAAGTCTTGCATGGAGAAAAAAGATATTTACCTTTGAAAGAATAATTATTAAACTAATCCCTTAAAAAAAACCATATGAAATTAATCGCTAAAAGAGCCTTTGTATTTTTATTTACAGCTGGACTATTGTTTAACTCTTGTACCAACAAGGAAAAAGAAGAGGCTGCTCTACAACAAGTACAATTAGTGAGTTCATCTAAAGATTCGCTAGAAAATGAAATGGTAAACATTATGGATGAGATTAATAAAAATCTCGACATGATTCGCGACAAGCAGGGCATGGTGGCAAACACTTCTTCTAAAGAAAGTTTAACAAAAAAAGAAGAAATTTTGCATAACATTAGTTTGATTAATGCTTTATTAGAAGACAATAAATACAAAATCGATCAACTGACAAAACAATCTAAAAAGCTTGGCAAACAAAACAGTGCCATGGCTAAAATCGCTAAACAAACCAAAGAACGTATCGAAAAACAAGAACAAGAAATTGCGATGTTAAAAGAACAATTGGCTCAAGCAGAATTTCAGATTGCCGATTTAAATAATAAATTGGACGAATCTCAAATGGCAAACGAAGTATTAAGTTCGGAAAAAGCCCTTTTAACGGAGACCAATTCAAAGTTAGATAAGGACTTAAACAAAGCCTATTTTACTTATGGTACTTACAAAGAATTGAAAGAAAAAAGCATTGTTGAGAAAAAAGGTGGCTTTTTAGGGGTTGGAAAAAAAGAAGCTTTGGCAAGCGCTTTTACAAAAAACAGATCATCGTTTACAGAGATTGATATTCGCGAGGCAAAATCAATTCCAATCCAAGGAAAAAAACCAAAAATGGTAACACATCATCCAGAAGGTTCTTATACCTGGACAGAAGGAGAAAATGATTTTGCTACGCTTAACATTACCAAACCAGAAGAATTTTGGAGTACTTCTAAATTTTTGGTAGTTGAGATTAAGTAGAACCTGTTTAGTTGCTATGAATCAGAATTGGATTCAGAATTTGTCAGATTAATTTGAATAGTATACATTTGAGAGTACTTTAGTATAAACCTAAAAACATATAAAAATGAAATTAACACACAAAATTACCACCTTAAGCTTTGCATTAGCAATGGTAGGTGTAACTTTTTTTAGTCCAGGTTGTAAAAAAAGTTGTACGGCTCCTGCTATTACATCATCAGCGGCATCAAGTGTAACCAATAGCAGCTACGATTTTACAGCTAATGTAACAGAGATAGATGATCAATCTCTTATTTCAATGACTTTAAATGGAGCTTCCGTTCCTTTCACTTACAATACCTCCAGTCATGAATTAAAAGCAACTATCACTTTAGCAGCGGGTGCTAATAATATTGTAATTACAGCAAAGGGTTGTGAAACTAAGACCGGTAACTTTAGTATCACTTATGATAGCCCTACTATGAGATTGACGGGCAAAAATTTTAAATTGACTGCTTTTACGGTTAATCCAGCCATTCCGCCATTTGGTTCAGATATTTACAATCAAATCCCTTCTTGTTCTCAAGATAATCTTTCTAAATTCAACGCAAACTTTACAATTACTAATGACGAAGGGGCCACAAAATGTAATTCCGCTGACCCTCAAACAACCTCGGGTGGCACTTGGGCATGGAACACAAATGAAACAATTCTTACTGTAACTGATCCTGATCCAACTGTAGGCTCTATTAGTATTACTATTCTAACCAACGACGGCACGACTTTAAAAGGAACTGTTTCAGAAGTAATTAATAGTGTTAATTATACTTACACGTATACCTTCACTAAACAATAAGAGTTTCTGTTTTGAAAATAAAAAAGGCTGTCGCTATTTTCGGCAGCCTTTTTTTTATGCTATTTTTTATGACACTAATTTTAAGGTAATAATAATCTAATTAGAGCTGTTGTTCAATTAAAAGAATAGCATATATTTGATTGTTATTACAATAGAATCCAAAACCTAACAAATGAAATTAGCAGCCAAAATTATCACTCTAAGCTTTGCAGTAGTTTTAGTGATCTTTACAATTTTGTTTTCAAGTTGTAAAAAAAGTTGCAATGCTCCAGTAATATCCTCATCCGCGCAAAACACTGTGAATACGAGTACCTACGAATTCATCGCCAACATAACTGAGATAGATAACGCATCGCTCATCATATTTACTGTGAACGGGGTTACTACTCCGTTTAGTTATAATGCTTCAACGCATGTGTTAATCGCAAATATTTCCTTAAATCCTGGAACAAACAATATATCCATCACAGCAAACGGGTGTGAAGTTAAAACAGCCAACTTTAATATAGTGTACGATTTTTGTAATACAATTATAGTAACCTCTAATGCACAAGGCACGGTAAATTCTAGCTCATACCAATTCAGTGCTAACATAACAGAAATAGTTGATCCAAATTTAATTACACTTACATTAAATGGAAATTCAATGGCCTTCAATTATAACACTTCAAGTCATATATTGACGGCGAATCTTATTTTAAGTACAGGATTAAACAACATAGTTATTGCCGCAAAAGGATGTGAAGCTAAATCCGTTACTTATACTATTACTTATGCTAGCGCCACTTCAAGATTGACCGACAAAAATTTTAAGTTAAGTGCTTATACAATAAATCCTGCATTACCTGGTTATGGATCCGATATTTATTCCCAGCTTCCTTCTTGCTCTCAAGATGACCTTATTAGGTTTAACGCGAACTATACAGTGACTAATGACGAAGGTCTAACAAAATGCAATGCTTCTGACCCACAAACAAAATCTGATGGTAGTTGGGCTTGGAACAATACTGAGACAATTCTAACAATTAGTGAACCTGGTTCAAACACTGTTAGCTGGAATATTATAACTAATGACGGTACTACACTACAAGCAAGTTTTTCTGAAGTGTACAACGGTGTGAATTACACCTATATGATTACTTGGATAAAACAATAAAGAGTAATCTAATAAATAAAAGAAGGTTGTCTCAATTTAGGAGACTTCTTTTATCAAAGTAACTCTGTAAAAGAACTTATCACTAACGTTTTCTCTTACTCCTACTCGTTTCTAGTTTTCTTCTCTGCTTTTCCTGACGACGTTTTCCGCCTAATTGCACCTTTTGATTTTTTGCTTTTTTCTCGTGAAAGGCTCCACCCGTAACAACAATCTTTTTTGCTTTCTTTAAATTTTTATCTCTAACTACAGGCACTTCGTCTGCGGTTAATTCCTCTGAAATCTCAACACTCTCAGGTAATTCAAGAAGATCTATTTTTTTGTCCATTAATGCTTCAATAGCTTCCTGCATTTCTATCTCTTTCTCAGTAATAAAACTCAAAGCAATACCGGTGCTATCAGCCCTGCCCGTTCTTCCAATACGGTGAATGTATGCACTTGGGTCTTTTGGAGTATCAAAATTAATAACGTGTGTTACATCTTTTAAATCTAATCCTCTCGCAATAACATCCGTTGCAATCAATAAACGATGTACGCCATCCTGAAATTGTTTAACCGCATTAAAACGGTGTGGTTGTGATTTATTTGAATGTATAATTCCTATGTCCTCTGAAAAGATTTCCAATTCTTTTTCCAAATCATCTGCAACTTTTTTATTCTTTACAAATAATAAAACCTTAGTCATTGTTTTATCATGTTCTAGCAACCACTTTAATAAATTGACTTTCGTGTAAAAATTAGGAACGTGATAAGCTTGTTGAATTATTTTTTCGAGCGGCGTTCCTCTTGTAATGACTTCAATATATTCCGGTGTATTAAAATATTTCTCAATCATCGCCTCAACGTCTTCAGTCAAAGTAGCTGAAAACATAAGATTCTGACGTTTTGGTGGCAATACTTCCAATATTTGTTTTAATTGGGGACGAAAACCAAGATTCAACATTTCATCCACCTCATCAATTACTAGTTTCTTTACAGCGCTGAATTGAAGGGTACGACTCAATGTAAGATCTATTAAACGACCAGGTGTTGCAACCAAAATATCTAAACCATCATAAACTTTTTGTTTTTGGGTATTAATATTTGAAGCGCCATAAACACCAAACACCCGTAAACTCATGTACTGAGAAAGCTTTTCAATTTCAGTTACGACTTGTACAACTAACTCACGCGTAGGAACAACAATGAGCACGCGTGGATGACGTTGTTCTGAATACGTTAATTGTCTGAGAATAGGAATTAAATACGCAAAAGTTTTACCTGTGCCAGTTTGTGCAATACCTACAGCATCTTTACCCGACATTATTACCGAAAAAGCTTTTTCCTGAATTGGGGTTGGATTTTCCAAACCCAGATCATTTAGCGCTTTTAAAAGTGGCTTAGATAAATTAAGGTCGTTAAAAGAAGTCATAATAAATTTTGACGAAGATACTTATTAAAATACAAGGTAAGAGAGATTCTAGCACAAGCATCCGTATTATCTTCAATAAGAACAAAAAAGTCTGCGAAAATTCAACAAATAACGCTATAAATAGGTGGATTTTATTGGCTTTGAACAGCAAAATGGTATAAATCCAAAAACTATTCATTTTTTTCAAAAAACAATAGCAATCCTAGTTTTAACCAATTTTACATTTCATTCGAAACATAAATCAGTATCTTCAAAACCAGTTTTATTAAATCACTTAATCTTAAACAGATTCATTAAATGAAAAAACTTTTCCTACTCCTATTAGTAACTTCTTTCAGTCACTTTACTTTAAAATCACAAACTAGTCAAGAATTAAATTCTTCTGAAATATTACAGGGACTAAAAAAATTAAACACCGTATCTTCCATTTTATATATAGCGGCGCACCCAGACGATGAGAATACGCGTTTATTAGGATATCTGGCCAATGAAAAGAATCTGCGTACAGGTTATCTTTCTTTGACACGTGGCGATGGTGGTCAAAATTTAATAGGTAAGGAGCAGGGTGAATTATTGGGTTTAATTCGTACTCAGGAATTGCTGGCTGCAAGAAGAGTTGACGGAGCAGAACAGTTTTTTACAAGAGCAAAAGATTTCGGCTACTCTAAAACGCCGGAAGAAACCTTTGAATTTTGGAACAAGGACAGTATTTTATCGGATGTAGTTTTAACCATTCGAAAATTTAAACCCGACGTTATTATTTGTCGTTTTCCAACTACAGGAGAGGGCGGACATGGGCATCACACCGCGTCAGCTATTCTGGCTCTTGAAGCTTTTGATGCAGCTGCAGATCCTACAAAATTTCCAGAACAATTAAAGTATACACAAACATGGAAAACCAGACGCATTTTCTGGAACACCTTTAATTTCGGATCTACCAACACTACTGCACCCGATCAATTAAAAGTGGATGTAGGTGTTTACAATCCATTATTCGGAAAAAGTTATGGCGAAATTGCTTCCGAAAGTAGATCTATGCACAAAAGTCAGGGTTTTGGATCGGCTAAACAAAGAGGCAGTAATATCGAATATTTTAAACTTTTAAAAGGTGAAGAAGCTAAATCCGATTTAATGGAAGGCGTTAATCCGAGATGGGATCGCATGAGAGGAACAGAATCCTTGTTAAAGACTATAGAGGATTGTATTAAAAACTTTAATCCGCAACAACCTGAAAAAAGTATTACTGCACTTGTTCAAATCCACAAAGAATTGCAGAACCTAGATTCTAAAAATGATTATGTAAACTATTGGAAACGATTAAAATTAAAAGAAACTGAAAATTTACTGTTTGCCTGCTCTGGCCTATGGCTTGAAAGTTTTGCATCTGATTACATTGGAATTCCGGGACAAGAGATTAATTTAACCACACAAATCGTAAATAGAAATAATTCGGACTTAAAAATAAATAGTATTTCTTATTTTGGATTAGGCGACACTTCGCTAAATCTTAGTGCTAAACAAAATGAACTATATAGTTTTAAGCGCAAACTAAAACTAAATTCAAACATGCCCTACTCTAGTCCTTATTGGTTGAATGAAAAACACCAACCGGGATTGTACACTGTAAAAAATAAAGTGCTAATAGGTAAACCTGAAAATGAAGCAGCAGCTAAAGTTCTTTTTGATCTTACAATTCAAGACCTCAACATAAAAACTGAAAGAAATGTCGTTTATAAATATACAGATCCTGTAAAAGGAGAAATATACAGGCCCTTCGAAATATTGCCACCAATAACCATACAACTTTCAGAAAATGTTTTTGTATTTACAGATAACAATCCTAAAACAATTGCAGTAACCATTAAAGCCAATGCTGTTAATGTAAGCGGAACGTTGATGCTTAAAGTCAGTAACGGATGGGAAGTAACTCTAAAGAATCCTGAAATTTCACTTAGTAGCAAAGGAGATGAAGTCGTTTTAGAAGCCGTTATTTCTCCTTCTAAAAATGCAAAAGATGGGAAAATAGAAGCGTTCTTTAATGTACAAAACGAAGCCTATTCGAAAAGCATAAAACGTATTGAGTACGATCACATTCCTTATCAATTTATTCTTAGTGATGCCGAAGCTGGTTTAATAAACATTGATCTTAAAAAAACGGGGACAAACATTGCTTATATTCCAGGTGCAGGAGATGATGTGGCTGCTTGCTTGAAACAAATTGGATACACCGTAACACTACTAACCGATGAATTACTTACTAGTGAAGATCTTTCAAAATTTACAAGTATCGTTACAGGTGTTAGAGCTTATAACACCAATGAGCGTTTACAGACTTTTCATTCTAAATTAATGGACTACGTTAACAACGGTGGAAATCTCATCGTTCAGTACAATACAAATAGCCGTGTTGGGCCATTACAAGCAAAAATTGGTCCTTACCCTTTTACCATTTCAAGAACACGCGTTACAGATGAGAAAGCAGACATTAAATTTGTAAATGAAAAACACAATGCCTTAAACTTTCCAAACAAAATAACACAAAAAGATTTTGATGGATGGATTCAAGAACGCGGAATTTATTTTGCAGAAGATCAGGACAAAAATTACGAAACAATTTTTAGTATGAATGACCCAAAAGAAAAGTCCAGCGAAGGAAGTTTAATCATTGGAAAAT
This sequence comes from Aurantibacillus circumpalustris, assembly GCF_029625215.1. GTDB lineage: Bacteria > Bacteroidota > Bacteroidia > B-17B0 > Aurantibacillaceae > Aurantibacillus > Aurantibacillus circumpalustris. The sequence goes on from NZ_CP121197.1 coordinate 3,713,802, forward strand.
ACGGTGCAGGAAATTTTGTATACACAGGATTAGTGTTTTTTAGAGAGCTGCCAGCTGGTGTGCCGGGAGCCTACCGCTTGTTAGTTAACCTATTAAGTTTACCTCAGAATAAATAAGAATGTCTGAAGAAGAAAACGAAAAGCCGCCAATTTTAAAAAGCTGGAAGCGTATTTACCTTCTTGTTATTCTTATTGAAACACTTGTTATTCTCTTTCTTTATTTTTTTACACAGTATTTTAAATGAGTCAGATCGATTGGTTGGTTTTATCACTTACACTGCTGTCAATCGTATTTTATGGCGTTTGGAAAAGTCGTCATACAAAAGATTTAAGCGGTTATTTGTTGGCTGACAAACAACTCCCTTGGTATCATGTTGGTTTGTCAGTTATGGCGACTCAGGCTAGTGCCATTACATTTCTATCAGCTCCTGGACAAAGTTACAATGACGGTTTGCGTTTTGTGCAGTTCTATTTTGGTTTACCACTTGCCATGATTGTTTTGTGTATTACGTTTATTCCAATATTCAAAAACCTGAATGTTTACACAGCTTACGAATACCTTGAAAAACGTTTCGATAACAAAACACGTTCGCTCACAGCATTTTTATTTTTATTACAACGAGGCTTGTCGACAGGCATTACTCTGTATGCACCGGCCATCATACTTTCTACCATTTTAAATACGGATATTAATTACATGATTATTTTCACTGGAGTAATCGTAATTAGTTATACCGTTTATGGCGGAACCAAGGCTGTATCGCACACACAAATGCTTCAAATGGCCATTATTTTCTCAGGATTATTTTTATCTGCGTATCTGGTAATAAAAATGTTACCTACTGATGTTGGTTTTATTGACGCTTTGAGTATTGCTGGGAAAATGAATAAACTGAATGCCATTGACACTCACTTTGACCTCAACAACAAATACAATATTTGGTCAGGCATAATTGGTGGATTTTTTCTTCAGTTATCTTATTTTGGAACTGATCAATCTCAAGTGGGTCGGTATCTGACAGGCAAGTCTATTTCTCAAAGTCGTTTGGGATTAGTTATGAATGGTGTTTTAAAAATACCCATGCAGTTTTTTATTTTGATGATTGGGATACTTGTTTTTGTGTTTTACCAATTTAACTCCGCTCCTATTTTTTTTAATAAAGTAGAGGTCGACCGAATTGAAAACAGTGCTTACAAAGAAGAATATAAGCAGCTGGAACAAGATTACGAAGTAGCCAGTTCTGCAAAACTAATCGAAGTAAATAAACTTGTAAAGGCCATCGAAGATAAAGATGTAGCGGCTATTGGTTCAGCGAAAACAAGTCTACAAGTTGCAGATAAAAAAGTAACTGAGATTAGAAAGAAGGTTCCTGCCTTGATGGAAAAAAATGATTCGAAGGCTGACACGAATGATGGCAATTATATTTTCTTGAGATTTGTTACCGAACATTTTCCCATTGGTGTCATTGGCTTATTAATTGCCATCATCTTTTTAGCAGCGATGGGTTCTACAGCAAGTGGTTTAAATTCATTAGCATCGACAACAGTAGTAGATTTTTACAAAAGAATTTATAAAAAAGAACAAAGTGAAACACATTATGTATCCGCCTCGCGCTGGATTACTGTTGCCTGGGGCGCTTTTTGTGTGGTGGTTGGAATCTATGCAAGCAAGCTTGGTAATTTAATTGAAGCGGTAAATGTTCTCGGATCTTTATTCTACGGTACTATACTTGGTATATTTCTTGTAGCCTTTTACATGAAAAAAATTAATGGGAAAGCGGTCTTTAGCGCCGCACTCATTGCAGAATCTTTTATAATTTTTGCCTGGTTAAAGGAACTCACTGCGTTTTTATGGCTAAATGTTATTGGCTGTTTACTGGTTATGCTTTTTGCTTTTGTGATTCAACTAGTGATAAATAATACTTCAAAAAACACGGCATCCACTGAATAGGCCGTTTAACCAATCTTACTCCAGTTTTGTCTATTCTTTTGTTGAAGTTCTAATTGCACCAAATACACTTTATTCTTTTCCGTTTCCAAGTTCATATCTTCATCAAGCAAACTTTGCGCCGTTTGTCTTGCTAGCTGAAGTATTTGACCATCTTGAGCCAAATTAGCCAGCTTTAAATCCATCACACCACTTTGCTGTGTGCCTTCAATGTCACCGGGACCTCGTAATTTTAAATCCACCTCACTAATTTCAAAACCATCATTGGTGCGTACCATCGTTTCCATACGCATTCTGCTATCAACACCTAATTTGTAACCAGTCATTAACACGCAGTAGCTTTGCTCGGCACCTCGCCCTACCCTACCTCTTAATTGATGTAATTGAGAAAGACCAAAACGTTCAGCACTTTCAATGATCATGATGCTGGCATTCGGAATATTTACGCCCACTTCAATAACCGTTGTGGCTACCATAATTTGTGTTTCGCCTTTTATAAAGCGCTGCATCTCAAATTCTTTTTGGTCTTTATTGAGTTTACCATGCACAATACTTACTTGATAGTTAGGCGCAGGAAATTCAACAATTAAATTATCATAACCTTGTTGCAAATTCTGATAATCCATCTTTTCGCTCTCTTGAATAAGTGGATACACAATATAAACTTGTCGTCCCAAAGCTACTTGTTCTTTAATAAATCCATATACACGCAGTCTTTGACTTTCCATGTAATGCATTGTTTTAATAGCTTTTCTTCCAGGAGGTAATTCATCAATAATACTTGTGTCCAGATCGCCATACAAAGTCATAGCGAGCGTTCTTGGTATTGGCGTGGCGGTCATAATTAGCATGTGTGGCGGACTTGTGTTTTTATCTCGCAACTTAGCACGCTGTTGCACGCCGAAGCGATGTTGTTCGTCGATAACAACAAGTCCTATGTTTTTAAATTGCACCACATCTTCAATGAGCGCATGTGTCCCAATTAAAATATTTAACTCGCCGCTTAATAATTTAGAATGAATAGATTTTCTTTCTTTTGTTTTCGTAGAACCCGTGAGTAAGGCAATTTCGATAGACATTTCTTGCAACAAACTTTTAAACGTTTCAAAATGCTGTTGCGCTAAAATTTCTGTTGGCGCCATAATACAAGCTTGAAAATGTGCGCCATCAGACGCTCTCGTATTATCAATGGCTAATAAAATACTTAAAAGCGCAACTAAGGTTTTTCCACTTCCAACATCTCCCTGCAATAAACGATTCATTTGTCTCCCGCTTCCCATGTCTAAACGAATTTCCTTCATCACTCTTTTCTGAGCTCCTGTTAATTCGAAAGGTAAATAGTCCGAAAAAAACTCATTAAACAACTTTCCTACTTTTGGAAAAACAAAACCATGAACGGTATTCGCTCTTACTTTATTGAGTCTGAGTAAGCGTAATTGTATATAAAACAATTCATCAAACTTTAAACGAAACTCCGCTTTTCCCAACATTTCAGCATTTTCCGGAAAATGAATTTGCTGAAACGCTTTGAATCGTGAAATCATTTTATGATCAGACACAATTTCTTCGCTTAAGGTCTCTTCTATATGCTGATCCTGTAGCTGAAAGGAAAGCGTTTTTTGTGCTTTGCGAATTCCCTCGCTATCTAATCCTCTGAATTTTAGTTTTTCAGTTGAATTGTATACCGATTGAAAGGCCGATTGTTGTTTTAAAAAATCTTCCGTCACTAATTCAATTTCAGGATGCGCCAAATTATAACGTCCATTAAAACTGGTTGCTTTTCCGAATACACAATACTCCACACCTAACTGCAACTTCTGCGCTACCCAGTTATAACCTTTAAACCAAACTAACTCTACAATTCCGGTATTGTCTCTAAATAAAACAACCAAGCGTTTTACTTTTTTTTGCCCTACAATTTCCATCTTATCGATAACACCCCTTAACTGCACATGGGGCAGGTCTTCCGAAATTTCACTAACCTTATGAAATCTTGTTCTATCCACATATCTAAAAGGATAATAGGTAATAAGGTCGCGGTAAATATAAATACCAAGTTCCTTTTTGAGTACCTCAGCCCTTTGCGGGCCAATTCCTTTTAAATATTCTATGGGAGTATCGAGCATCTCTCGTTCTTAAAATTACTACATGTAGATTGTTGAAACAATTGATTCTAAACAAAACAATAAAAAGTTTATAAACGTATTTTTACTAAACATGAAGAAATCACTTTTCGTACTCATTCTTCTTTTCTTGAAAGTATCTGGAAATGCCCAGTTACTAGACACCTTACGTGACTTTTTTAGACATAAATACAGCATTGATATAAGATTGGAATCTAGAAATAGTATCATCAGCAATGAACTGACTAGTGTGCGAGGCATAAGGGTTGGCTTTGTATTTAAACGCAAATTAAGGCTAGGTGGTGGAATTAGCTGGCTTAAAACAGATGGTCATTCTTGGTTAAAAACAAATGTTACTAAAGATTTTTACGTCACAGATGCTAATGGTAATAAAAGTGTAGTAAGTAAATATTTAAAGTTTATTTATGCCAGTTATTATCTTGATTTTGTTTTTTACAAAACACAACATTGGCAGTTGAGCGTTCCTATTCAGTTAGGAACAGGATATTTATGGTTTCAAGAAAACAAAACGTATCACTTAGGAACTAAAGACCCAAAATACCTGTTGATTTTGTACGAACCCGGAATTACGCTTCAGTATAAGTTATTTAAATGGATAGGAGCCGGAGCTGATATAACCTATAGGTTCGCCATGCAGGATAGAAAAAAGACAGGAGTGCAATTAAGCAACCTGTCTCTAACATTTAAAGCTTTATTTTATTTTGATCAACTTTTTTACCAGTTGTTTCCGAAAAACGAGATAACCAAAAAATACGGTCCTGCGATTTGGTAACAAACCCGTAAACCTGAAATTTTTATTCTGAAATCTTTACCGCTTCAAAGCACTTGAATTCACCTGCGGTACCCATATATTCGGCATCCACATCAACTAAGCCTACTTTTTTTACTTGATCCTTTGTTAAAGGCTTTCCTAAAAGCCATCTGTCCTCTTGTAACTTAAGATCCACCTCTTTACCCATAAGCACTTGATTTAGTTGCTTTTGAGTCAGAAACAACACACCATCTTCCTCCTCTTCACTTTCAGACATAAGAAGTGTTCCAACCAATTTTAATTTGGGAACTTCTGGCTTGTATTTAAAATCCAAACCGCTTTGAGAGTTAATTTCTATATAATTTATATCCGTAATATGAATTTCAGCCATTTTGCTTAAAGTTTTTGCAATTTTAGTAAAAATAGGCAAGCTTCGCAATTAAAACTTTCAAAATAAATGGTTTTTTAAGCTTTTTTTTAAGCTTTTGTGCTTATTGAGCAGAAATTGTAAATCTCTATTGATCGGCTGGCAAAGAGAAGGTAAACTTAGTGCCCTTGCCCTCCTGACTTTCAACTTTAATCGATTTATCATGGGCTTCAATAATGTGTTTTACGATAGCTAAACCAAGTCCGGTGCCGCCTTGCTCTCTACTTCTTCCTTTGTCGATACGGTAAAAACGCTCAAAAATTCGCGGCAAGTGTTTTTCATCAATCCCGTTACCATTATCACTAATTTCAACAACAACATCGTCATTTAGGTAATTTAATTCAATAAGCGTCGTTCCGTTTTCCTTACCGTATTTAACACTATTCGTAATCAAATTAACCAATACCTGTCGGATTCTGAATTTATCTGCTTTTACTAAAATTGGCTTATCGTATTTCCTTGCCAATTCTAATTTAATATTTCTCTTAGCCGCGTTCAGTTCCAGAGAAGCGTAAACATCTTTACACAAATGAGCCATATCAAATGTATCAATATCTAAATCTAGGCCTCCACTTTCTAACTGTGTAATAGTTTCTAAATCGTCGATTATACTAATTAATCGATCAATGCTTTTTTCGGCTCTTTTTAAATAGTCAACATTAATGTTACTGTCTTCTAACCCACCATTCAAAAGAGTGTCAATATATCCTTGGATATTAAAAACCGGGGTTTTTAATTCATGTGAAACGTTTCCTAAATATTCCTTTCTATAACTGTCTAGATTTTCAAAATGGAACACTTCCTTTTCTCTTGATTCTATTAAAAAATCGACGCGCTCTTCGAGAAGCGACATACCATCTTGTTCTTCGAGTTGATTATACTTTTGCGGTATTTCATTATTTAAAAATCGTTTTTTTATTTTGTCAGCCAATGCATTCATATTGTTTGTAATGTTCACATAATAAAAATAGTAGAGAATAAGAAAACCAGTGATAAAACAGGCAAACGAAGAGAGAAGAAGATATGCAAGGTCAATTTTAAAATCACCAAAATAATTTAGAGATAAAAAGCTAGTTGTGCATATAACAACGTTAAGTGTAACTAACCTAAATATACTTGTAGAGATTTTTATTTTCTTTTGCAATTCGAATCCTTTTTCCAAAAGTAAATAATCCTAATGAATTATTTACGCATCAAGCAACTTTACTAATGAGCTTCTTGGAATAAAAAAACGGCCACCATATAGGTGACCGAAATAACTTATCTATCGCATTGAATTTAGTGCGAATAAATAATTTTACGTTTGTGTGGGGTGCCGTCAACAACAGTAGTTACAAAGTAAACACCATTTTTTAATCCGAGTGAGGAAAAGTCAATTTCCTCGGTATAATTACCAGCAAGTTTAACTTGTGGCTGAATGCGAATTATTTCTTGGCCCAAAAGCGAGTGTAAATAAATGTTTACCTCACTATTATCAGAAATCGAATAATTAACCTGAGTTTTATTAGCCACAGGATTCGGATAAACACTAAAATCTGCTTCTTGATTAGTTTGAATGTCAATACCCGAAGGCATTGTGCGTTGGTTACTGCCCTGAGTCATTAATCCCGAGCAAGGGTAGTTAACAGAGCCCCCAGGAAACCAAGCTTGAATTTGAAAGTTAGAACAGGAAGAAAAAGAACCGTGTTTAACGGCGGCATCAAACCTTATTCGGTGACTACCATTGTCTTCTCGTTGTAGAATTGCAAGAGTTCTATTGCAATTTGTTTCACCATTAAAATAAGCATTTGCCACATAACTACTAGAAAAACCAGAGAAATTATTTGCTGTTCCAAATACCTGAATACCAAGATCAGCACCCGGAGTTTGTATATTCACATACGAAATACACTTAGCTCTTGATACCACAGTAGAAGGTACATCGTAAACAAATTCATTTTTGGCACTATTTGGCAAGGATATATGAAATTGGTTTCCTTTCTCATCAAGCTTTAACACATGCATGCCAACGCTAGAGTTAAGTAAAGCATAATACTCAAGATTATTAAACGTGTTTAATCGTTCTATAATATCGATCACTCCTAAATTTGTCCCCATACTTGGTTCCAGTATTTTATTCCAAATAAAATTTCCAAATGGATCAAGCTTAACAGCCCACGCAGTAACTCCAGAAGCATTATTCAATCTCTGAGTGTATCCACCAATAACAAAACCTGCCGAATTAATTGAACTTACGCTTGATCCTACGATTATCGAAGCAAATCCATCTTTCTCATCATCATTACCATAAACTTTTGTTGTGTTTACTACCCCACTACTTCCGTCAATAGCCATAAAAAAACCTTGATTGTCGATGGGTGATATCCTTGTTTCGCCAATTACAACTAGTTCTCCTTTGTGATAAGGACTCATAATAATATCCTTCGGCATTGCATCTTTTCCAATAGAATAAAAACTCGACCAAATTATATTGCCATTAATATCCACATTGATAATGTATATATCTGATTCAAAATAACCACAGATGTAATACTCCTCTTTATTGTCTGATTCAATGATGATAGGTTGTGTAGGTGTTCCGTTAATGGACATTGGTGGATAAGGAAACGGATAAGACATAGCTGAAATTACGTTACCATACTTATCGAGGGTACAAAAATAACTAGCGTTATCATAAGATCCAGCAAGTGCGTAAGCCTCACCGCCAGACCCATTGGTTTCTATAGCCGAAACACCATATCCGTTTAATACTTGTGTCGAGGTTCCTGCACATCCACTCGTTTCAAAAATCTTGTAAGCTGACCAAATAGAAGAGGAGCCTGAACCCATGATGCAAAAATTTTTGTTCACATGCCAAAAGGTCGAAATATTTTGAACCGTTGAAAGGTAACCAAACCAAAGTGTGCCAGGTGTGTTTTTGGTAGCAAAACCAGCGCTCAATTCGTACGCGGTTGGATAGGCTGCTAAAATAGAAGAATATTGACTTTTAGTTTGGGTGCTGAAAAAACAAGCTAAGATTAAAACGAGTAAACTTTTTTTCATGGTGCGTGTGTTTGTGGTTCGGTATCAAAAGTACATTCTGAAAAATAAAAAAAGAAATGGTTTTATCTTGCTTTAACGGCTAACAAGTCCTCAAGGTAGATACTCTTGAAGCATTCGTCTACCAAAGGATGGCATTCAGCTAAAAAAAAACTGCGCTAAAAAAAGAAACTAAAAAAAGTAAATTTTTAAACTATAAAAAATGGGCATTTATCCATGTATTAATTTCCCTTATCAGTTCAAAAAGGATTTTGGTCGAACGATGTAGTTAACTTTTAAGCAATATTTTCAACGGCAAATTATGAGGTTTGGTGCTTCTAAGTTCTCATTTGATCATGGGTTTTTGATCTTTAGTCTAATAGTTAACAAATCACAAAAAAAGTCCCGGTTTATTAAATAAACCGGGACTTTTTAATCGAAATATGTCTTCTTTAATTTCTTATTCAGCTAAAACAATCACTTTATTTTTAAGCACTTCAACCACACCACCTTTTACAATAAACTCTTGCTTTGAATTGTTTTCGTTAATTAATTCTATTTTACCAGCTTTTAAAGTTGCTATCATTGGTGCGTGATTATCTAAAACACCAAAACTGCCTTCGTTGCCTGGGAAAATTGCCGATTTAATTTCACCTTCAAATAACTTTTTATCCGGTGTGATGATTTCTAATTTCATTTTTCTAAAGTTTATAGTTTTTAATCAATAGTCAATAGTTCAAGACTATCGACTATTGACTATTGACTTCTGACTACTTCGCTTCCGCTAAAATTTTCTTACCTTTTTCAATCGCTTCTTCAATAGTACCAACTAAGTTGAAGGCAGCTTCAGGATACTCATCTACTTTACCATCTAAGATCATGTTAAATCCTTTGATAGTTTCTTCGATGCTTACAAATACACCTTTTAAACCGGTGAACTGCTCAGCAACGTGGAAAGGTTGAGATAAGAAACGTTGAACACGACGTGCGCGGTGTACTACTAATTTATCTTCTTCACTTAACTCGTCCATTCCTAAGATGGCGATGATATCTTGTAATTCTTTGTAACGTTGAAGGATTAATTTTACGTTTTGAGCGCAGTTATAATGCTCATCACCTAAAACAGCCGCAGATAAAATACGTGAAGTAGAATCCAATGGATCCACCGCAGGATAAATACCTAACTCAGCAATCTTACGACTTAATACAGTAGTTGCATCTAAGTGAGAGAAAGTTGTAGCTGGAGCTGGATCGGTTAAGTCATCGGCAGGAACGTAAACCGCTTGTACTGAAGTAATAGAACCGTTTTTAGTTGACGTAATACGCTCTTGCATCACACCCATTTCAGAAGCTAAGGTTGGTTGGTAACCTACCGCTGATGGCATACGACCTAATAAAGCCGACACCTCAGAACCTGCTTGCGTAAAACGGAAAATGTTATCGATAAAGAATAAGATATCACGTCCACCTTGAGCTGAACCATCTCCATCACGGAAATATTCCGCCATGGTTAATCCTGATAAAGCCACACGAGCACGTGCTCCTGGAGGCTCGTTCATTTGACCGAATACGAAAGTAGCTTGCGATTTTTCTAATTCTTTTAAATCTACTTTATTTAAATCCCATCCGCCTTTTTCCATACTGTGTTTGAATTCTTCACCGTATTTTACGATACCAGATTCAATCATCTCACGTAATAAGTCATTTCCCTCACGAGAACGCTCACCTACTCCAGCAAATACTGAGTAACCAGAGTGACCTTTAGCGATGTTATTAATTAACTCTTGAATTAATACAGTTTTACCAACACCAGCACCACCGAATAAACCAATTTTACCACCTTTTGAGTAAGGTTCAATTAAGTCGATTACTTTGATACCAGTATATAATACTTCTGTAGCAGTAGATAAATCTTCGAATTTTGGTGGATCGCGGTGAATCGATTTTCCACCTTCGTTGCTAACCACGTTAATACCGTCGATAGCTTCGCCCACTACGTTAAATAAACGACCTTTTACTTTGTCGCCTACTGGCATTTTAATAGCGCTACCTGTAGCTACTACTTCCATACCACGGTAAACACCGTCACTACTATCCATAGCGATGGTACGTACCATATCTTCACCAATGTGTTTTTGAACTTCAAGGATTAACTTTTGATCTCCACCACGGGAAATTTCTAAAGCATCCAATATATTCGGTAATTGTCCGCCTTCAAGATCAAAGCGTACATCGATTACCGGACCAATAACCTGCGCAATTTTGCCAATTTGTTTAGACATGATAAGTTTTCTTAATTTTTAACGGCGCAAAGGTAGTATATTAATCTTGATTTCTCAACAAAAAAGTGTGGGTTATTAAGAGGTTTTTAACAAGAATAGAAATTGATTATATTCGATGTAATCTAATTAATTGATTCAATGAAACCCCAAACAAAAACATTACTATTTTTTCTATTTAACTTGTTTGTCTGCCTTGCATTCTCTCAAAATGAAACGAATAAATGGTATTTTGGTAACCACGCTGGATTAGACTTTATGACCAGTCCGCCAACGATACTAACAAACGGAGCTATAAACACTATTGAAGGTTGCGCTAGCATGTCTGACACTTCAGGTAATTTGATGTTTTATACCGATGGTATAACCGTTTATAATAAAATGCATATAGCAATGGCAAATGGAACAGGCTTAACAGGAAACAGTTCCTCCAGTCAATCCGCGATCATTGCCAAGCAGCCTGGAAACAGTACAGTTTATTATGTGTTCACACAAAGTGGACCTCCTGGAGCTGGAAGCGCATTCTCTATCGTTGATATGAGTCTAGCTGCCGGAATGGGATCTGTCACGGTTAAAAACACAACCTTGTCTGCTATTTGTACCGAGAAGTTAACGTCGGTGAAACACTGCAATGGTAGTGATATCTGGGTAATTATTCACGATTGGAATTCTGCAGATTTCAAATCATTTCTATTGAGTTCTACAGGAGTAAATACAACACCAGTTATTTCTACCATCGGTACTACTCATAGTATTAATCCAAATTACGCCGGTTGTATGAAAACCTCGCCGAATGGTAAAAAGCTTGCTCTAGCTATCCACGGCCTTGGTGCTTTTGAATTATATGATCTTGATAATAGCACTGGCGTAATCTCTCATTCGCTTAGCTTAACTACAAACGCTGTTAACAAGGCTTATGGCGTTGAATTTTCTCCAGATGGCACCAAACTTTATGGCGGTACAGGCTACAGCAACGGATTTCTTTATCAATGGAACCTCTGCGCTGGCAATGATTCTTTAATTGTAGCAAGTAAGTATCCTGTTTACACGAGTACTGCAGGCATTGCGGCAATGCAAGCTGCTTCGGATGGAAAAATTTATGCCGCGCGATACAATCAATCCACGCTTGGGGTAATAAACAATCCTAATGTTTTAGGAGCAGGGTGCAATTACGTAGATCTTGGTCAATCCATCGCACCAAAATCAACTGTGTGGAGCATCCCTAATTTTATCACCAGTTATTTTAAAACAGCCCCTACTCCGTTTACTTATAGTTCAAGTTGTACAAGCTATTCATTTGACTCTTCACCAACCTTTAGTTTGAGTGTTGCTTGTGGTGGTAATTTAAATACAGTTACAGGACTATTATGGAATTTTGGTGATGCAAATTCGGGTACTGCGAACACGTCCACATTAACAAATCCTGTCCATAATTATTCAGCTATTGGAACTTACACAACACAGCTCGTAATCTATTACCAATGTTCTTCTGACACAATTCGCGCTATCATTACTCCTACGGCTGTACCTCCAGCTCTTAATGTTACAGGCACTTTTACACTCTGCAAAGGTGATAAACAAATCTTAACTGCTACTGGAGCAAATAACTATACCTGGAGTACTGGTATTCAAACCTCAACAATTTTAATTTCGCCAACAATTACAACTGTTTATAGTGTTAGTAGTACTTATTCAAATACCTGCATGCAAAGCAAACAGTTTACTATAACAGTAAATAAATGTACCAGTCTACAAAATATTACGAAAGAAGAATCTTGGTTTAATATATATCCAAATCCTTCAAATGGCAGTGTGAGCTTTGAAACTTCTAAAGAATTAGAAATTAACCTTACAGATTTCACTGGTAAACCTATACGAACAATTCCAACAAAAATTGGTACAACTCAGGTTGATCTTGAAGATCTGCCAAGCGGTGTTTACCTTTTGAGATTAGCTACCTACCCAAATTCTAAACCAATTCGTTTTATAAAAACAGATTAATAAACTTATTTTTGTTCGGTCCTATAATTAAAACACTGAATGTTTCAAAATGGAATTGCTGACATTGTTACTTTCCAATGGGGTGCGTTTAGGTCATCAAATATCTTACCCTGACTATTTATGAAAACTAATGAATCGCTGTATATGAAATAATCAAATACTCTTATGCATTAGAAAGAAAGTGCTTATGCAAAGAATTGAAATTATCTATTAATACTCACGTGTCCACTATAGGATTTTTCACTCCCTTTTCCATTTATGAAAAGCGTGATTTTCCAAACATAGGTACCATTTTCGCACACCTGTCCTTTATAGCTTCCGTCCCAGCCCTCATTTGTATCAACACTTTCGAATAACATCTCTCCCCAACGATTAAAAACCATTAGATGGTACCAGTTAGCGCCGCGTACGATCGGTAAAAAAACTTCGTTTTTTCCATCCTCGTTTGGCGTGAAAATATTTGGTACATAGATACTAAAATTAGGTTCCACTGAAATCTCTTTTACAACTGTATCGGCACAACCCCACTTATTTCTAATAACCATTGCCACCGGATATGTACCAGCATTTGAATAGGTGTACCGTACGTACTCGTCGGTAGTGCGATACCCCATATTGTCTGTAAAATACCAATCTCTGTTTGTAAGTTCAACTCCGTCAGAAGTATTTGTAAAAAGAACCTCGTCTAACATTTCAATTGGGGTTTTAGGAGCAAAAACAAAATTAGCCGAAGGTTTTGGAAACACATTTACTATTAGTGTAAACTGATTTATGCAATTGTTTGTGTCTCTCAACATTCCTTTAATATAATGTTCTCCTTCTTCTTTAAAACAATGTCTAAAATCGCTACCTGTAAAAGACGTTGTACTTACTTGCCAGTTCATTAAATTTACAGGAGTCGATGTTGAATTAACTGAAAATGAAAGTTGAGAACAGTAAGGGGCGCATCCTTTAAGCTGATCTGCAGGGAAGTGACCAGTTGGCAGATTAAATAATGCCAGAGGTTGCGTGGCATCGGCTTTACACTTGTTTAAATCAATAACTGTAAGTGTATATATACCAGAATAATTCATTGAATTGACCTTAAAAGTCATATTCTGATCGTTACCGATATATCCTGCGGGTCCATTCCATTGATAGTCGCCGCCTCCACTTCCTTGGAGAGTTATCATATTGTTCACACAAACTGTCTGCGCAATAGAAGTAATGATAGGTACAGGCAATGGCGCAACCGATAAGGTAACCATGGCTGAATTAGTACAATTGTTTAAGCTTGCAACTACTGTATAATTATGACTTTGTAAAACGGTAGGATTAAACATAACGGTAGAGCCCGCCACTGAATTGAGCGCTGTTGAAGGGAACCAGATAAAGTTATCTCCTGTTCCCTTTGTTGATAATACAGCAGAACTTCCAAGACATACAACGGCCTGATTCGTTTCGACGACAAATTGCGGCAGCACATTAACCGTTAGTGTACTGCTATTAGTAGCGCTGTTACAACCTAAACTTGTACCAATCACTGAAAATGAAGAAGTGCTTGCAGGAGTTACTATCGCTACGTTATTACTTACGCTACTGATACTTCCAGGAAGCGCGGCCGACCACGTGTAAGCGTCAGCGCCGGAAGCAGTGTACGTATATGTCTGTCCAACACATATTGGAAATGGATTACTGATAATCACTGTTGGATTTGGAATAATAGTAAATTGGCTTGTGACACTTACAGTACAAGCTCCGTTAGAACCGACGAGCGTAACGGTGACGGGTCCAGCTGGCTGATATGGCGCTGTCATGGTCAAAATCGATGCTGGTCCTGAAGGGTTGGAGCTATTTATATAATTTGGAACGCTTAATGTGTAAAGACTTGCTCCTGTAAAATTTGCAGTAAGACCGTTAGGTGATCCATTAAACGCTTGTGCACAAATTGTCTGGTTGTTTAATGAAATATGGGGACTTGGCGGAGGGAGAACGCTTGCAGTGGCAGTGGCAGAAATTTTGCAACCGTTCACGCCCGTTGCTATAACCGTATAGATGCCTGAGTGTTGAAGCGTAGAATTTGGAAATAACACATTTTGTAAGTTGGAATTAAAATTTAGGGGGCCTGTCCATGTATAAGTAGTTCCTGCCAAAGGATTGACACTAAGACTAAGTGTCTCGCCTGCACAAACTGTTCCTGCAACTACCACAAGCGCAGGCGCTGAATTAACGACAACCGTGGCATTTGCGGAAACAGTACAGTTGTTTGCTCCTGTAACTACCAATGTGTAAACGCCTGAATTGTTTGGTCCGACGGGATTGATAAGCGGATTTTGAATGCCAGAAGTAAAACTAAAAGGTCCTGACCATAAATAAGAGACTCCACCACCACCATTCAGCGACAAGCTCGCAGCATTACAAAGCGGGCTGTTAGAGGAAATCACTGGAACAGGAACAGGTTTTAAAATTACGCTGGCCGTGGTCATGGCTGTGCAGCCGGATACAGATCCGATCACGGTGTATTGCTTAGTAGTTAAAGGATTATGTGTATAGTTAGCGCCAGTTGCGAAGGGGCTGTTCCATGTATAAGTTACCGCGCCGCTTGCCGTTAAAGTGGCAACCTGACCTGGACAAATAGAAACGTTGCTGACACTTAAAACAGGATAATTCACAACGGTCACAACAAAAGTCCCGCTTCCGCTGCAGTTACCTGTTCCACCGACTACCGAGTATACCGTTGTCGAGGTTGGAGTAACAACAATACTCGATGAATTAGCGGATGTATTCCAGGTATAAGTAGTGGAGCCAGTTGCTGTTAGCGTCGCAGAACTACCTACGCATACGGAAGTTGGTCCCGCTATAGCAACAGGAGCCCCAGAACTTACTACAATCGTAATAGAATCGGCATCTGTGCATGCATTAGAATGCCCATAAAGGTAGTAAGTGGTAGTTATTGTAGGTGAAACTACAATGGTAGGATTAACTGAGATCGGGATCCAGGTATAAGAGAGGGCGCCTGAAGCCGTCAACGTAGTACTCCCTCCAGAGCAAATAGTTGAAGAGGTTGCTCCAATAACTAGGTTCACGGGAGTACTCACATAAACTCCGTCCAGAAAATTTCCAATCGCCACGTTCCCACCGCTCCAGTATACTGGCGTAAACCTGACTTCATATAATCCGTTGGTAGGAGGTGTGTATGTGACTGTATAAGTTCCCCATGCCGTGTTACCATCTCCATATTTGCCAAGAGAGATGTATGGTCCGCCAAAAGGGCCTATGGAAACTTGCACAGTATCAATACCTGCGCGGCCTCTGTGGGCAAAGCTAATACTGAATGGAGTACCGGCAACCGCCGTAACGGTTTGGAACATGGTTGCTGCCATGGTTGCGTTTAATTCCACAAATTGTATACCACTGTACGATGAAACTCCGTTAGCTCCATTCCCCCATACTTCCATTGTTCCGTTAGTAGCGGTTGTGCTCCAACACGGAATTGTTCCAACCAGCGCAACACCGGTAGTAATACTCGTATTATCGAAACTTCCATTACAGTTAACCGGACACGTTTGAGCGTTTATTTGCGTTAGAAATAAAAGTAAAAAAGGATATAACGTTTTCATTGAAGCACACTTACGAAGATATAAAAAATACTAGTTTAATTCTTCAATTTTAACTTACAAAACCAGTTACTGCTGTTCGATCAGTAACTGATCATATTTTTAGATGTAAAATTTTGGTAGACTCACGCCTTTAAGACACTTGTATCAACCATCTGTTATATTATTTAATCATTTTTACATTAAATAACTATTAAATTTTTAATTTCATAAATTAGTTTTCTTCTCACCTTTCAAATCACTAAGATCTGCATAAGATTATTTTTATATCATTATTTGTTATTTTGTTTGTGAATACACGTGCTCAAAACGATGATTCGTTAGTTCTTGCTTTAAAGAAAATTCCGGAAACAAAAATAAGTGCGCCCGACGATACCCTTGCCCTTGGCTTATTATACACCTTAGCACTAAGAAACATTGTTCCAGAAAAATTGGATCAATATTGTTTTCGATTAAGAAGAGAAACCGAAAAAAAAATAGTCCTTTTACCAAGAGACCATAAACTACAAACCACATTAAAAAAATATTTGGCTTTTGCCTATAATCACTATGGTCTCGTTAACAGGGATAAAGGTGACGTGGTAACGGCACTTGATTATTTTCACAAGAGCCTTAAAATTTATGAAGAACTCAAACTTTTAAACTGGGTAGGCGTTGTGTATAACAACATGGCTAACACTTACAATGATATTGGTGATTTAAATAAAGCGATTGAATACATTCGAAAAGGACTTACACTTATTAATCAATATGGCGAATATGAAGAAATAGCGGTAAGTACAATAAACCTGGGTTATTTTCACTTTCTTAAAAACCGAATAGACACCGCTTTGTTTTATTACGAAATAGGTCTTAAAAAATGTATTGAAAATAATGATCTGTATACACAAACATTGGCACATGAACGTATAGGTCAAGTTTACGCTGCGAAACAGCAGTACGACGTTGCGATGCACTACTATCAAAAGAGTTTGAACCTTGGCGAAAAATTTGATCGCTACAAATTAGTAGCTTCTGTTTTAAATGACATTGGTGATTGTTATTATTTTCAAAACAACTACAAAGAGGCCTTAAACTATTCCGAAAGATCGTTAAAACAAAGTCTTGAATTGGGCAATGCAGTAAAAATTAAAAACGCAGCATTCAGCTTAAAAACTATTTACGAAAAACTTGGTAATGAAAAACAAGCCCTTAAAATGTATGAGTTGTATATTCAAATGAGGGATAGCACCAATAATGAGATTACACAAAGACTGGCCCTTAAAAAACAAATGGAGTTTGAGTTAGAGAAAAAAGAAATTACTTTTAAAAGTGAAAAAGAGCGATTAGAAAAACTTTTTGATCAAAAACGAAAATTTTATTTTATACTCGCGTTGATTCTCTTAGTCCTTATCGGGATTCTTTTTTTATCCTTTTATCTCTGGTATAAATTTCGAAAAGAAAGACAAAGTAATGATTTGAATATAGAATTAAAGGAACAATTAAAACTTGAGATAAAAGAAAAGGAAAACATAGCAAACTCTATTATTGATATTCAAGAAATAGAACGCAAAAAACTGGCCGCAGAGCTGCACGACGGGGTCAATCAACTCTTGTTTGCAGCAAAATTACAATTAGGTGCGGCAAAAAGCACAGCTGAAGTTTTACATAAGGAAGGCATTAAATTAATTGAAATGGCCATACAGGAAATACGAGGAATTGCTGGTAACCAAGGATCCTTTTTATTAAAAGATAAGTCCTTGTCAGATGCACTCAGCGACTTAATTCAGCAAATGAATGGAACCAATAATATGGAAATTATTTTCTTAAACTATGGTATTAATGAAATTCTTTTAGATGAAAGTCATAAAATAAATGTATTGCGGACCATACAAGAACTTTTGAATAACAGCATTAAGCATTCTAAAGGAATCAACTGTTACATCTCAGCTAAAACAACAGATTCTAAGATTTTATTTTCGGTAAGTGATAATGGTATTGGAACAGATTTAAAAAATATAATTTACGGAAACGGACTTAAAAACATTAAAAATAAAATATTATTACTAAAGGGAAAAATAAGGAGTTTTTCTCTGCCAAATAAGGGTTCAAAAACGTTTATTGTTTTACCGTTAAATAAATAACAATGATAAAAATACTACTTGTTGAAGATCATAAATTAGTACGTCAGGCATGGCGTAATCTTTTGCTAACAAATAATGAAATTGTAATAATTGGTGAGGCTGAAACAGGAGAGGAAGCACTTGCTTTTGTGCGTGGTTCTATACCAGACATAATTCTTCTCGATATTAATCTAAAGGGTGAAAATGGTAGTGTTATTATTCCAACATTATGCAATATTTTACCACATCCTAAAATTATTGTTGTTTCAATGAATACAGAATATTCTTTTGTAAAAACTATGTTTAAACTCGGAGTGCTTGGTTATATTAGTAAAAATGCTTCGTTGGAAGATATGTTAACTGGCATTGCAGAAGTTGCTAAGGGGAACAAGTATTTGAGTCATGATCTTAAACAGGTGTTTATTGACACTTCTGTTGAAGAAACAGAGAAACCAGCGATCACACTTAAAGAAGTTGAAATTATTCGTTTAATTGCACAGGGATTTCAAAATAAAGAAATAGCTAGCAAATTATTGATTTCAGAAAAAACGGTTGAAGGAAGGAAGACAAGTATTTATCGTAAACTTCAAATTAAAAATAATTTAGGCTTACTGAAATATGCAAATGATAATGGGTATGTATAAAAAAAGGAACTGTCTCAACTGAAACAATTCCTCTCTCACTTAACTATACTACAACTTAAAACTTCATTATTTTTTTGCTTACTGTTCCGCTTTCATAAACGCCAACAAGGTAATAAATACCATTAGCTTGGTTAGAAAGATCAATCTGAGTTTCCTTTGTTTTGGTATTGATTGTTTCTATCAGCATTCCTACAGAATTATAAATATGAAAAGTCAAATTTCCTGAATTCGTTTTCACAACAAATAAATCATGCCCTGGATTTGGCATCACAAGAATTGAAAGTGGGTTTAACTCTTCATTTTCAATACCTGTGCAATCACCAACTGTTTGCGAAACATTCGCACTATTAACACAACCATTCCCATCCATTCCAGTTACCGTATAAGTTACACTAGTTGTTGGACTATGCAAAAAGTTTGTACCCGTTGCGCCGGTATTCCATGAGCATGATGTAACACCAGTAACAGTTATGGTACCTTCTTGACCGGCACATAAAATTGGGTCTGATAATGATACAGTGAGATTAGGCAATGCGTTTACTGTAATTGATTTTGTTACTGTAGATGAACATCCATTCGCATCTGTTCCTACAACGCTTAAAATAGTGTTTGTAGAAGGAGATGTAACTACTGTGTTTGTTGTAGCACCTGTGTTCCAAGAATAAGTTGATGCACCAACTACCGTTTCACTTATGGCTGATCCAACACAAGTTGAATTGTTCCCATTAATAACTAAAGTTGGCAGAGCATTAACTGCAATTGTTTTTGTAACACTTGAAGAACAACCATTTCCATCAGTTCCAGTAACTGCATATACAGAAGTTGCATTTGGAGAAAGCAGAACAGTGTTAGTGGTAGCTCCCGTTGTCCAAGAATAAGTAGACGCACCACTAACAGTTTGACTCGCCGAAACTCCAACACAAACGGTATTAAGACCCGTTATAGCAACTGTTGGCAGAGGATTAACCGTGATGCTATGGATTGCATAATTTATACAACCATATAAATTTATTCCGGCAACAGTGTAACTTGAATTACTGGTTGGAGCCACACTTATTGTATTAGCATTTGCTGTTGTGCTCCAGCTATAACTGAGTGCACCGCCTGCGGTAAGTGTTACTGAAGATCCAGAACAACTGAGACTAGAACCACTAACGGTTACCATTGGTGAATTAATAACCGCCCAATAGTCAACTCTATAATTAGGTCCAGTTGACCAAGTTGAATTAGTAGCCGGTGGATTTGAAAGTGATCCAGGTTGAAAGCACATATTTGTAGCTGCACCCGAACTAGAATAGGTCGCGGGGCCGACACCATTATAGTTTGCCATTATCCAATAATTACCAGCAGGTAAAACTGTATTACTTTGAACCGGAAGAATATTTGTTCCAAACGTAACAGTTCCTTGACTAGTAGATGATACCAAGGTACCGGGAAATCCAGCATTATCAGTATAAATAGCCATTCTATACTGAGCGTTATTACTAGCTCCTGAATTAAGTCCTAAACCAGTCAAAGTTGCAGTGCTTGACAAAGTGAATTGTTGAGCAAGCCATGAGCCATTGGTCCAGCCTGGATTAATAATATAAGCAGCCGGATAACTTCCAAATGTACATTGACCAAACACCGCAGGTGTGGTCATAATAGCTAAGAGAATTAAGAATAAATTTTTTTTCATTTTTTAGGGTTTAATATTTTTACGCGGCGAAAGTAGATATTCTATCTTGTTGCTAAGTGTATTTCATTAGAAGCTTTAAATAGTAAAGTGATTTTCCTTAAAATAGTTAAGGGTTTTCCCTTAACTATTGAGGGTTCCGTTTAAATACATTTAAATAAAAATCCTGTTTATCTACTTTAGCGACCCATTCGTAATTATACAATTTTTACTACGAATTAAAAAGGATGAGATTAGAAACTATACATAACGTAAATTAAGTAATGAACGCAGGTCCTTCGCACCACTCTATCATAGAATTAGAAAATGTTATTATAACCTTTAGAAAAGAAAATATTATTCAAGTTTACTTTAAAAATCATTTATTTTCATATTCTGAAAATGTCAAAATTTTTCACTTGATAAAAGATATGTCTCCTTGGTTGATTGCTCCCATTTTAATTTGTGGCGAAGATTATTACAATCATGACATGAAATCGAAACATTTTTTTGCAAGTGAAGAACTCAAAAAGAAATTTACTGCCGTTGCTTTTTTCGCGAATAACTTTGCTCAAAAAATGGTTATTCAACATTTTATTCAGAAGCACAAACCTAAAACAAGCACGCGCTTTTTTTATAGTGAGGAAGAAGCAATCGATTGGTTGGTAGGTTTTGATGCGAGTGAAACCTGAGTGCATTTTCGGAATGATAAATTCGTTTGATTCACAGTTGCCACAGGATTGCAAATCCTGCGGAGCGGAAAAGTTTCACAGGCTTTGAGCATAGATCTGATTCATAATAGCATCTCTTTAACTGGAAAAGAAATTTGGTTGCAGAATGATCACATAAAAATAAATGAGAAGGATCTGCTTGTCGGCCCACGCTTGGTGTCGCATATGCTAGCGAAGATACAAAACCGCCCTATCTTTTCTGGACAGAGAATTACAATTTTTAAAGATGACTCATTTATCAGACTTTTAATTTTAGAAATTAAAATCTTCGACTATATTTTTTCAGCAATAGATTCAGCGACTCATATTACTCTTTAAGCTCTTTCTTTGCGACTTCCGGATTGCTTTAGTTACTTGCAAACCCTAATTAGACGGATAAGGTAAAACAATTCTCATTTGTATACCCCCCCTTCAAACAAAAGAATGATTTATATAACATATATAATTTCATATTGAATTCTATTATGGTACATTTATATGAGTAAATCATTCTGCGCATTTTTCTTTAATTAAAAATCTCGAACTAATTTAATGTCCATAAACACGTTTGATATTAGCGGTCTTACAAATGAGCAAGTTCTTGATTCAAGAAATAAAAACGGGACAAACAGTGCAAACTACAAAAAAGAAAATGGATTTGTAGATTCCTTAAAGAGTCTGGTGAAAGAACCTATGATACTCTTATTGCTGGCAGCATCTTCAATTTATTTTATTAGCGAAAAAACAGGCGATGGCATTTTTCTTTCTTTGGCTATAGTGTTAGTTGCCGCCATTTCCTTATATCAGGATTCACGGAGCCGCAACGCACTCGATAAATTAAAAAATTTCACTCAGCCGCGCTGCAAAGTTATCCGTAATGGAGAAACAGAAGAAATTTTAAGTGAAGATCTTGTTATTGGCGATGCCCTGATTCTGGAAGAAGGAGGCTCGGTTGCTGCTGATGGCTTTATTATTCATTCAAATGATTTTTCTGTAAACGAATCTATTTTAACGGGAGAGTCCTTTACCGTATATAAAGACAAGACAAAAGAAGATAATGTTATTTATCAAGGTACAACCATTGTAAGTGGTTTAGCCATAGCCACTATCACTGCTATTGGCAATGAAACCAGACTGGGTAAAATTGGCAAAAGTCTCGAAAGTATAAAAGAAGAAGAAACACCCTTAGAATTACAAATCAGCAGTTTTGTGAAAAAAATGGTGATTGTAGGAGCCATTGTTTTTCTAATTGTTTGGGCAGTTAACTATTTCCATTCTTACAATGTGCTGGACAGTTTACTAAAGGCACTTACATTGGCCATGAGTATTTTGCCAGAAGAAATTCCAGTGGCCTTTACGACCTTTATGGCGCTCGGCGCATGGCGATTGATGAAGATGGGTATCATTGTGAAACAAATGAAAACTGTAGAAACACTTGGCAGCGCTACGGTTATCTGCACCGACAAAACTGGAACCATCACCGAAAATAAAATGAGCCTCGCAAAACTTTATACTCTTTCTTCACAAAAAATATCGGATCCAGTAGGGACTTTAAGTCCAGACGAACAAGCGCTTATTACATTGGCTATGTGGTCGAGTGAGCCCATACCTTTCGATCCCATGGAAGTAGCCTTACATGCAGCATATAAAAAAAATGTCGCTACAGATGAGCGTCTACATTATAAAATGGCGCATGAATATCCTCTTGGAGGTAAGCCACCAATGATGACGCATATTTTTGAAAATGAAAAAGGAGACCGCATCATTGCCGCAAAAGGCGCACCCGAAGCTTTGATGAATGTATCGGATTTAAGTGCAGGTGAAAAACTAAAAATTGAAGAAGCCATTGCAACCTGTGCTAGTGATGGTTACCGTGTTTTAGGTATTGGCGAAGCCCTTTTTGAGGGAAATGATTTTCCAACAGAACAACAGCATTTCAAATTTACGTTTAAAGGCATTGTAGCATTTTACGATCCACCAAAGAAAAATATTCGGACCGTACTTGAAGATTTTTATACTGCCGGAATTGCCGTAAAAATTGTTACCGGTGATAACGCAGCTACAACCAGTGCCATTGCCAAGCAGATTGGTTTTAGAGGTTATGATAAAAGTATAAGTGGAGATACTCTAATGAAAATGGATGACGCAGAATTACAAAAAACGGTAATGGAAACGCAAGTCTTTACACGCATGTTCCCAGATGCGAAGTTGAAAATTATTAACGCATTAAAATCAAATCAACAAATTGTAGCCATGACAGGAGACGGTGTAAACGATGGTCCCGCACTAAAAGCCGCTCATATTGGTATCGCCATGGGAAAGAAAGGAACTGAAATAGCGAAACAAGCAGCTTCTTTGATTCTGGTAGACGATGACCTTTCTAAGATGGTAGACGCGGTTGCTATGGGTCGTAAAATATATACCAATCTTAAAAAAGCAATTCAGTATGTTATCTCTATTCACATTCCTATTATCCTTATCGTATTTATTCCATTAATTTTAGGTTGGATCTATCCGAATATACTTTCTCCGATTCATGTAATTTTTTTAGAATTAATTATGGGTCCTACCTGCTCTATTGTTTATGAAAATGAACCCATTGAAAAAAATACGATGCAACAAAAACCAAGGCCTTTTACTAGCACTTTTTTTAGTTGGAAAGAACTCACTACAAGTATTATACAGGGTCTGGCAATTTCTTCAGGAACATTGATCACTTATCAATTTGCCGTTATGAATAGCTTTGATGAGCCGACTGCAAGAGCAATGGTCTTTACGCAATTAATTATTGCCAATTTAGTCTTAACACTTGTAAACCGATCTTTTCTTTATTCTATTTTCACAACATTGAAATATAAAAACAATTTGGTTCTGCTTGTGATCACTGCTACGTTGCTGATTTTAATTGCGCTGCTTTACATACCTACGCTTAATAATTTCTTTCAATTTAAAAAACTGCATGCCTTGCAAATCGCCATTAGCGCAATCATTGGTGTTACAAGTGTGATTTGGTATGAATTTGTAAAATGGAGAAAACGGATTGGTTGCAATTCTGCAAAGTGCACTTCCAAAATTGTTGTAGGTTTTGGTAAAGACTAAAGGTTCTCTTTATTCTTTGCATGATTTAAGGCTGGCGTTGTCAATTTCTTATTGTCGGTTAGAATTTTGGAGAAAAACTTGTAGCCCAGTCGTACGTTCCAATTCGATTTTCAATCGTTGTTCTTCAACTTTGTCACTCGGAAATGGTTCAATTGTTATGATAACTCCAGTCCCTTGTATTGACAAATGCTTAATTGCCGGTGAATTTTTTGATCGTTCAAAAACAATTCTAGCTTTTTCATAAACAGAACTTTGGAATTGAGCACTTGAATTAAACTTCTTATAGTTCAATGCAAGTGGAACGATAATAGTTGAACCAAAAATAACTATCAAGATTGTACCTGTGTAGAACCATTTACGGTTTCTTTTTTGTCGTAAACCTAAAAGAAAAAAAATTAGCAGTGATGAAAAAGTGATTCCTATAAAATTAGTAATGAACAACAAGAAGCTTCCACCTGCCAAAATGAAATGTCCTTGTTCAAGCATTAATCCAATGGAACAAAGAGGTGGAACCAGGGCTACAGCAATTGCAACACCAGCTAATACAGTGGAGTATTCACTTCGATAATAACCATAAGCGCCTCCGGCACCCGCTAATAAAGCTATTCCGAGATCACGTAAATCAGGTGACGTTCTAATTAAGATTTGCTGATTTGGAGTTATTTCCGGCAGTGTAAAACCAATTATATAAGCCATCAGAATAGAACTTATTGTTCCAAGAGTAATTATCCCTAGCATTCTAAATGATTGTAGTTTCCAACCTAACGCAATAGCGCCGCCAAAGGCTACAATCGGTTGTCCCAATGGCGCTATTATCATTGCTCCTATTATAGTTGCTGATGAATCTTCCGAAAGGCCTAATGAAGCTATGCCAACACTTAAAATAAGCATTAATGCAAATGAACTTTGCCAGTCCTTTTTGTAATGAAAAAATAGATTATTAAAAACCGAAGTTCTTTCTTCAATTGGAATATCTTGCGAAAAGAAATTCTTTTCTATAAATATATCTTTTGAGTTAGGGTCTATTTGCACAATTTGGTTTTTAGTGCTAAAATTACGAATAATAATTTCTGGCTCCTCGTTAGGGCTTTTGAAATCGAAAACCGTCTACTAGTACCCATGTTTATTAATTGCGTAAATGTTCATATTTGCATTGTATGTCCACTAACGAAAAAACCGTGTTAGCTGTAGTTATTTAATTTCAAAATGTTTCTTTATACGTAACATTCTTAACGTGTTCCATTTACTAGGTTTTCCTGCTTTCTCCATCACAAAGTGTACTTGACCAACATGTGCAGCCTGCAAGTTCCATGTTCCATCTTTATTTTGTTTTTTATTCAAATAGTTCAAAGCTTCTGTCATTCTGTTGTCCCAATTAATTCCTGCATATTGAAAATAATCCATAGCTCGAAGAATGTCATACCGCCATCTGCTGGGATACGTTAATTTTAAAAATTCTTTACTAATTATTTGACCTGTTCGGTCTGATAAAAATAAGTGGTGCATCAAGATAAACTCAACTCCTGTTTTTATGGCATCTACTATTTCTTTCTTTCTATAGGTGAAGCCTGCTTTCATAAATTCGGTAAACCCTTCGAGAACTGAAATAGAGGAATGCAATGAGCTGTGTTTAGCTCCACTTCTTATTGTTCGACAGTTAAAGCCGCCGTCGGGCATTATTTCAGTCAGAATACTGTCAACGACTGACTGCAGTTTAATTTCAGGCATTTTGAAATAGGATGCATAATTCAAAAACATTCCATTAACACATACATCACTATGCTGAGTTGTGCTCGGTCCTAACTGAATTCCACCATCTTCTGCTTTATCATTCTTTAAAACTAATTCAATGGTCTCTTTCACCATTTCATTGTTTGAGGGGAGATTTAAATTGCGTAGGTCAAGTAATGTGTAGTGAGTAGAAGTCCACTTTGGCTGGTAAAATCTATCGCCCCAACAACCATTTATATGGCGTTTTGCCAGAATTTTTTTGCCCCAGCCTTCACTCGCTATATTATCTTGCAGTTTCTTCTTATGTACTCCCAACAAATCGCGCCATACCTGATATTGAATAGAGACATCTCCTTCCAATAACCAATCTATAATTTGTTGATGATCCATTTACTTTAAAAATAAATGATTTCTATTTTTTTGGAATTGCTGCAACTATTATTGTTTCCATCTCTCAAGTTTTGGAATTGACCTTGTAGCTAGCCATGCAAAGAAACTGTTGATTCCGTCCTTCTTCATTTCCTGTATACAAAATTTCTGCATTTTTTCCGCAGTGTCAATTTCGGGTGGAGTGAGAAATTCACCATTTGCATAACACATCGAACAAAACTTTCTGCTTATTGTTCCGTCTTTTTCAGATCCTCCCCCTTTTTTGTCTTTCTTTAAAGGGAATCCGCAGCTCTGGCAAAATTTATACTCTTTCATTGTTATGTTTGTTATTTTTTAATAATCGTATTCAGAACGGTTTCTTTATCGATTTTCTTTGTGCAAAAGAACCAGTCATAACAGTGTGTATTTTCATCTTGATTTTCCATTCTTTCTTTTGCAACTCCACATGAACCAGCTGTTGGTACAATTACTTCGTCTCCCGGTCTCCAGTCAGCTGGAGTAGCAACATTAAATTCATCAGCCGTTTGCAGCGCAATTACAACTCTGTATAATTCATCAAAATTGCGACCTAAGCTTAATGGATAATAAATTATTGTTCTGATAATTCCTTTAGGGTCAATCACAAATACAGCACGAACAGCTTTAGTACTGCTTTCACCTGGCATTATCATTCCATATTTTTTTGCAACGTTCATGGTAATGTCTTCTATCAAAGGGAAGTTAACTTCAATATCTTTCATTCCTTTGTATTCAATCTTTTCTTTGATAGTTCTTAACCAAGCAATGTGACTATACAAACCATCAACAGATAGTCCAACTAACTTACAATTCGCTTGATTAAATTGTTTTTCCAAGGATGCAAAAGTCATAAACTCAGAAGTGCATACAGGGGTGAAATCGGCAGGGTGACTAAAAAGGATTACCCAATTTCCTTTATAATCTGCCGGAAAATTTATATCGCCTTGGGTGGTTACCGCTTTAAATTCAGGCGCCTTGTCGCCAATTCTTGGCATTGAAACAACTTGCTGTGTTAAATTTTCTTGATTTTCCATTTTGTTATTTTTTGTTTATTTCTTAAATAAGATACACTGACTACTGCTATTTTTTTTAATACGGTAAAAGATCAATTAATAGGCTGTCCAGCCGCCATCTGCTGTGAGAACAGTTCCATTCACAAAACTCGAATCTGCAGAAGCCAGGAATAATGCGGTTTTGGCGATCTCATCCGCTTCACCCATCCGTGGCATTGTCGCAACTCCTGCCATACCGCGCTCCATTCCGAATGGATTTGGATTCATATTTTTCCCGATATTAGTATTTACTCCACCCGGCGCAATGGCGTTACAGCGAATTCCTTTTTGAGCATACATAAACCCAATATTTTTGGTTAATCCAACTACCGCGTGTTTTGACGCGGTGTAAGCCACTCCGGCTCTTGCTCCATATAATCCTCCCACCGAAGCAATGTTCACAATAACTCCACTTTCTTGTTTAAGCATAATTGGGACAGCAAAACGACAAGCGTACATCGGTCCATTTACATTAACTGCCATAATACGATTCCATAGATCGTTGGAGACTTGATCTATTGGCATAAAATCATCCATAATCCCGGCGTTGTTAATCAATACATCTACTGTTTTAAAATGCGCCACCGCGGCATTAAACATTTTTTTGATATCCTTTTCATTCGATACATCGCAAAGAACGCCTAGTGCTTTGCCACCATCGATTGTTATGGTATTTACAACTTCATCAATTTCATTCTGGTGAAGGTCGGCAACAATTACATTGGCACCTTCTTTTGCAAACAGTTGCGCTATGGCCTTTCCCATGCCTGATGCTGCACCAGTTACCAGAGCTGTTTTATTGTTAAGTTTTCCCATGATTTGTATTTTTAAGTTTATAATGTTTCTGCTTTATTTATATTTTCTATTCCTTTTAAAAGTGCGTCAGGATTAAAGGATATGCTGTCGATACCATGCGCTACCAGAAATTCAGTAAATTCAGGGTAATCGCTAGGAGCTTGGCCGCACAAGCCTATTTTAGATCCACATAGTTTAGCTGAATTAATTACATGAGAGATCATATATTTAACAGCTTCGTTGTTTTCGTCAAAAAGATCACTAATTATGTCAGAATCCCTGTCGATACCCAGTGTTAATTGTGTGAGATCGTTTGAGCCAATTGAAAAGCCATCAAATATTTTTGCAAACTCCCCGGCTAAAATTACGTTGCTTGGAATTTCAGCCATCACATATATTTCCAGACCATTTTCTCCACGCTTCAAACCGTATTCAGCCATTAGAGAAACTACTTTTTTTCCTTCTTCTACTGTTCTGCAAAACGGGATCATTAATTTTACATTCGTTAGTCCCATTTCATTTCTCACAACTTTCATCGCTTCACACTCCAGTTTAAATCCTTCCTTGTATCTGTCGTTATAATACCGCGAAGCACCCCTAAATCCAATCATAGGATTTTCCTCTTTCATTTCAAATTGTTTACCACCGAGCAGGTTGGCATATTCGTTGGTTTTAAAATCACTCATTCTCACAATAACATCTTTTGGATAAAAGGCCGCTGCAATCGTTCCTATCGCCTGAGAGAGTTTATCAATGAAATAGCCTTTTTTATCGGCATAGTGTTCTGTCAGTTCACGGATTTCTTTTTTAACCGTTGGGTCAGTTAATTCATCAAATTTCACAAGTGCCATTGGATGAACACGAATACTGTTCGTGATCACAAACTCCATGCGCATTAAACCAACTCCTTTGTTGGGATAAAAAGATAATTTGTATGCTTTATCAGGATCGGCCAAGATCAGCATGGCTTGTGTTACAGGCATTTTAATATTTCTGAAATCAAGGTCTTTCACGGTCCAATTTAATTTGCCTGAATAAACAGAACCATATTTACCCTGCGATGTATCAACGGTAATAATATCGCCATCTTTTATTTTTTCAGTTGCACCGTTAGCGCCAACTATCGCTATTGCTCCCACTTCACGTGCAACAATAGCGGCATGACTCGTGCGGCCACCTTTATTAGTTACTATTGCGGCGGCTTTTTTTAGAATAGGATCCCAATCTGGATTAGTAACATCCGTAATAAGAATTTCACCAGTATTTAATTTATCTGAATCCGCCGAAGAATTAATAACACGTGCCATGCCTGAAACAATGCCTAAACCAATAGCGTTTCCTGTAACTATAAGGTTTCCTTTTTGTTTCAGACTATATTCTTTTACAACTAATGGATCTTTTGTAGAATGAACCGTTTCGGGTCTTGCCTGTACTACAAAGAGTTGATTTGTTAAACCATCCTTTGCCCATTCAACGTCCATTGGCATTTTATAATGTTGTTCGATTTGCAAACACCATTTGGCAACGGTTTCTATTTCAGAATTAGTTAGAGTCCAGCATTTTTGTTTTTCAAGCGGGGTATGCGTATTAACAGTGCCATTACCATCTTCGTTATAAATAAGAGTCTCTGCTTTTGATCCCAGTTTTTTCGAAATAACAGGTCTTTTAAACTTACCGATGTGCGGTTTAAAAACGTGAAATTCATCGGGTGTAACAGTGCCTTGTACAATATTTTCACCAAGTCCCCAACAGCCTGTTATAACAATAGCATTTTTAAATCCTGAGTCAGGTTCAATAGTGAAACAAACGCCTGAGCTGGCCTTATCGGAACGCACCATTAATTGTATACCTACAGACAAGGCAACTTTGCTATGATCAAAACCATTGTCAATTCGGTATTTGATTGCCCTTGCATTGTACAAAGAAGCGAAACAATTTTGCACCGAATTAAGTACAGCATTGATGCCTTTGATGTTAAGAAAAGAGTCGTGTTGCCCCGCAAAACTGGCTGTTGGCAGATCTTCTGCCGTAGCGCTACTTCTCACAGCTACCCCGACCTCAGAATTAAATTTTTCGCAAAGTTTTTTGTAATGATCTGTTATTTCATGTATCAATTGTACAGGTAATTTAGCAGAGTTAATAAGTGCTTTGGCATCCTTAGAAACCTTATTAAGATTGACAAATTCTTTTTTGTCAAGGGTATTAACCAGCAGAGCAAGTTTATCTGTTAATTTATTTTCATTCAGGAACAAACGAAAGGCATCGGCTGTTGTTGCAAAACCATCGGGTATATTTATTCCGAGAGGTTTAAGGTTCTTTAGCAGTTCTCCGAGGGAAGCATTTTTTCCTCCAACAAATGAAACATCTTTAATACCTACTTCATTAAAAGGCAGAATTAGTTTGGTTTCCATTTTAAAGTTTTAGAATACATAATTACATCATTTAACTCTCAACCAAAATGATAAATACCCGATCGAATTATGAGTTTTGTCATTAAGTCTGCTCTTAACACTGAAAGACAGCTGCCTGCATTTGTGCTTAGTGATTTAAATCATTTAGTAAAGTGAGAATGCTCATTCTACTATTTCAGGATTAAGAACAAATTTGATCTTAAAAAATAGTATGAAAACAGATAGAGAAATACAAGCAGACGTAATGTCTGAAATCCAGTGGGAACCAGCCTTGCTTGGGAACGAGATCGGAGTTTCTGTAAATGAAGGTGTGGTGATGCTTTCAGGTATAGTTGATACCTACTACAAAAAAAGACTTGCCGAAAAGGTAAGTAAAAAAGTTAATGGCGTTAAGGCCGTTGCTGAAGAGATTCTGGTTAAGGTTCCTGGAAGCAATATTTACACAGATGTAGATATCGCAAAAGCTGCTCTCAGCGCTCTCAAATGGAATAGCGCAGTTAATGAAAATACAATTACCGTTCAGGTAGAAAATGCGCAAGTAACACTCGAAGGAGATGCAGAATGGGCCTTCCAAAAACTTTCCGCACAAAAGGCAATCGAAAATTTGAACGGCGTTTGTTGTATTATTAATAACATACATGTTAAAAATAAAATTGCGGCAGAGGGTGTATTAGATAACATTATGCGTGCCTTTGAACGTAATGCAATCATAGACTCAGCTGGCATTACAGTAAACGTGATCGGTGATAAGCTTATTTTAACTGGTACAGTACGATCTTATGCGGAAAAAAAAGATGCTGAAAATGTTGCATGGTCTTCCCCTGGGGTAATGCATGTTGATAACCAACTGATGATCGATTCCAGTGTTAACATATCCTCAACATTTATTGAATCTTGAAAATAAAAAAGGATTGGTATCAAAAATTACTGAAAGTTCATACTTATCAAGTGGTACCAAAGCAATTGAAGATATTTTACATTCTTTCTATGTAATTATTACTTTACAGGGACAGATTCTGCTCTTATCTGCTGATACAGAAGATGAGGGGCAAATGCTTTGATGAGCGATTATATAAGAGTTCAGGAAAAACTTGCGTGAATGTACTCTGCTTTTTTAAAAAAGTAACGGTTTATTAAAGAAAAAGCTTTTTAAATTGTTTTTTTTCCTTTTCTTTTAAGTCCGAAAGTATGTTCTTTATTTGCTTTGAGAAACTCTGTTTCGAGAGAAAAATAAATGCTGTCCACGTATCGTGCCAGAGCCCTATCTTTTCTTGCAACCTATCGGTTTTTGTTTTATTCAAACCAATCTCTTTT
Organism: Aurantibacillus circumpalustris; assembly: GCF_029625215.1. GTDB lineage: Bacteria > Bacteroidota > Bacteroidia > B-17B0 > Aurantibacillaceae > Aurantibacillus > Aurantibacillus circumpalustris. Next base: position 3,745,885 of record NZ_CP121197.1, read on the forward strand.
TTTAGTTTTTTCGGCAACATTTCATAAACATACATCATCTTTTTTATATCTCTTCTATAGTAATGCAAGGTTGTCCTGTTTCGATTATGTAGTTTTTTGTCAGCCCTCTTTTCGCGCTTTTTAAAATAGCTGAGTATTACTTTTTTACTCGGCAGTTTTTCTGGCAAACTTAATTCTTTGCGAAACAACCGCACCTCTTTTATGTAGCGAGGAATTTTTTCCAGAAATTGTTGTTCTAAAAGAGTTCTTTTCTTCATAAGGGGAAGAGTTAACTTTTCGGATACAGGAAGGCTTTTTTGCATGAGAAGAATAATAATATAAAGCTCACGTAGCGTTCCTGCTTTATGAAACAAATTATCTAGTTTTTTTTTGCCAAAAGGTTTCTTAAACAGAGTTTCCGAAAAATAAAGTATGGCTTTTGTTTTTTTAATACACACTCTTAATGCGTGAAGACTTTCAGGTTTCCTGTTCTGACTGAATGTGTTTAGCCAAGTCTCAATCAATCCTAGCTGTTCATCAAGGTAATTATTTACTACATTTTTTTTACCCATTTGCCATTTGTTTTTAGCAAATATGCGAAAATGCCAGAACAGGAACCATGATCCTTATCACATAACTTATTGATGAATTTTGTGAAAATGAATGGAACCAGAAGTTTTTTTTGCAAAAAAAAAATCTGGAACAATTTAGTTTTTTGATGGGCGGTGTGTGAAAATATGAATACCGGCACTTGATTACAAGTCTGGTCTATTTAGTGCTATATGCTACTACGCTTACAAATGATAAGGATCATATTTTTGAATGATCGAGGTTAACGCTTTGTTATTTTTTCGTTCTGAACTTTGCGGGTATATTTAAGATTGAATTATGAAGAAAATAATTTTGGCATTTTGTCTTTTTGCGTTTACACTTTTACACGCGCAGCAAATTACTTGTGATACTAACTCATGCACCAAACAAAAAACAGCTAGATATGAGATAGAACTCGTAAAGAAATGTAGTAATCGCCTGAATGTATATGTAAACGATCGAATGGGGAAACCATTGATACATACGGATGTTATCGGGTATATTGCCTTCTTTTACAAAGGAGGTGATATGGTGACTGAAGAATTATTTCAGTATCCACAAAGCAACTACCTGGAAGCAGAAATCCCACGCACTGGTTTTTATAAATTTAAAGTGTCGCTGGTTATTAACGGAGAAACTATATCTACTTTTTTTGACAATGAGTGTACACTAAGAACACTGATGGATACAAGAAACTGGTAAGTGTTTTCTGCAAAGACCCGTGATGATCTGATTATAGCGCACCAAAGCTGATAAATATCATCACGGCTACTGACCAACTTCATAACAACTTTTTGATAAACAAAGTACTTTTGACACAGAACAACATTATGTTTACTAAAGTTCGAAATCTATGAAATCAACACTCAGTACCTATTCTCTTTATGACCTCTCTAACCCACATTTCAGTCGAGTAACGCTGTTCACCTCAGACAATAAGAAGCTCAGAGGGCAATTTGTACAATTCAAAGTAGTTAAAGATTCCAACTTTGAATACTTGTACCCAGCCGAAAAATATTGCTTTTTGCTGGAAGAGAATCGGGAAGCATTTTGGTCAGTGCACAATAGCAGCAACGGCGAATTTAACGACTTCCCGAAGTATGTGCTGCAGCTGGGTTTAGATGATATAAAACAAATTCTTATTGAGCCTTTACTTGTTGCATAAAAATTATGAGAGATAAACGTGTATTGGCTTTTTGTCTGTTAGTTGCATTTAATCTGCTGTATTTCACCGCCTGCAAGGATAGCAAGGAAAAACTCAGGCCGGTGTACGGTACCGTCACAGAATCCATCTATGCATCAGGCACCATAAAAAGCAAAGACCAATATCAGGTATTTGCGCAAGCCAATGGTATAATTGAGCAGGTTTTTGTGAAAGAAGGGGATACTGTACAAAAAGGACAGCCACTTTTATTCATTTCAAACAATATACAACGTCTTACTAAAGAAAATGCGGAGCTGGCTGCAAAGTTCTCAGATCTTGATGCTAATAAAAGCAAATTGATGGACGCCCGGGCATTTTCAGACCTCGCCAAAGAAAAAATGCAAAACGATTCTTTGTTGCATGCACGGCAACAAGCACTTTGGCAACAAAATATTGGTACGCGGGTGGAGCTGGAACAACGCGAACTTGCATTTAAAAATTCAAGAAACTCATACTATTCATCGCTGCTGAAACTCGAGGATCTTAAACGGCAACTGGAATTTACATCTTCGCAGGCAAAAAAAAATCTTTTGATTTCCGGAACCTCAGAAGATGATTATACTGTGCGAAGTGAATTAAACGGAAGAGTTTACAGCCTAAGTAAAGTAAAGGGAGAAATGGTGAGTATGCAAACCCCTTTAGCAGTGGTAGGTGATGCAAGGATCTTTATTCTTGAAATGCAGGTAGACGAATACGATATCATAAAAATAAAAAATGATCAACTTGTTCTTATTACTCTTGATAGCTATCGCGGACAGGTATTTGAAGGAAAGGTGACACGCATTTTTCCGCTTATGAATGAGCGAAGCAAAACCTTTCTTGTTGAAGCCGAATTCACAAAAGCCCCGCCAATAGTTTATCCTAACACCAGCTTTGAGGCTAATATTGTGATCAACAGAAAAGAAAACACCTTGCTCATTCCTCGAAACTATCTGCTAAATGACAGTACGGTTATTAAAAGTAATGGTGAAAAAACACAAGTGAAAACAGGATTAAAGGATTACCAGATGATCGAAATTCTAGATGGTATTTCTAAAAATGAAGAACTTACTAAACCCGACTGATGAACCTAAAACTAAGCTTCGATATTTCCCGTTCATTGTTATTAGCCCGGTGGCGTCAAACTTTGGTGGCCGCTATTGGCGTAACATTCAGCATCGCAATGTTTATTACACTTCTGAGTTTTATGACTGGATTAAATCAGTTACTGGATGGACTTATACTGAACCGGACACCACACATCCGACTATACAAGGAAGTAAAGCCGTCAGCAAAGCAACCGGTTGAATTATCCGAGTCCTTTTCAGGTACTCATAATTTTATCCGTTCTGTAAAACCTAAAGACGAACAACTTCAGATAAGGAATAGCGCTATCATTCTGAAAACACTGCGCGAAGATAAACGTGTGTTGGGAATTGCCCCAAAAATTAGCTGTCAACTATTCTACAACCTTGGCGCTGTTGACTTACCAGGCACTGTAAGCGGTATTGACCCAGAGGCCGAGAACCGACTTTTTAAATTCAGTGAGTACGTTACCGAAGGCAGGTACATTGATTTGAAAAACATCCCCAACAGTATTATTCTTGGGAAAGCTGCCGCCGAAAAAATGCTCGCGCAGATGGGAGATATCGTTCAGGTGACGACTTCACGCGGTGAACGTTTTCAATTAAAAGTGGTTGGCTATTTTCAATCGGGACTACAAGAGCTAGATAAAATACAGAGTTATGTATCTGTTACCACTGCACAAAAACTATTAGGCGAACCAAACAGTTATATCACCGACATACAGGTGAAGCTGAAGGATATTTTAAACGCGCGGGCAATGGCTCTAGAATACAGTCAGCTGTTTGATGTGGAAGCGCTTGATATTAATACGGCGAACTCACAATTTGAAACTGGCACATTTATCCGCACATTGATTTCTTATGTGGTAGGCATTACCTTACTGGTTGTCGCTGGCTTTGGCATTTATAATATTCTTAATATGATGATCTATGAAAAGATGGATACTATTGCTATTTTAAAAGCAACTGGTTTCTCTGGTAAAAACGTAAAAGCAATTTTTATTAGCATTGCTTTGACTATTGGTATTTTTGGTGGTGTGCTGGGATTGTTGCTGGGACTTGGTGCGTCGGCATTAATTGATCTTGTGCCATTTAATACAGAAGCACTTCCTACAATAAAAACATATCCTGTTAATTATAATCCTGCGTTTTATATTATTGGTGGAATTTTTTCAGTGGTCACAACTTATTTCGCGGGTTACTTTCCATCGCGCAAGGCAAGTAAGGTAGATCCCGTTGTTATTATCAGAGGAAAATAAGATGGACAACAGAGTACTTGAGGCAGTTAATATCAGTAAGGAGTTTCACGACCCGGTAACCGTGTCAGTTTTAAAGGATATTAATTTTTCAATTGATAAAGGTGAATTTGCATCTGTGATTGGAAAATCCGGATGTGGAAAATCGACCTTGCTTTATATTCTTTCAACAATGGATACAGATTTTAAAGGCGACTTGAAAATAGACGGCGTGAGTATGGTGAATAAAAAAGAAGAAGAGCTGGCAAGAGTGCGGAATGAAAAAATTGGTTTTGTTTTTCAATTCCATTATTTACTGAACGAATTCAGTGTTCTTAAGAATGTAATGTTGCCGGGTTTAAAACTTGCTATTTACTCAGAAAAAGAAATAGAACACAGGGCTTACGAAAAGTTAAAAGTACTTGGCATTGAAAGCGAAGCGTTGAAATTCCCGAACCAACTTTCGGGTGGACAAAAACAGCGGGTTGCCATTGCCAGAGCCCTCATTAACAACCCACTTATTATTATGGGTGATGAGCCAACTGGTAACCTCGACAAAAAGAACAGTGAAATTGTGTTTCACATTTTTGAAGAACTGACTGTCGAATACAAACAATCGCTTTTAATTGTAACGCATGACACCGATTTTGCAAACCGCACTAAGCGCATCATTGAAATGGAGGACGGAAAAATTATAAAACAATAATTTATCGAGCATAAAAATTCAGTAAAACTAAGCTAACTTTCGGCAGGCCAGTTACTATTAAGTATTTGGTTGGCCATGTACCAGAACAGTTTTGCAGTTTCTGTTGGTTTATTAGCTAAATCGGAAAACACCATCATGTTTTCAATAAATAGAGTTTTGACGATGGGAGAATATTCCGCAGAAGTTAAATCATAAAAGGCCATGTTCCAGTTTTCAAAAGCGCGCCCCACAACATGTTCTTCGTTTACTAACCGAACATGTGTATGGCGTTTATCCCTACGAATATTTGAAAACAAATCCTGTACACTATTTTTTTCGCCTTCCAGTAATTGAATAAACTCACCTTCGTGATAAAGGAGGCACCCCGTAATGTTATTGTTTTTGTTAAAGGATCGGGAAGTATTGAGAATAGAAGAAATGTCTTCCATCGTTATTTCTGGTTTTGCAACAGAACAATATATTAATTCAAACATGTTTATTTTGTTAAAGTGCATGGTTCAGCGAATTTACCAGAGTTTATCACATTGCACAATTCTTATTGTATGATCTTTTTCACTAAAACTAATGATGCGTATCATATCCATAGCGCATGTGCAGGCCTACCTTAGATCAATTTAAGAGCAGAAATAAAATTGCGGAATATTCGTAACTTGTTATTTGTAAGCAATAATTTAATTATACGCCCATGTGTTTTTCAGCAAGTGCAAGTTTTGGAGCAGGTATTGTTCTTGTGGCGATTGGAGCTGCCTCCATTAAAAAAAAACAGAACTCTTCTCATGTAATGTTTGCGGCTATTCCTTTAATTTTTGGAATACAACAGATCTCTGAAGGATTCCTTTGGTTATCCTTAACTCATTCTGGCTGGAATTTTTTGCAAAGGCCAATGACCTATGTGTTTCTGTTTTTTGCTCAAATCGTTTGGCCTTTTTGGGTGCCTTACTCAATACTGAAATTAGAAAAGGATAAGAAAAGAAAGAAAATAGAAAGGGTACTTACCATTCTTGGCGCCACAATCTCTGTATATCTGGCGTACTGCCTGATCTCTTATCACGTGGAAGCTAAAATTCTCGGGCTTCACATTACTTACCTTCAGAACTATCCCACAAGCCTGAGTCTCTTCGGAGGTGCACTCTACATGATTGTAACTATTATTCCTCCTTTTTTTTCGGGTATTAAGCATATGTGGAGTCTGGGAACTGCGATTCTTATTTCGTATGTGATGACCGCGATTTTTTATGAAGGTTATATTGTTTCCGTTTGGTGCTTTTTTGCATCCGTTATCAGTATTGCCGTAGTGGTAATTATGCACGAAATAAAAAAATCATACGTTCGTTCTTTGTCGTTTCAATCACTTTAAATTTGTTCTTTTGATAAGAAAACTGATTATGATCATTTCTGAGTTTGATTCCAATCATACCAGACCCCCGTATTATTGGTTAGTATTGTTAACTCAGGTATGAAACAAAATTCCAATTCTTTAAAACTAAAACGTCTGCATATTGATGCGCAAATAGAGCATATTGTGTTTATGCCGAAAGATTGCGCTATTCATAAATCGGAAGGATTTTCGTCACTTAACCGTGTACAAGTGCAGGTTAATAAAAAAACGCTGATTGCTTCATTGAACATTATAGATGATGGCATTTTAAAACAGGATGAAGCAGGTTTGTCGGAAAGCGCCTGGAAAGCGTTGAATGCAAAAGAGGGCAACCTGATCAGGTTTTCGCACTGCGCTCCTGTAGATTCTATGAAATATGTGCGCGGAAAAATGTATGGTAAACGGCTTTCTGAAAATAACTTCAGAGAAATACTGGATGATGTAGTAGCAGGCCGTTATTCAAATGTAGAACTTTCCGCATTTATTACAGCCTGCGCTGGTGATAACCTTAGTCTGAAAGAAATTACCTTTTTAACAAGAGCGATGGTGAGTTCAGGGCGTCGCTTGCGCTGGAACAGTAAAATTGTAGCTGACAAACACTGTGTTGGTGGATTGCCGGGTAACCGTACCAGTCCTATTGTTGTTGCGATTGTGGCTGCTGTCGGAATTAAAATCCCGAAAACATCTTCCCGTGCAATCACCTCGCCGGCGGGAACCGCAGACACTATGGAAACACTTACTGAGGTTGAACTGGATACTAGCAAAATCAGAAAAGTAATCGCAATGGAAAATGGTTGCCTGAGTTGGGGAGGCTCTGTGAAACTAAGCCCTGCCGATGAAGTCCTCATCCGGATAGAACGCGCTTTGGACATTGACAGTTACGGACAGATGATTGCTTCTGTACTATCAAAAAAAAGTGCAGCGGGATCTACCCATGTAGTAATAGATATTCCAGTTGGTAAATCAGCAAAAGTGCGAACAAAAGAAGATGCCGAAAAATTAGAATATTATTTTAAAGTAGTAGCCGCTTCATTAAATTTAAAAATAAAAATACTGATTACCGATGGTTCTCAACCTGTTGGCAGGGGCATAGGACCCGTTCTTGAAGCCCTTGACGTACTGAGTGTATTAAAAAATGAAGCTACCGCGCCTCAGGATCTTAAACAAAGATCATTAATGCTTGCAGGAGAGATTTTGGAACTTGTTGGCAAAGTTAAAGAAGGTAAAGGCTTTGAGGCTGCTCGATTGATTCTGGAAAATGGATTTGCTTATAAAAAGTTTAAGGCTATTTGTATCGCACAGGGTGGAATGAAGAAACCAAGACCGGCCCGTTACAAAAAAGCAGTTAGGGCTGAAAGAAAAGGTGTGGTAAAGGAAATAGATAACAGATTACTTGCAAAAGTTGCTAAACTTGCGGGAGCCCCTAGAGAGCCAGGAGCAGGGGTTTTACTGCTTAGTCCTTTAGGTACTCATGTTAAAAAAGGAGATATATTGTTTTATGTTTATGCGCATGCTTCAGGGGAATTGCGCTATACTCTGGATTATTTGAAACAACAACCTGATATTATTTATATCCGTTAATATGGAACACATTTATTTCTCTTTTCCCGGTAACGAAGTATTAACAACAACGTTGGCGCTTAATGATAATGCCAGTATTGGACTGGCTGAAATCCGGCGGTTTCCTGATGGAGAAAGTTATATCCGTATAAAGTCAGATGTTTGTGGCAAACACGTAGTCTTAGTTTGTACACTTGATAAGCCAGATGAAAAAATAATGCAAATCTATTTTTTTTCAAAAATTGTAAGAACAATGAAAGCTTCTACGCTCACTCTAGTGAGTCCTTACCTGTCCTATATGCGACAGGATAAACTATTTCATGAAGGAGAGGGTGTTACTTCAATAGAGTTTGCTAAACTATTATCATCAATGGTAGATCAACTTATAACGGTAGATCCGCATCTCCACCGCTTTCATTCCCTAAAAGAATTATATTCCATAAACACTAAAGTTGTTAGTGCTGCTAAACCGATTGCAGAATGGATAAAGTCTCATGTAAAAAAACCATTTATCATTGGGCCTGATAGTGAAAGTGAACAGTGGGTAAAAAGCGTGGCAATGCACTACTATGTCCCTTACACTTTTCTAAACAAAATCAGGTTGGGCGACAAACAAGTTGAAATAAGTATTCCCGAAGATTTGGATCTGAGCGAAAGAACCCCGGTATTAGTTGACGATATCATTTCCAGTGGGAGAACGATGACCGAGATCTTAAAACAATTAAAAAAATCAGGCGCTCAGGCTCCTGTATGTATTGGTGTTCATGGCATCTTTGCAGGAAATGCTTACGTGGAGTTAAAAAATGCGGGAGCGTCTGTAATTGTTACCACCAATACAATTCCGCACCCAAGCAACCAGATTGATATTAGCGACCTTTTAAAATTCTAAACTGAAAAGTGACAAGGATCATGTCTTTGTATGAGCTAGATTATTCACATACGGTAAAACAAGCTCTACTTTTGATTCTAAACAAATCTACAGAATCATGAAACAAATTTTATCGGTACTGATGCTCTTATTTTTTTTGACTGACACAGCGCAGATCATTCACAGCGAAACGCCGGTGTGCACTACCAAAAAAGCAGGAAATTTTCTCATAGAATTGGCGGGGTGCAATAATTATATCGATATTTATCTCTATGACTTAAAAGAGAAACCAGTACGTGGTATTGAATTGAATGGAAAAGCAGAGTTCCATTATTTGGATGAAACATTTTCTAAGGCTGATTTTGTACAATACGGGCGAACGAATTCACTGCGAGCAGAAATACCTGGACCTGGTTTCTATAATTTTAAAGTGACATTGGTTATTAAGAATGATACAATTACAACGTATTTTGATAACACCTGCGATCTTCGCGCACAAGCAAAAAAATGAATATGAAATTTATATGGAGTTTACTATTTTTCTTGTTCTACTTTTCCTCTTATAGTCAGGATACGCAACAAGATAGCGCCGTATCTGAAGGACCTATTGGTATGACTGTTGAGCAATTCAACAGACGTATCAAAACAACAAACAAACTACTCCTGGTTTATTTTAGTGCTGATTGGTGTGTGGTATGTAAAAGACAAAAACCTGTTCTCCATCAGGTGTTTTCTGAGATATGGAAGGATGCTGAACTTCTTTCCATTAATCTTGAGAACAATCCTCTTATTGCAGAATACTTTGAAATTGACGCCTTACCAGCTCTCATTTTGTATAAAGATGGTTACATGGTGTGGAATCGTGTAGGTTTTCAGGAAAAAGAAAAAATATTAGATCTGTTGAAGGGTTATATAAAAAGATAGTATTGAAAGGATAATCCAAATGAAAATTAATCTCAGTTTCTACATCATATTTTTTTATTAAATAATTTCAATAGATACCTGAATACTCAAATATTTACACGGATTCAAATTCTCACAATATATATTATGAGAATTTAAATGGCTTCTTGCTTAAGAAATTGTTTACTGAAAAACAAATATTGGTTGAAATTAGCTTTTTCCGAAACGATATATCAAAAATGAATCTATTAACTAGCTGCATTCGAATCGTTATAAATTAAAGAGAATAATGTTGCAATTGGAAAAAATACAGGAGTTGGAAGATGAAGAACAAATTCAGGAACAGGCGCCGGGATCAAATATTAGTGTTTGGGTGGATTGCTATGATGATATTTTTTCAGACTTTGATCTTCGTCCTTTTATCTCCCGCAATATTTCAGATGACTTTCTGCGTGAGGTGAGAAAACTTTCGCATGAAACTCAATCACATATCGATGAACTCAGGTTATTGCTTCCGGAAAAAGTGAGGGACAAATCTACAGAAAGAGTAATTACCAAACGACTACATGGACACTTTGTTAAAAATCTTCACTATTTTCAAAAGAAAAAGAAAACTGAACGAAAAAAAGATGTGTTGTTGAATTTGCTGGGAATTTTTATGATGATTTGCGCCGGATATATTTCTTCTTTAAAATCACAAAGTGTTTTATTGCATATTCTGCTTGTTAGCTTTGAGCCCGCGGGCTGGTTTCTATTGTGGATCAGTATGGAACATCTCATTATCAGCTCCCGTAAAGAAAAGCCGGAATTTGAGTTTTACTCAAAAATGACTAAATGTAAAATCGTATTACTGAACAGGTGATTTATTTGTGCTGAACATCATGGCTGTTAATGATCAGCGTCATTCTTTTGACTTAGCATTTCCGGTAATTTTGTATGCAATTAATTCTATGTTTAACTAATAACCAAATTTATTATGACACTTGTAAAATCAAAACCAAACGGAAACGGAAACCTATTCCCAAGACTTGTAAATGATTTTTTTGAAAATGATCTTTTCAATTACGGACTTACAGACTTTAATAATGGTTTCTTCAGAAACAGAGAAGCTTTTGTGCCCTCTGTAAACATTTCTGAAAACAATAAAGATTTCACTATTGAAATGGCTGCACCCGGACTTGAAAAAAAAGACTTTAAAATTGAATTGGAGAACGGTTATCTTGTTGTTAGTGCGGAGAAGAAAAATGAGGAAAAGGAAGAAAAAAACAATTATTGCAGGAGAGAATTTTCCTATCAAAGTTTCTCTCGTTCATTCGTAATTCCTGATAATTCGTTGCCCGATAAAATTAACGCACACTATCAGGACGGGATCTTAAAACTAACGCTTCCAAAAAAAGAGGCAACTATAAGCAGTCCTAAAAAGGAAATTAAGGTTGCTTAAAAATTCTTCAAAGCCTGCTTCTAAAGCAGGCTTTTTCATATTTACTAACTAAAACTAATGTGCAATGAAAACAGATGCTGAGATTCAAAAAGATGTGATGGATGAATTAAACTGGGAGCCATTTTTTAAAGCTTCAGAAATAGGAGTAGCTGTAAAAAATGGTGTGGTTACTTTATCAGGAACAGTTGATAACTATCTTAAAAAAGCGACAGCAGAAAAAGTTACCAAACGCGTGGTTGGTGTGAGAGCTGTAGCGGAAGATATTCAAGTGAAATTTTCAGGCGACAGCATTAAAAACGATACAGAAATTGCGCAAGCTATTCTGGATGCTCTTAAATGGAACAGTGCTATTACAGAAGATATGGTAAAAGTTAAAGTGGAAGACGGTATTGTAACGCTTGACGGACAAGCAGAGTGGGAGTTTCAGAGAGGCGTTATTGTAAGTGAGATCGAAAGCCTGTGGGGCGTAAAAAAGATTATTAATAATATCACTTTAAAAAATATTTCTCCAATAACAGATTTGAAACAAAAAATTAAATCTGCATTTAAACGCAGTGCCGATATTGATGCAGATAAAATTGATGTTGAAACCCTTGGAAATAAAGTTACTCTGAAAGGGGAAGTACGCTCATGGAAAGAACGTGCAGATGCCGAAATGGCTGTATGGAGCGCGCCTGGCGTTTATCATGTAGATAATCAACTTACAGTAACGAATAAGGTTTTCGCTTTATAGGATGAAGGAAGTTTTTAGCCTTAAACAAACAACTTAAAAACAAAAGTGAGTGATAGATATCATGTCATACAATGATAAAACCCTGCTATTTGCGGTAGGTCATTCCTTAATTTTGTTCGTCAGTTGGCTGATATTGAGCAAATATGATATTTACAAAACAACAAATAGATATATTTTTTTCTTTACGCTCAATTAAAATAGTTGTTTTATTGGTTATTTCACAAGTACTTTTTTTCTCGTGCAACCGGGTTACAAAAACGCGAACGGAACATGTTCCTCAAGTTCCAGAAACCCTGCGCATTGTATGCAGGAATGATTCTTTGCAACTGGTTACTTTTTTGAACAAGTTGTTACATGATACAATTCAACGCGAAAGAATACTCTCTTTTTATAGGAGCAGAAATTATTCTCCCGTCTGGATCAACGCTTCGGGAGTTAATGAAAACGCTGGCAATTTGATCAATTTCCTTTATAATGAAAAGGCTTGTTGTTTCCAGGAGTCGGTGCCCTCGCTTGATAATCTTCAGCAATTACATCAGGCCGTTGTTGGGAATATCTCAGGACGTTTGTATTGTGAAGACAGCCTTGCTTTACAACTCGAAGTTCTATTAACAAAAAGTTTTTTTGAATTTGCTGAATGCAACTGGGGAGGAGTGGACAGCAAAATATTAAAACAGGCAAACTGGTTCATTGCGCGCAAACAACTCAATTATGATCAGCTGCTGAATGATTATTTACATGCCGGTAAAGACATATCCCCCATAGAGCCTATGTATGGTCAATACGAACTACTGAAAAGTTATCTGCGCAAATATAACGCAGCAGCCCTTAAAAAAGAGTGGCCCTTATTATCTGCCGGGAACATGACACTAAAGCGTGCTGATACTTCGGCTATTGTTATCAGCATAAAACAACTACTCTTTATTACAGGAGATATGGCAGGGGCTGACAGCTCTGCGATTTTTGACTCTATACTGGAAAGCGCTGTAAAAGTTTTTCAAAAGAGACATGGTTTGAAAGAAGACGGCATTGTAAACAAAAGAACTCTACAGACCATGTGCATTCCCATTCAGGAAAGGATCCGGACGATCCTAATAAACATGGAGCGCTGCAGATGGGTTCCTGTTCAGTTATCAGGTGATTATCTTGTTGTAAATATTCCAGAGTTTCGACTTCATGTTTACAGAAACGAACGGCACGTGTGGAGCTGCAAAGTGATTGTTGGAAAATCAGATCCGCTTAACCATACGGTAATATTTAATGATTCTCTTGAATTTATCGTGTTCAATCCTAACTGGAATATTCCCAAAAATATTCTGAAAAAAGAAATACTTCCGGCTATAATAAAAGATGCGGGGTATATTCTAAAAAATAATCTGGAAGTGACCGATATGGCTGGTCAGGTAATGAATGCCTCAACCATTAAATGGACCAGCTACACAGACCATTTTCCATATCTTATCAGGCAAAAACCTGGTGCAGACAATCCCCTGGGAAATATGAAATTCCTGTTCCCGAACCCTTATGATATTTATATACATGATACACCCTCAAAAAATCTTTTCAACGAAACTGATCGTGGTTTCAGTCATGGTTGTATTCGTCTTGAACAGCCTTTGAGACTTGCGGAATTTCTTTTAGAAACAGATACGATCTGGACACCCGAGGCTATAAGCAGTGTGATGGAAGGAGGCAAGGAAACCTTTGTAAAGCTTAAACAAAGAACCCCGATCTTCATTGCTTATTTTACTTGTTGGGTAGATGGAGCAGGAAGACTTAATTTCAGAAATGATATTTACGGACATGATGAGAAAATGGAAAAGCTGCTATTTGTTAATTAACTAAAAAGATGCTTATCTGACTTTCGATTATATTTATGTTTTCTGATCTTCGTACTAACCCGAACCAATATGTTTTATCAATTTCATAAAAGACTAATTACACTCCTTCTGCTATCAGTATTATCTCTGGGTAATTTTGGATTTGTCAGATCAAGTCCTGTCGTTTTAAATGATTGGCCGGATTATTCGAATCCGGGTCTGTACGATGTTTTGGAGCTTTCGCAAAAGGGATTGGATAAAGAGGTATTTAAAAAAGCTATAGCCGGCTGGAATCAGCTAAAGAAGTACGATCAACTGGAAAACTCCGCCTTACTTTCTATAGTGGATCTTTCTCAATCCTGCAACTCAAAACGGTTGTATGTAATTGACATGAACAAAAAAACGGTTTGCTTCACTACTTATGTTTCACATGGCCGTGGATCAGGCGAAGAGTTTGCTTATACATTCGGCAATGCGCCTGACAGCTATAAATCTAGCCTGGGATTTTATGTAACCGGCTCATCTTATATAGGTTCTCACGGCCTGTCGATGAAATTGAAGGGACTCGAAACGGGCACCAACAATCTTGCTGAACTGCGGGGGATTGTAATGCACGGGGCATCTTATGTAAGTGAAGATTTTATTCAAAAGAACGGACGCCTTGGCAGAAGTCTCGGTTGTCCCGCCGTACCTGAAAAAGAGTGTGCGGCTATTGTCAACAAAATAAAAGAGGGATCCTGTTTTTTTATTTTTTATCCAGACAGCGCTTATCTGAGGAACTCTGCTTTTTTGTAAAAGCGCCAATCCAAACACACCTTGATATTGTTTCTAATCCTTGGTTTTTTCATGTATAAAACACTCTTGATTTCAATCATAAAATCAACTGACTCAGGTCATTGATGTGAGAAGGAATCGCCAATATATTTGTATTGTCAAAGGAACTGAACGACTGGAAGATTTAGTACAAAAATAACAATAAAGAAGACCCTGTAAGGTCTCCTGAGCCAGAGAGTTGACCCCGTAAGGTCTCTCAAAAAACACAAGGCTGACCCCGTAAGGTCTCCTGAACTACGAGAGTTGACCCCGTAAGGTCTCTCAAATAACACAAAGCTGACCCCGTAAGGTCTCCTGAACTGTTTATCCGATATGCCAATTTAAACCAGCCGCGCTGTGCAAAGTCGAAGCGAGGCTGGTTTTTTTCTTTGAAGTGAGTCTGTTAAGTGCCATTGAGAAAATGCTAGTTCGCGGTAGCCATCCCATTTAATTTCATACAATCAGCCTTCTGCGTCGAACGGCTCGTCTATTAATTTAGCCAACATGGGAGCTGCGCGAGTGGGAAATTTTGCCGTTGGGGTGCGTGATAACAGAACTCGAATAGAATGAACACATCAGATCTGTTTATCACAAGGTTTCTTTTAATTTCCTGCTCCACCCTCATTATCTATTCAAAAAGTGATTCTATACCTTGAAGGCTGGCTTCTCTTTGTGGTGGTGGAATGCGATCAGTGGCACGGACGCAAGCCGCGCGAGATTCTGTGTCAGGCTTGTGTTTAACAATCGGCCAAAATAATTACGATGCTTGGTTGAAAGCAAAAGTATATCGGTTTTGCTGGAGTTTGTATATTCAAGCAGCCGTGATTCGACGTCATCTCCAGTGAGCAACTCGAAGGACATCCTTTCATAGTTGATCTTTTGAGTAGCAAGCTTAATAAACTTACCAAGCTTTTCAACGTCCTGTTCGGGCTCAACAACTGATACGCCTTCTTCGTATACGTGCACAATATTCAGAGAAGCGTTCCAGGCAGTCGCCAATACAACCGCTGTTTTAATCGCGCCAAGATCGCTTTGTAAAAAATCAGTCGCATATGTCATTTTTTTTATCGGTCTATCCAGACGTGTACCCTCCGGTACAGCCAAAACCGGACATTGCGCATCTTCAATCACACCCGAAGTAATGGTGCCAAACACAAAATCCGCGGCACCTTTTTCTCCTTTTGTTCCCATCACTATCAGATCTGCTTCAGTTTTCTTTGAAATATTCGCAATACCTTTCACAGCGTTTTCCTCAAGCTCTACAAGACACTCGTATTTTATATCGCCAGCATAATCAATTTGCTGGCTGAGTAACTTTAGGCGTTCGCCAGCAGCAAATTTTTCAATTTTTACTTCATTGAGTATTTCCTCCGACGGATCATCATAAGATGGTGTTTCAATAACATTCAGCAAAATAAGCATACTGCCGTGCTGTTTTGCCATCCCCATAGCAAAGTAAAGAGCCGTTTCGGCATTCGGCGAAAAATCTGTAGGTACCAAAATTTTTTTCATTTTATAGATCAAAATACTTTAAACAAAAATAGCTTAGAATTCATTCTGAACATATGTGCCACGTCACTCATGCATATGATTTTGATCACGAATGCACCAAGATGCATGATCACTCCGGCATATCTTCAATAAATAATTGCCTGCCGCCGTGGTTTGAATGAAGGGTGATTAAAAATGTAGTTCCTTCACCTTCGGTACTGTCAAACCCGATCGTACCTCCCAGCAAATCGACGTAGTTTTTAACTATATTTAATCCTAACCCTGTACCCTGTATGTAGGCAGCATTGCGTGCCCTGTAAAATTTCCCGAAGATGTTTTTCTGATCGTTTATTGGAATACCGATTCCTCTGTCTCTTACTTGAATACAGATTTGATCTTTGTCTACTTCAACTTTCAGGTCAATTGCGGTATCAGAATATTTTATCGCATTTGATATGAGGTTGTGCATGATGTTACGAAGAATCTTTTTATCGAGTAACACCTGTGTTTCGCCAGTATAACTATAATCGATCGTTTGCCCCTTCTTAAGAATTTCGCTAAACTCATCAACAAGACTCTGCATGAGCTCTGTTAGATTAATGATGAGTTTTTCTGCTTTTATTTTGCCTTGATCTAATTTTTCGAGAGAAAGAAAGTCATCGAGAATATCTACCAGATGCATAACAGAGGACTTGATCCTTAAAAAGTGTTTTTCGCATTTTTCTTTTTGTCCTGTTTCAACATACTTTTCAGCAATAGTGGCACTTGAAAGTATGGCGCTGAGGGGAGTACGAAACTCATGCGAGGCCATGGAGACAAATGCGCTTTTCATGTCATTGTTCTCGTTTGCCTTGTCCAGTGCATCTGCCAATAGCAAGGTGCGCTCCTGCACTTTCTGTTCAAGATTTTCGTTGAGTTTACGAAGCTCTTCTTCGGCCTCCTTACGCGCGGTAATTACCTCTGAAAAGAGAATGATGCCGCCAATAGCCCCGTTAGTGGTATACCAAGGACAGAGCTCCCAGCTAACCCATTCAATTTTGCCATCAGCTCTCACAAAAGTGTCCTCGTCACAATGTTGCGTTTCTCCTGCCAAACCCCTCGCGTGAATTTCTCTCCAGCGCTGTGGCACGTCGGGAAATACATCATAGTGCGAAAGCCCTATTATATTTTTTGTACCTAACTGGTTGTCGTCGATCCATCGTCTGCTCACGAGTATATAGCGCATCTCATTATCAAATACAGCCACCCCTGAAGGGGTATGTTCTACAAACAAACGGATGCTTTGTTCCTTCATCATTAGTTGTTTCTGCTCACGAAGCTGGCTGGTAACTTTGCTTACAAAGACAGCCATCATCCCCAATCCATCATGATTATAATGGGTTACCGTAATCTGAACAGGAAAGACAGAACCGTTTTTATGAAGTGCCTGGTGATGTATACTTTCTTTGTTGATGCTGGATTTCGGTCGTTTAAATAATATTTCCCTATACCGGATATTTTTATTTTGCAATTGTTCCACAACTAATTTCTCTACCTTATAACCAATCAATTCACCGGTACTATAACCAAATAACTTTTCGGTATAGGGGTTTAATAACTGAATTTGTCCTGATTCATTTACAAGAATAATACCTAAAGAGGCATTACGAAAAATCTCGGAGAAACCATTTTCACCAAACGGTAAAACCTGTGTTATGTTTGTCATTTTATTTTCGTTCTGATTCAGTTAACTGAAAACAAAACACGGAAATTAAAATTATGGATTAAATAATTTCTTCACTATGATCTAAGTCAGTTTTGGCTCAAGTATTTATAATTACTCGCTTTCCGGAAAAATAAGCATTGGAAGAAAGGGTTGTTTAGTAATTGACCTTACAATATCTTTTTTACAAATTTTCAAAAAAGTTTTTCTGTGGTAACAAATAATCAGCAGACTGATCTTTCCCCTGAAAGCGCGTTCTAAAATCTTTTCGGCAATATTTTCGGCTGTTGTTGAGTCAATGGTAATATGCGTTTCCTCCGGCACCCTTTTTCTGAAGTCTTCTTTTAACCTGGCAATATCAATGTTGGTTAAAACGCTTTTTCCGATTTTTAAAAATGTAAGATCCGAGCGGAATATTTCGAGAAAAGGTCTTGCATTTTTTAACTCATCATTAATGCCATCATTAGAAAAAATAAAAAGCAAATTATCAGGAGTTCCATACTCCCATTTTTCAGGAACCAGCCACACAGGGCATTTAGCACGCTTTACGATTCTATACGTGTTACTCCCAAAGATATCCTGACTGATTGTATCGGCGCCATTTGAGCCTATTACTATCAGTGTGTCTTCTCCTGCCGTATCACCTATCACCTCGTTAAAGTCTTGCATAGTCAGCTTAACTTCTCTGGTGCAGGAAATACGGTAGGCCTTGTTGACTTCTTTTACCAGCGCGTTGAGTGTCTCCTCCGATTTCTGCAAGGTGTCGGCATAATCTTTCGAAGAACCCGGACCACCAACCCTGGCGGTAGCACGAACGTTCAGTAAAATAAGTTCCGCCTTGAAGGTTTGTGCCACTTTAGCGGCATAACTAACGGCATTAATCGCGGCATCAGAGAAGTCGATAGGACAAAGTATTTTTTTTATCATGGGTTATTTGTTTACGTTTTAATATCTAAGTCCATAAAGATATCTCAGGCGTTGCTGAGGTTAAATGATCCAAATCATTAATTCACATGATTTTTGTACTCAACAAATAATTTTTTTGTGTAAGAAGATCTTGCATGTTCAACTCATGCGCATTGTCACATTGCTTTATGACCATAATCATTTCCAGATCTTTCATTCGTAACGAACTTTGAAAAACATTTTTAGGTTACTTCACTATGAAACGATTCATCATTTTAGTAATATCCTTATTTTTTCGAAGCGTCTATGGACAAGGAGATGTGCAAGACATAAACAAACTGCTTTTAAACGACAGTTCTTCTTTACGTTTGTTGTTCACTTATCCGGATTCAAGCCGGCAGGTTATTTTTTCAGCCTGTACATACCCTAGTGGTTTTACACAGCTAAGCGATGTTCAAAAAACAACAACTTCTGCTTTTCAGAAACTAGCTCTTAAATACAGTCAGAAAAGGCAAGAACAACTTTGGGAAATATCGCGTTATCCGGAATTGGCTGGAATATTATTGGATAATAAAGATAAAAACAAAAAGGAGTTAAAGCTGCTGTTAAAAATGTATTCTAAAGATGCGCAAAATGCTTCTTTTTATTTTGTGAAACACTCCGAAGCACTTATTGAAATGGAAAGGATACGCCAGGATTTTGAATTGCGTCGTAACGCATTAATAAAAGAGTTTCCACTTAATGTAAGGGAGGCGTTTACTTTGTTGCTCAATGATCCGGAAGTGTTCTCCTTGCTGTTGGATGATATGAATACAACAGCCATGCTGGGTGATTTTTTCGTAAGTAACCAAAAGTTGTTGAACCATTTAGCGGATTCAGTTTATGTTCAAACTGCAAAAGAAAACGGATTAGAATATGAAGACTGGAAAAAAGGTATCGGCAAAGACACTGTAATGCAAAAAGAGCTAAAAGCGGTTTCAAAAAAATACGCCACAGGCGAAGATCAAGCTGACGATGTTTACGGAAGTAGCCAAAAGCAAAATGTTACTGTTATTCTGAATACGCCACCATATCCTTATTGGGCCGGATACCCCCACTGGTACAGTTATCCATATTGGCGTCCATATCCCTGGTGGTATGATGCGGGTTTTTATTTAGATCCGTTTGGATCTATTATTTTTATTGGAATGCCAAGCTATCGCTTTGGTTGGTGGTACTATGGGCATCCTCATTATTATAAGCGCTACGTGCGAACATCGCATTATTTTGACTGGCATTATCAGAGTCATCCGCGCTCCCGTGGCGACTTCAATCGTAGTGTCCGGGAATACAATCATGGCGCTCCACGGAATGCTCCCAGAGGCGCTTCTAGTGGAGGTGGAAGAAGACGTTAAGCGACAGACAATATGATTTTTTTAAACAAGTACTAAAGCTTATGGCTATCAACAAAGAATGGCATCTGAAAAACAAAATGCCTAAAAATCCTTCAATGGACCAACGAATACAATGGCATACAGAGCACCAGGAACACTGTTCTTGCAGAAAGATTAGCGGAAAGCTGCTGCAGGAAATGAAAAAGCGGGGATTAAATACCAGAAAAAAAGCAACCAAAATTTTATAAGAGTTTAATTGACATTGAATTTTTGACGGTGATAAATACATTCAAATCTTTCAGAAGTGACGAAGATCATTTTGCAGGATGATCAAGATTATGTGGGTAAAATTCAAATCGCAGTACTTTTAACTTATAAATTTTTAATATGACTACAACAACACAAAAAAGCCCGATTGAATATATCATTAAAGGTTTGCAAACTGCTGCCTCGGAGCTTGAAGAATTGCAGGTGCAGATAGCTCTTGGCAAAGCAGAAGCAAGCGATGTTTTTGAAAACATAAAAAAATCGCTCCACAAGCGTATTCAACAATTGAAATCAAAGATCGTGCTTACCAAAACAAATGTTGACTTGCTTCCTGTTGTGAATGCTCTGGAACATCTTCAGGTGCAACTTGCGCTAGGAATAGCTGAAACAAAAGAAGTTTTTGAAGAACAGCGAAAAAAAATCGAGCACAGTTTGTCTGAACTTGAAAGTAAACTGAAGTCTGGTGCACCGGGAAAACAGGTGGCTAAGATGCAACTGGAAATTGAAAAATTTAAAGCGAAACTTCTATTACTTTCTCTGAGTTATAAACTCAAAAAAATTTATTTTGAGTACGACATGAAACAAAAAAAACAAGACTTTGAACAAAAACTGAAGGTATTAAAAACTAAGCTTGAGTTCAGGGAGGAGAAGGCGAAAAATAAATGGCAACATTTTAAAGATGAGATTACAGAAGCTTTTGATGACATGAAATCCACTTTTTTGCCAATCGATTAGTGAGTTTTCTTTTATAAATACTTTATGAAACACTTGCTTTTTGTGCTGTGCATGTTGATGTTTATTACATTGCAAGCTCAGAACCCATCCTGCGAAATAATCCACAGTGAACGAAAGTCTGCCGGAAATTACCAGATAGAAACAACCACATCGGCATATCACATAGATGTAACGATATACGATAAAAAGAACAAGGCTCTATCCGCCAGCGAACTGACCGACTATGCCGGCTTTTATTATCCTGATGGAAGCTACCTGAAAAAAAGGTTTATCCGGATACCGGGCACAAACACTTTCTCAGTGAAAATACCGTATCCGGGTTTTCGTGTATATACGATAACGCTCATAGTAAATGGAGAAATTATTTCAGCCGAATTTGAAAATGTTCGGATCTTAAAAATGCAATCCGCACATGATCAAGGTCAATAAACGCATAACTACTTTTCTTTTTGTGCTTTTAGCTTGGGGTGTATTTAGTCAGAAAAGCGACAGTTTAACTAAACCGAAAAATTTGACACTGCGTCAATTCAGCAGGCTGGCGGACAATTCGAAGAAGCCGGTTCTGCTTTGCTTCTGTGCCGATACCTTTCGCGTATGCAAAATACAAGAAGAAGCGCTTGAGCAAATTGCTCTTGAGCGGCATCAGGATATGGACGTCATATGGATAAATCTGCCCGATAACCCTAAAATAGCCAGATACTTTGAAATAACCAGTGTACCAGTACTTATATTATACGTGAAAGGTTATCCGGTCTGGCTTCTATACCAGGTTTATGAAAAAGAAAAAATAATAAAATACGTTGATCCTTATATTGTAAATCAATGAAAATAATCTTAGTACCAACGGACTTTTCACCTGAGGCCGAAGCCGGTCTGGAATACGCTGTAGCGCTTGCAGGTAGAGAGGATTACAGACTCATATTACTGCATGCGTTTCACCTCGACACAGCAGATATCTTATACAGTCAAATTGTTTCAACTGTACAATCGTTCAAAGATGTTGCGCTTGAACAACTCCAGCTTACAAGAGACCTGATAAGCAGCAAAGTAAAAATACAACCCGAGTGCATTTTTGAAGAAGGCGCCTTGGGAGATGTAGTAAATAAAATTATAAAGAAAAGAAAAATTGATTTTATAATTATGGGAACCCATGGTGCAAAAGGGCTTAAGAAACTCTTTTTTGGAAGCAATACTTCCGGTATTATCCATAACGCCAGATGCCCTGTAATTTCTGTTCCTCAGGATCTCCGGTTTAAAAATTTCAGTAAAATTGTCTTTGCTACCAACTATCATCGCGAGGATATTGAGGAGCTACGTTTAGTGGTTGATCTGGTAAAACCCAATAATGCTTACATAAACGTTATACACGCCACGCGAACACCTGATAATCGTCTTAGTCCAATCATGCAGGCTTTTGAAGGGAATGTGAGAAAGCATATCCATTATCCTTACTTTTCTTTCCAGATGCTGAAGGGGAATCAGACCCAAGAAACACTGAGTAAATACCTTGAAACAGAAAAACCAGATCTGTTTGCCATTTCAACCCGTAAGCGCCAATTTATCGAACGTCTTGCAGGTCCTGGTATTAGTGAAACCTTTTCGCTTGAATGCCATTTTCCGCTTCTGATTTTTCATCAGGCTACACCGCCTCTTGTTTTCTGACAAAGGTCAACATTGGTAGTGACCAAAATCATTCCCTTTCGTATGAATGTTCTGTTACTTTGTATAAAAAATGAACCAACCAGAAAATACTAAAACTAAAACACTGATTACTGGAATCCTACTTGGACTCGCTATAGGTGGTCTGCTTGGATTTGCATTTGCTCCGGCCAAAGGCAGTGATGCAAGACGTAAATTATTCACTTTGTTTGAAGATGAAAACAATAATAATACAGAAAATATGGAGGATGATTTCGATCCTGAAAGCGACAGACCGGTATAAATAAATTTAAAACGTAATGCGACTAATAGAAGAAAAAAAAATAGAGGACTTGTTGATGCAATTGAAAACCTATTCAAACATGCGGATCGAGCTTATTAAGTTAAAGACTATTGAAAAGGCAGCTGTAACCAGCTCTTACCTGCTTTCAAATCTTTTACCAATTTTAGCGTTTGTGATCTCCGTTGTTTTTCTGAGTACAGCCATGGCTTTTTATTTATCGCAACAACTCGGAAACATCATCTGGGGTTTTACCTTGGTGGGTCTGTTTTATATACTGCTCGCTGTGATCTTATTTTTGTTGAAAAAGAAACTGGTTGGGACACCCGTAAAAAACAAAATCATTTCAACACTCACTAAAACTTCCTTTAATTAAAATTTTAAGATGCTTAAGCATATAAACAACCATACAGAATTAATAGAGGAGATTCGAGCTTTGGAGAAGTCGAAACGGGAATATGAAAATCAACTTCATGCTGAGGCAAAACAAATTCTTGAACTTGTTTCTGACCCGACACCTTTTATTAAGGAATTGGTGCATGAATTTTCCCGGGACAAAGATTTTAGAAAAGATTTACTCAAGATCGGTCTTAGTGCCGGAGCGAATTACCTTGGTAAGTTGATGCAATCGCCAACTGCCAGCGACGTTGTTTTTTCTTTTCTTTCCAAGAAAATAAACACTATTAATCCGGATGGCGATGGTATATGGAACCGTCTTGCAAAATTGTTAACAAAAATAAAACCTACAAAACACGAACAAGTATGAAAAATCAAACTGGTATCTGGATCGACGGAACAATGGCACGCGTAATTACTTTTTACGATGACAAAGAAACTATCAGAGAAATTGTTTCCGATATAGAAAACAAACAACATCATCCGCACCATGAAGGTGATAAGGGAACATTTATGGGCAAGCGCCATCTTAATCACGAATCAACTTTCGCACACCGTAAAAGGCGTCAAGAGTTTCAGTTTCTAGACGAAGTAATAGAAGAGGTAAAAGATACCAATGAGGTTTTTATTATGGGACCTTCTGGTATGAAAAAGAAATTGCAGACAAGAATGCAAGCTGATAAAAAACTACAGCCGAAACTAAAGGACATCCTCACAACGGATCATCTGACCCTTAACCAATGCGTGGAAAAAGTAAGAGAATATTATAAATTATAAGTTCATTAAACCGTTGGTAAGTTACTGATACGTTATATAAATCAGGATCGTTATCAGAAACAAGGTCCGCAAGTCTAACTGCAAAAGTTGAAGAAAACAGTCCCTCAAATCTGCACGGTCTGAAGGATTCTTTAGGCATATAGAAGGATCAATGTGCAATCTTGATCTTAATTAATTCTTTTATATCCCTAGATTTTGATGCGTCTTTAATTTCAATTCTTATTCCACGTCCTTCAGTATACGCTTTCGCATTTCGAAGATCGGTTTTAATATCTTCAGAAATTTCGCTTAACAAAATTTGTTCTGTCGCTTTTTGACTGAAAACAAATGCTGCTTTAAAAAAATTATCTCTTGGAAGCAAATAAAGCAAAACCCGCTTGTTATCTTTAATCCTGTAGCTCCAACCGTATTTGGTACTTGAAAAATGCCAAACAGCCGTTGCGTCCGGCTTTGCTTTCAGTAAAAAATCTTCAACGTTTTTCCATATTAAAAATGTTTTACCCAATGCTTTTTTTAAATCCTGAATGGTTGGTTCTGTATTTTTGTCTGCGAATATGCTTTTCATAATAGTTAGTCTGAATGCTGTTCAAAAGTATAACTATTTAGGAGTCCGCCCTCAAAAAGCCATTCCCAGCTATATTTTTTTACACCACTTTTTTTTTGACAACTGAAATGCCAATTATTACGGGTCTTTCGGCGTTTCGATAACAATCGTTTGTTAAATATATTATTAAAGAAATGTTTTTGTCGCCCGAAAAAAGACATTGGTCGTTTAATTACGGAAGATTACAGAATGGTTGCGGCAGGCTGAATTGCATCGCAAAAAGATAATTAGGTCCCTCACGAATTATGTCCTACTTTTATTTAGCATTGTTTCACCACCCGACCGCCGATGGAAGATTTTTACACGCAAACACTCAGCAGCGATACGGCCTTTAGGGTTCTGTTCCAGTACGCCACGATTGGCATCCTGGTGATCGACAAATCGGGCAAGATCGCGCTGGTTAATCCCAGCGCAGAAAAGCTCTTCGGTTACGCTCCTTCGGAATTGCTCAACCAACCTTTAGAAACGCTGCTACCCGAAAACCTGAAACACAAACATGCAAGCCACAGGGAAGGTTATTTTAATAATCCAAAAGCCCGCGCGATGGGCAGTGGGCTTGACCTCTTTGCACAGAAAAAAAATGGTAAAGTGTTTCCTGTAGAGATCAGCCTTGGTCATTATGAACTCTCAGGAGAAAGACTGGCGGTTGCATTTATTACTGATATCACCGCGCGTAAGCAGGCAGAACAGGAACTCAAACAACTCAACGAGAAACTGGAGCAGCGTGTCAGTGAACGTACCGCAGAGTTGGAAGCTGCGCTGGATCGTGAAAAAGAGCTCAACGAAATGAAATCGCGTTTTGTATCTATGGCCTCACATGAGTTTCGTACGCCATTAAGCGCAGTGCTTTCAAGTGTTTCGCTGATTGATCAATACACGCACGCCGAACACGAAGAAAAACGTAAAAAACATGTTGAGCGTATCAAATCGTCTGTAAAAAATCTGACAGATATTCTGAATGATTTTTTATCGCTTGACAAGCTCGAGCAAGGTAAAGTGGATATTGACTTTCAGCACTTCAACCTTGAAGAATTTGGTGCTGATGCCATCGACGAGGTAAACAACATGCTTAAGAAGGGTCAGGAGATACACTATCATTACACCGGGCAAAAAGAAATCAGACAGGATAAGCGTATCCTGCGCAATGTATTGCTTAACCTCCTTTCCAATGCATGCAAGTATTCTGAAGAAGACAAACGCATCGAACTGAAAATTATCTGCGTTCCTGAAACAATTTCTATCGTAGTGACCGATCAGGGCATAGGTATTCCTGAAC
The DNA here is from genome assembly GCF_029625215.1 of Aurantibacillus circumpalustris. Taxonomy (GTDB): domain Bacteria; phylum Bacteroidota; class Bacteroidia; order B-17B0; family Aurantibacillaceae; genus Aurantibacillus; species Aurantibacillus circumpalustris. Next base: position 3,771,646 of record NZ_CP121197.1, read on the forward strand.
AAGAGCAGAAAAACCTTTTTGAAAAATTTTACCGGGCAAAAAACGCAGTACATATTCAGGGCACAGGTTTGGGATTAAATATTGTGAAACGTTATCTGGAACTTATTCAAGGGAACATTTCTTTTACCAGCATAAAAAATCAAGGTACTACTTTTACCGTAACTTTACCCGGATACAAGAATGCATAAAATATTGGTGATAGAAGATAACCGGGAGATTCGTGAAAATATTTGCGAACTGCTGGAGCTTGATGGCTATCAGGTTATTGAGGCTGAGAATGGAAAAATCGGTCTGCAATTAGCGTTTGAAATGCTCCCAGACCTTGTTCTCTGTGACATTATGATGCCATTGATGGATGGTTACAAAGTACTCGAGCAACTCAAACTACAACCATTTACGACTTCCATTCCATTTATATTTCTCACCGCCAACGTTGAGAAAAAGGAAGTTTTGGCAGGGCTAGCCCTGGGGGCAAAAAGTTATATTTCAAAACCCTTCGAAACCGATAAACTCCTTCAGGAGATCAGGCGCTGGCTTTAATCTGTTTTAATAACAAGAAATTTTGAGATTCTCCAAAATTCAGCTGGGTCAGTAATGATCAGACGTTTGATATTTTTTTTATCTTTTTCAAATTTGTAAGAATTGGTTGAATGAAGCGTGAGTAATTTTGCATGTTTACGATTGATTACGAAATCTTTTTTTTCGCGAATATCAATCCTATTGAATACGGACGGATCAAGATCGTTATTTATAGAATTGTTTTTCTTTGTCAGTATATTTTTTTGCTCCAATTCTTTAGTTGTACCTATCGTGTAATTTGCTGCATTCGCTTCGTGTATATCTTTCACTATTGTAGTATTTTGAAATGCGTTTTGTACATATAAGGTGTAAAGAGCTGCCTGTAATTCGAAAACATCTTCATCAAGTCCTGAAAGCAATTGATACATATCCATGAGTTCCGCCTGCTTTTCAATTAACCGTGTATTCAAATGTAAAATTGAATCTTCAAGAATTTTATTCAAAATGCTGGCATCTGTAAGTTTTATATTAAGCGCTTTAATTGCGATTTCATTTTTCTTTAGAAGATTATTTATTTTTATTATCTCAGTATTAATATCTGCTACAAGCAAAGGAGGAAATTCGGTTCTGTTTTTAGTTTTTAAAAAAACCGACTGATTTTTATTGTGAATAGAATCGAGTGTTTTACTGATATCACTGATAGAGGAGAGCCATTCGTTGTGCACGGACACTCTTGTAGTTGTGGTAGCCAAAAGAGAATCATTTGAATTTTCAAAACCTTTGTCGGAAGTTTTATGCCCGCTGCAATTCCAGAACATCAATGAAAGAGCTGCGAATTTTAAATATATTTTCACTTTTTTTTGACAAAGTTATGGTAATAGATACGAGGTAACTATGAAATGTATCATATCTCAGCGTGACTCATATCATAACTCCAGCAGGGTATAAACTTTACCTTTGGGGGATGCAGACTATTTTAGTTGTAGAAGATAATAAAGAGTTACGTGAAAACACAGCAGAGCTGCTTCAATTGGCCGGATTCAACGTAATAACCAGTACCAATGGCGAAGAAGGTTTGCAACTAACCATCGAACAACATCCAGATCTAATACTTTGCGATCTGATTATGCCCAAAGCAGGAGGAATGGAGTTGCTTCAGAACAAAAAGAATAATAATACAATCAGTGATATCCCCCTTGTGTTTCTTTCTGCCGGCTCAGCATCCTTTCACCACCACAATGGGTTTAGAGCTGACGGATACCTGAGCAAACCTTTTACTTACGAGCAATTACTTAAAACCATTAAACAAATTCTTAAAAAGAATTGAATGTGTCAATTTGATTTAAACCACATAAATCCTAAACAGACAGTTCAAAAAAAGAACCGCCTGCGATTAAGTGTTTGTAGGGATTTCAAATTCTTTAGTTTATAAGAAATCCTCACAAACACAATAAAGTTCATCATGAGCTTGCCGAATGAGGATTAACCGCATTAAGTCAGGTAGCACACCTTTTTCAAAGGTTTCTACTGACTAATTGCGGTTATATAAGTTATTTGCGTTAACTAGATCACCTGTAAGTGTGACAAGGATCATTTAATTAAATAGGTATGCCGTTTAATTTTGTTGAACAATTAAATAAAAATATAAGCAACATGAAAACAGATGCAGAAATTCAAAAAGACGTGATGGAAGAACTCCGCTGGGAGCCATTGTTGAACGCAGCGGAAATAGGGGTTTCCGTAAAAAATGGTGTAACTACTTTATCCGGTATTGTAAACAGCTACTATAAAAAAACAACTGCAGAAAAGGCGGCGCGCCGTGTAAACGGAGTTAAAGCTGTAGCGGAAGACATTGAGGTGAAGTTTACTGAAAGTCTGATTAAGAACGACACGGAGATTGCTGAGATCATCCTTCATAACCTGAAATGGAACAGCGCGATTAAAGAGGAAAAAGTTAAGGTGAAAGTAGATAACGGTGTAGTAACCCTTGATGGTGAAGTGGGTTGGAAATACGAAAGGGATTTAATTGAATCGGAATTGGAAGGTTTGAATGGTGTTAAATTTGTGGTAAATAACATCAACATCAAGCCAGGGATCCTGCCAAAAGATATTAACCAGAAGATCAAGTCGGCTTTTCAGCGTAACGCTTGCTGCGATGCAGATAAGATCAAGGTGTCGGTTTCCGGTCACACGGTTACGCTTAGTGGCAAGGTGCGTTCCTGGGCTGAAAAAAACGATGCGGAAAATGTGGCATGGGCTGCCAACGGCGTTACAAAGGTAGAGAATTTGTTAGAGGTGGATAGTCCCGTGCTGGCACTTTAAAATTATTCTGACAAAGCTTTTTTAAAAAAATAGTTACACAAAATAAAAAAAACGAATATGAAAACAGATTCAGAAATTCAAAAAGACGTGATTGAAGAGATTAGTTGGGAACCGTTTCTCAAAAAAAGTGAAATCGGTGTTTCGGTAAAAGGCGGCATCGTCACGCTATCTGGAACAGTAGACGCTTACTCGAAAAAAGTAGCGGCAGAAAAAGCAGCGAAACGCGTGGCTGGTGTTAAGGCAGTTGCCGAAGACATTGAGATAGAATATACGATAGAAGGCAAACGTACGGACTCCGCAATTGCAGCAGCCGTAGTAAATGCCCTCAAATGGCACAGCGCCATGCAGGAAAATAAAATCAAGGTGAAAGTAGAGGATGGTTTTGTAACTCTTGAGGGCGATGTGGATTGGGAATTCCAGAAAAACTCAGCACGCTACATGGTAGAAAATCTTCAGGGAGTAAATGGAATTATCAACCTGATCAAAATTAAACCAGGTGCAAGTCCTGTTGAGATTTCTAAAAAAATTAACGCGGCATTTCACAGAAGCGCGACCATTGATTCAGGAAAAATACAAGTGAATGTAAGTGGTAGTAAAGTAATGCTAAGCGGGAAGGTACGCTCTTATTCAGAAAAAAAGGACGCTGAGAAAGCCGCTTGGCTGGCACCGGGTGTTACAGAGATTGAAAATAAAATAGAGATCGAAAGCCCAGTTTACAGTTAATAACTACCAGCTGATCTCAAGAACCAATATTAAATGAGCCCTCTGCTTGAAGCTAGGCTCTTTTTATTGGCTTAACTATACGTTTTGGTTCATATCATTCTTTTTTCATTAAACGACAGGCTTTGTTCTTCGTTTAGTAAAAAATCTTTTATTGCCAAAACCATTGCTCTATTAGAAGATAAAAGTTCTCTGTTAAAATTGATGATCGTGGTTAGATCAATATCTTCAAGGGATACACTTTGCGCCTCATTGTAAAAATTATTAAGGGTAAGGTTGTAATTGGTCTCCATATTATTATAAGCCTGCAGCAATTTTTCCAAATCAATTTGCTCTAAAGATATTAAACATGCACCCAAATCATGGTATAATTTTTCAGTTTTATTTTTTTGGTCTAAAAAAAAGTTGAACTTAAGATTTTTTGAAGAATGATTCAAATTTGAAATATTGCTTTTAATGTCCTTCATACTTTTGGCTGCATACTGTGAATTACGGATAGCCGACGTCAGCTGGTTTAACTCTGTTAATTGCTCGTCAGAAAGTTTTATTCGCAGCATTAAATAAAAAGCCTGTAACTCACCTTGCAGCATTTTAAGGAAGTCATATTTCTCGTCGGTGCTTTTTTGCATGATTTTTTTTCTTTTGTTTATGGGAAGAAAAGCGGAATCTTTCTGTAAGAACGCTGCATCGCAGCCAAGTTGCTCCATGTTCAGCAGCATGGTGTTATAAATAAAATAATTTGTTTCTCTTTTGAATAGATCCAGAGCTGTTTGTGGTTCAGATACTGTTGCATTGCCAATAAATGCAGCAGTTGAAGCATCAATGTTTTTGAAAAATTTTTCGAGAAACTTCGTAAACGCATTAAGAAAAGGTAGAAATATTAGTAAGGCCGCAAAATTTGTTATGCTTGAAAAAGCAACCAGACCTATTAGTGGGTCGCTGATTTTGAGACCATCTGTTATCATCATCAGCATTGGTCGGATAAAAATGAAAGCAAGTACAGTGAGAAAAATATTAAACAGTAAGTTGCCAAGCACCACACGTTTTTTAGCTGCTGTTCCACCTATGCCACTTAACAATAATTTAATAGTTGTGCCTGTTTCAGATCCAAGGACAATTGCTGCAGAAGAAGGAAAATCCAGAACTCCTACATGCAGGGCAGTGAGAGTAAGAGCCATTGTCACAGAACTGGATTGAACCAACAACGTGATAAAAAATCCTGTCATTAAAAAAAACGCCAAAGGCATTCCTGCATAAATTGAAAAATCATACATTTGGATATATTCTACCATTGCTGTTTTCATAAACGACAGACTTATAAATAGCAGGCCAAAACCCAGTAAAAAATAGGAAAGGTATTGTATGAACTCCCGTTTGCCAAAAAGTATAAGCAACAAACCACCTGAAAACACGGCTGGATAGGCAATAACTTCGATGTTTGTATTAAAGCCTAAAGTGGCTACCAACCAACTATCCAGCGTCGTTCCCAGATTAGCTCCCAGGATAATGGCCAGTGCGTTTTTCATGGTAAAAACACCAGCTCCCACAAAGGCCAGTACCATCAGCGAAACCATAGAACTACTTTGCAAGATTCCTGTAACAATAGCGCCACCGGCAACCGCACCCACTGTGTTTTTAGTAGTGCGCTGAAGAAAAATTTTGAAGTTACGGCCCGACAGTTTTTTTAAGGATTGTTCAATAAGATACATTGCAAAAAGGAACAAACCTATCCCAGCACACAATTTTAATATATGAACGTAAAGATCCATTGTTACCTGAATATACCTCTCAACTTTTCAATTAGACTTTGCCCGTTTTTTTTGCTTTCAATTTCTCCAATTAAAAACCCAAAAGGTTTTAAAGATTCAATATGATCGCATACTATTTTAAACATGGCGGTAATTGGTATCGCAAGAATGATGCCCGGGATACCCCACACAATTTCACCAAGAACCAGTGCAATAATGGTAAAAAGCGGATTAATTTTAACCTGCGGACCTAGTACTAAAGGTTCGAATAACCAGGTCTGAACAAATTGAACAAGCGCATATACAATTACAATTCCAAATAACAATGTTGTATCGGCGCCATTAACTGCGGCTACTGAAATGGTAAGAATGGTGCCTGTAATATTTCCTATAAATGGAATAATTTCAAGAAAACCACACACTATAGCAAAAAATATAAAATTCCGGACACCAATAATTCCAAATCCAATACTATACATTATCCAAAGGAGGACAATCATTTTTGCTAATCCTAAAAGATATTTTTGAGCGACTTGTGTGATGTTGTGAATGATCTGGCTCATTTCGTCACTTTTGTCCGCAGGCGTTAGCCTGACAATAAAAAGCATAATGTGGTTGCGGTAATATAATAACAAACAGATGTATGCCAGTATCAAAACAAAATTTATAAATATATACCTCACAGAGCCAGCAATTACCTGCATAATGCTTGTTAACGATGGTTGTTCTGTTTTTAAGATTTGCGATTGTTTTTCTAGTGCTATTCCAAGGTGATCTAATATATAGATCTGGATGTAAGTTCCCTTTTCAATGGCTTTTTCTTTAATTAAATCAAAGTCGCGTACAAACGAAGATATCTGCCAAACCAACAAATAATTTACAAGAGCAAAAATTAGCAAAATAATTAATAAACAAATTAAAACAGCAAGACTCCTGGAAATTTTTTTGCTTTCCATCCACCTGCTAAGTGGAAGAAAAAGCATTGCTACAACAGCACCAACCGAAAGAGGCATCAAAAATTCTTTTGCATAAAATAACCCTGCAAAAACAAGGAAAAGCAAAAAGATTTTTTTTATGGATGAACTTATTGTAATTCTCATAAGAAAAATTTAATCAACTGCTACATTAATTCCTGAATGTATTTTCTTTTTGTGGAACAATCTCCGGCGGTGATAGCGGAGTTTCCGGATCTTTAACCGGGTCGCTATCGGGCACAGGGGGAAGGTCTATTTCGGGAAGCGTTGAAGGCACTACTGGCTGGGCCGGTGGTTGTATTTCCGGTTTTATTTTTGAATTATAAATTAATTTCATGTTGCTAGTTTTTTATTTTTTCAAGTTTCTTAATATCACAAATTTTTATGGTTCCGCCATTGCTTTCCAGCAGTCCCTCGTCTTTAAAATCTGTAAGGTGTCTGCTCACCGATTCAGGTGAGATGCCAGCCAGGGAAGAAAGGTTTTCCCGGTTAAGTTCAAAGGTGATCTCATGTTTATCGTCGGTCATGAATTTTCCTGCAACAAAAAGCAAAGCCTCAGCAACACGTTTTCGCGCTGAGTTGTAAGCCAGTTTGATCAATTTATCTTCCGCAACAATTAAATTTTTTGACAGAAGTTTAATGAATTTTATAGATAAATTATTGTCACCATTCAGGTAATGCAGAAAATCTTGTTTAGGTACCATCACCACTTCCGAAGTTTCAATTGCCATCACCGATTCTTTGTGTACTGAATCTTCCAGCAATGCTGTATAACCAAAAAAATCACCCTCCATTAAAAGATCTATAATATAATCTTTACCTGATTCATTCGATTTGTAAATTTTTAATTTTCCACATTTTAAAAAGTAAAGCGAGTTGGCTGAATCGCCTTCAGAATAAACAAATCCTTTTTTACGGATTTTTTTAATAGGTTTATTTTCAAGTAGAGTAAGATAATTATCTTGTTCGTTCGGTAAAACACTTGGTTCTTTAAATTCATGACTTTCCTCCATCGCCTTTTTGAGCAGAGTGCTTTTTTTAATGCGTGCCGATACAATTTTCAGCAAACTGTCACCGGTATAAGGTTTTGTTAGATAATCGTCTGCGCCAAGATCCATAGCTTTGCGCATGTCAGACATTTCGGCCTTGGAAGTTAGAAATATAAAAGGAATAGTGGCCGCACCGGGAATGTTCTGAAGGGCCTGCAATACACCAAAGCCGTCCAGCACAGGCATACTGATGTCACAAAGTATCAGGTCAGGTTTATTTGTTCTCATCATTTGCAGTCCTTGTTTCCCATCACTACTGGTGATGGTTTCATATCCTGCCAGCTCTAAAAGCTCAGAGGTATTTTCACGAACTGCGACGTTATCATCAATTATAAGAATTTTTTGCACCATGCATCCCTCCTTGGGTTATTATACTACAATAATAATCAACTCAACAATGAAAGTTGCTGATTTAGATCATAAGGATATATGATTGATGTTGTTTATGATGCTTATTGGTGCCTGATCAAGGTTGGTCTTTAAAGTGTTGTTAGTGTGCGGTTTTTTGGGCCAAATGAGCTCTGTTGTATGTTGTGCAACTAATGGTAGTTTTCAATTTTCTATAACCTATTATTAAAAAGCCTGAGTCAATAAAAGCCGAAGCCTTTTAAGCACTGAGTTTTGCGATTTGCTTGTTATTTTTCGTGGAAAGTATAGTTTTCCTTTTTTACGGAAACACTAGCATTCTTCACATCTTTGTTTTTTTGTTTTTGTAGTTTAAATGTTTCTATTTCGTCCCACGAAAGAGAATTTAGAATATTACCGGGTTTACACCAGGCACGTCTGGCAATAGAAACACCCAACTCCATAAAATTAAAATCCTGTAACGTATGGCTGTCTGTTCCGATAACCAGCATTACACCTTTTCTTCGGGCCTCCATGGCGAAGTCGTCTTTCAAATCCATTCGGGTAGGCTGCGCATTTATTTCCAGTGCAGTTCCGGTTCTTTTCGCAGCATTGATCAGCTCAGTGATGTCGAGCTTGTATGCGTCGCGGTGACCAATTAAACGGCCAGTAGGATGACTAATACAACATACAAACGGATTTTCACAGGCACGGATGATCCGATCAGTATTATCTTTATCGAAATGGCTATGTACCGCAGCGTTTACCCAGTCGAGTTGAGATAAAATCTCGTTGCTGATATCAAGTTGTCCATCTTGCAGGATATCAACTTCGATCCCTGTTTTAATAAAATTGACACCCATTTTTTTGTTTAGTGCTTTTATAATTTTTACCTGTTGAAGGATTTGTTTTTCATCCATGCCCCTGGCAATGCGTGACGATTTGGAATGATCTGTAATCACAATGTAGTTGTAGTTGAAACGCCGTTGAAGATGCAGGAGTATTTCCTCCGGTGTGCACAAGCCGTCAGACCAATTACTATGAACATGCAGATCTCCTTTGATGTCAGTCAGATTTATCAAAGAAGGAACAGTGTGATTTTGTGAGTGTAGGATCTCGCCTTTGTCCTCGCGCATTTCAGGTGGCATAATCTGGAATCCCAACGTTGTGTATAGATCCGCTTCGGTAGCACCACCAAGCCTTTTTCCATTAGAAAGACTGAATATACCGTACTCGGAAATTTTGAATCCTTTTGAGCGCGCAATTGTTCGCAGATGAATGTTATGTTCGCGTGAACCTGTAAAATATTGCAACGCAGAGCCCCAATTATTCTCAGTAATAAGTCGCAGGTCAACTTGTTTTTTCGGATCACTCAGAACTATGCTTGCCCTTTGATCGCCCTTTAAGATCACACGCCCAACAAAATCGCCGCTGGTAAAATATTTTATTATCTGCGCTCTGTGCTCTTCCTTGCAGGCAACAAGCATATCAATATCACCAATGGTTTCTTTTCTCCTCCTTAAACTTCCTGCTGCTTCTACTTTTATCACCCCCGGACAAGCCTTTAACCAGGCTTTTACTTTTTCGCCAAGAGCAAGAGCATCCCAGAGTAACATACGATCTTCAACCTCCTTATATAATTTAAATCCACGCAACATGGCTTCTACTTTTCCGGCACCAAAACCTGGTAGTTTATTTATCTTTCCACTTTGCAGCGCTTCAACAAATTCCTGCCTTGTTCTTACTTTTAAACTTGAAACAATTTTTTTAAGAGTTTCCGGTCCAAATCCTTTCACTTCCATAATTTCAAGAAGCTGGTAAGGTGTTTTTTTTCTGAGATGCTCGAAACGTTTGATTGTGCCCGACACAAGATACTCTTTAATAGTCCTGGTAATACTTTCGCCAATACCCGGCAGCGCTTTGATTTGTTCAGGTGAATAGTTACAGATGCTTTGCGGTAATGTTTTGATAACACGCGATGCTTTTTGAAAAGCAAGAAACCTAAAACGCTCCTGAACGCCAATGTATTTGTACATTAAAGACATTTCTCGGAACAAGTCGGCCAGCTTGTTATTTTCGTCGAGCGATAAACTCATAATTTTAGTTATCACAAAGCAACATTTAATCGGAATTAAACGCCGTGACCTTAATCATTATAATCTATGATTGGTGTCACACTTGTGTCAATTAACTATAACAATGCCTACATAAATTAATGTGCAACTGAGAGGCAAAAGACGCTATGATTTAGGAATAACAGAACTTGTTACACAAGCAAAAAGAATAGGGTGAATTCCTTGAATAAAATAGTATCATCATCTGGTTGCAGGTATAATAATAACAGGCTGAGTTTTGCCTTTTTTCTAAGCGTTGTACTGGATAGAAAAAAGTTAAAAAATTATCCGTGAGCATTATTAAAACCCTTCATTTGCTCTGAATGAGCAGAATCATTTTTTTTTATGACCATGCTCACCCTGTTTTGTTAGAGACCTCAGTAGATTTGATTTCATAAATATTTTAATTATGAAAACCATTTTGGTACCAACTGACTTTTCAAAAAACGCAGAAAACGCGTTGCTTTTTGCGGTGTTATTAGCACAAAAGGAAAATACAAAATTGATCCTGCATCATAGTTTTCAGGTTCCTGTTGTAATAACCGAAATACCGTATGATATACTAAGGGAAGAAAAAGAGGAACTTTATAAAGCTTCGGAGCAAAAACTAAAAACACAGGCAGTTGTTATTGAACATGCAGGGTTAAAGAGTTACCGTTTCAATATCTGTGAAGGTAGTCCCGGCGAAACTATTGTAGAGGCTGCGAAAGAGAATCAAGCAGATATGATAATAATGGGTACAAAAGGCGCTGACAGCGTTGGGGATTCTTTTTTCGGAACTACTGCTACCTATGTGATGGAACATGCGGATTGTCCGGTAATGGCCATTCCTGAAGGTTATCGTTTCGATACACCAGTAAAAACAATTACCTATGCCACAAATTATCATGAGAGTGATTTGGAAGATCTTATGAAACTGGTGGATTTCGCTGGTTTGTTCAAGGCACAGGTAAATGTTTTACATATTAGCACCAGCAAATTGAAACCATCTGAAGAACATGACCTGATGGATAATTTTAAAGACAGGGTGAATAAAAAAATTACTTATCCTTTTCTTTCTTTTCAATTGATGCATGGTGATGATGTTGAAGAAAAACTTGAAACATTTATTGCAGAGGGTGGTACAAATATTTTGGTGATGTCAACACACAAACGTAATTTTTTTGAACGGCTGTTTGGAATAGGTACTACCCACGAAATGGGGCTTGAAATACAAGTGCCCATTATTGCCTTCCATTATAATAAAAAATTAATTTCAAAACCTTCCTGATACAATTTCATTAAGAATCCTGAAATATAAGATAGTAATACCGACCTTATCACTTTTTTTGAAACTTCCTTAACCATTGCAGAGCCTTCTTTTCGCAGGTAAACATTTTCATTGGCGTTGATGGTTTGTTGAATCTGATAAAAAAATTAACGAGTAAGGTAGTAGCAAGTTTATCAGTAAGAACAGCTGTTGCAATTCGTGTTGGATCTGTAATTCCTGATTTTACATAATCTCTAGCCTCCTGGTCGATGGTAAAAAAAGCACGCGAATCATACAAAGCAAGCGCTTTTTGGTTATTGGTAAGTGTCATATTAACCGCAGCATCTTCTTTCAGGGCAGGGAGATCGATGTGTACACCATCAATTACTTTTATCCTGAGAAAACCTTCCTTGTCTACATATTTTTTATTGATTTTAGTCTTAACAATTTTGATGTTTTGCATAGACGGTAAATATAACTTTTTCCAAAAGTTTGTTTACCATTACCGCCAAATTTAATTCTAATTTAACTCAAAGGGTAAATTGTATTTGGGCAGGCAAACAATGTGTAGGCATTTGGTAAATACCGATCTTGAAAACGAACAGTTAGGTAAACTTTAAAGAAATTGAACTACATTGCTTTTGGAATTGTTATAAGTTATTTTTTAACGGAATAGTTTTGTTCGATAGCATTTCGCAAAGTTTACTACCTTCTGCCGTAACCTGAGATATCCTTTGTAGCGTAATACCTGCCTGAGATAATAATAATTCGTTTTTATAAATTTCGTTTACGAGAACATAGTTTCTAGACATAAGCCATTGCTTTTCTTGTTTAGTGAGGCTTGTTAAACAAGTTAATGGATATAAGCCCATATTATCAATAATATCTTTAAGTCCATTTTGAATGGGATAGTCCCAACTCAACAAATTCATATTTTGGCACCTTCCATAAGCAATGGCGTCCGTAGTAAATTTAGCATTGGTAGCAACCCATCCGTTTACTTTTTCGAATTGTTTTTTAAAATCTGAATTTGCCAGCACATCTTCGAAACGCGCATGAATATAAAGTGGTGTTTTTATATCCACAGCAATGCCGGCGGTATTTCTATATTTACATTCTACTAACACTACTTCTTTTTGTTTGCGGGCAACCACATCAATTTCGTGACTTACACATTTTCCCTGAAGGATTTGATCTGTAAATGTTGTGTAATTTTGATGTTCAAAAATCTTAGCTACAAATTTTTCAAAAGGAAAACCCGAAGGTCCTAGTTCCATAATCCCCTTTTTTAAATGATAACGAGCTGCGCTTGGCCGTGAACTTTTTCGCAACAAACGAAATGCAAGTCTATGAATCTGCTTGGTGCTGATCCCTTGGTACAATTGGGGCGTCACAAAAGCCAGGATTCGTTTTATTTCTTCCGGATCGGCCTTCGCTCGTTCAAGAGAATGCCTAAGTTTTTCAATTGAAAAGGGCTCTTTCTTTCCGGTTGATTTGGTAACAAAAATACTCGGTTTCAAGATTTAGGTTTCTTAAATGAAAGAATATTTAACAGTAACAAGATCATACTTATAGCAAAGAAGATCAAATCTAATAAAAAAATCACTCCATAAATAACAATGAGCGTAATGAATGGAAGTCCTGAAATACGATCTTGCACATAAGATGTATTAAAGGAACTGAAAACAAAAAACATCAGTAGGAATAAAATAACAAAAATAAAATGCGACATCAGCAGCCAATGACGGGTTTTCACCCCCCCCTTAGATGCTGTGTAATAGATTCCCGAAAGTATAAGTGTATATACCGAAAATGCAAACCAGCAGGTAGAACAACTTACCGAAAATTCGAAATCTCCTCCCAGATCGAAATAGGCTTCAGGATAATAATAAAAGTAATTTACAGCGACAAGCAGTGTGACAAGTGCAATCCCAAAAAAGAAGGTCTGAGGTTTTCGAAAAAATAGTTTAACCATTTTCGTTATTTTTATGTTGTTTAGTGAACGTCAATTTTATCACGTAGTGTTAGCAATGGAATTGTAGAATGAAAAGCCATTTCCTTCGACTGCCTTCCAACGAGTACCCTTTCCATAAAACTATGCTGATGTGGGATCATGACTATCATGTCCATATGTTTCTCAGCAATGAAATCACTTAAGCCCTGCATAATTGTATGACTGATAATTTGATGAATACTATGATCAAAGTTTTTGAAAGTATTACTTATGGTTTTATCATGAATAATATTTGATCCAGATAGTGCGGAAGATGAGGTTACGACGTTAAGAATATAAATATGCGATTTGTAAACTGAACATAGTTTAGACAAAGGCTGTAACGTTTGTTTGCTCAATGGGTTTCTATTTTCACTGGCAAAAACAATCTTTTTAGGTGTTTTGAATTTAATTTTTTTGTCGATTGACAAAACGGGAATTTCACTTTTTTGAATAAGGCTGGTAGTTGTGCTGCCCATTAATTTTTCTCTTAAAAAACTTTTTCCCTGCATGCCCATTACTACAAAATCTACTTTTTGACTCAGGCTATATAGATAAATCTCATCCACGGGCACACCACAGGTAAAAGCCACTTCAATATCAAGATTTTTGTTGCCTCTTATAGAATGCAAGTCATTTTTAAGTCGCTTTAGTCTTTTAAGGATGTAGCTTTCAGATTCAGCAGGTAGAGGAATTATCATAGGAAGTTCCGACGCTGGTATAGGAGGAAGATACACGTGAAATAAAATAAGTTTTGCCTTCATCCGTTTTGCCATTTCAGTTGCGTAAGTAATGGCGTTTCTGGCCGCTCTTGAAAAATCTGTTGGTGCTAATATTGTTAAACTCATAAGTTTATTTTTTAATTTTCATAATTTTCGAATAATAAAGCGGGTCACCGTGAAGGGGTTCAATGTCTTTCTTAAATCTATCAAGCAGTAGGAGTTCCTCAAGCGTAACAGGCGGATAAGCTTTAGCGATCTTTTCCATTAAAGTAATAAAGCTTGTTTTTAAAGAAGGGGTTAAATAGTGACTGTTCAGCCTGATCTGCTTCATGGCCAAATGATAGGTGTCTTCAACCGAGTTACAGTGATCTTTATCCATTACCTGAAAAATGATCGAAGCAATATCAAAATTGTAATTTTCATTTTTTAACTCGGCTTCTACTATGTTAAGCAATCTCTGGCGTTCTTCTTTCTGAACTTCACCATCAGCTCTTGCAATTGCATAAACTATCTGTCCTAATGCATAATGTAAATTTTCTATAGGTCTCAACAAATTCATAGATCAAAGATGCATTTAGTTGAACTGTAAACCATTGATTTTACTCACTAAAATTGATGATATCGGTCATGAACTCAAAAATGATCAAAGTCATCACAAAAAGAAATTAAGATCATAGTTCACAGAAACAGGAAAATATACTTTTATAAAAAAATATAACATGGAAACAATTATAGTTGGAACTGATTTTTCTTTGCCGGCACAGAACGCCGTAAATTATGCTGTAGAGCTTGCCAAATACTTTAGCGCGAAACTAGTGCTTGTAAATTCATTTTCGTTACCTCTAGGTGGATATGATTCTGCAGTGCCTATGGATATGCTTGCCGCTTTGCAGGATGGATCACTAAAAGGGCTTCAAGAACTTAAACAATCTATTATTAAGAAGAATTATGACTTTGGAATAGAGTGCGTCTCGCAAGTAGGCAGTCCTTACAGCGTTATTAAAGACGCTGTTGTAAAACACTCGGGAGATCTTGTGGTGGCAGGCATGGTAGGCGAGGCTGCTTTTTTGAAACGCCACCTCATAGGGAGTTCAGCGATAAGTATGGCAAGAAATCTGCAGGTACCCACCTTTATTATTCCCGAAACTGCAAGCTATCGGAAAATTCAAAACATTTGTTTTGCCTGCGATATGGATAAAATTGAGGAGGATACTTTAATTTATACTGCCAGAAGTTTTTCAAAAATTTTTGATGCAGAACTTGAAATTGTAACAATTGATAATAACGATCAGGAATTGGTGTTTGACAAATCTGAAACTTACACATTTGTAGAAAATCGTTTACAAGGCGTTAAACACAAGCAGGTTCATATTGAAGATAAAAATGTTTCTAAAGCGCTGGAATATTATTTTAAATTCCATAAAACAGATGTGGTTATGGTTAATCCGAAAAAACATACTCTGCTGGAAAAACTTTTTACGAAAAGCATAACCAAAACACTCGCTTACACTCTTGAGGTTCCCATACTTGTTGTTCACTAGAAATCTGGGTTTAAGTAAAAACGGGCTGAGCTTGTTTTAAACGACTCTTAATTAATAAAATTAAAAGTAAACTACTAAATGTGGCAAGTGTTAACATTGTGCCGGTAATTATCGTCGCACTATTATCAGCTGCTTGCGGATTTAAACTATTCAAAACAGCAATGGTTAAATCCATCAGCACTGTAAAAACAAGAAAAGGTCCGGCAAGAAAATACCCAAAAGAAATATTTCTTAGTAATAAAATTCCAGCGATAAAAAGTCCGGGCAGAACAAAACACAAGTCAAGTACATAAACGGGATTAGTTACAAGTCCTGATTGGATCAAACTCTGGGGTATGATGTCATTCTGAATTGCAGGTAAAATGTCCTTTAGCCAGAGAAAATAAAATATGCCTGCAATTATTAAGAAATAGATTCCAATCGGCTTAGCGAATTTGTTACCATAATCCAAAACCTTTGTTGCTGTTACTCTTTTGTAAAGTGTATAAGAAAATAAATAAAAAGAAATGGCAAGGATGGCGCAATAGTTAAGGAAGAACTTATTAAAATGTACATCAAAACAGTAAATGGTATATGTATACACCAGATACAACAGTACGCCAGGTTGTAACATAGCACCAACGACAGGTTTTTTCTTAGAAAGTAGTGACGTAATCAATAAAACAGGCATTACCAGAACAAGGTTAACCAAATCCTGTGCATAACATTGCCAACGCCATTCATCGGTTTCGTTGTAATAAAAATAAGGATCAGATAATCCGACAGCGGCTGAAACGATTATAAGAATGCAGACAAAGCATGAGAGTATAAAAAAAATGGTTGATGGTTTTATATTCATGAAAAACACCTATTTGATACTTTGTTATTTTAATTTCATTTTTTTTGTTTCCCTTGTTTTTTAAAATATTTTTTAAACGGCCAGGAACTGTGCAAAGCTGTCATGTTTTCATCGAAACTTTCTGCACCTTTTTTTACGGAGAGTACCCCCTGATTAAGGTTGTAAACAAGTGTTGTATCTGTTAGTAATTTACCTGCCGATCCTTCCCCACTTTTTAGTTTACGAACAACATGCGAAAGATCCTGCGACATTTGCTGCACGGTATCGCCAACAGTTTTTAATGCTTTAACAGCACTTTTGAATTCAGAGGCTATCAGTGTATCGGTAACCAATGCGCCAAGACTTCCTTCTCCACGTTTTACTTTCCCCGTAACATTTTCCAAATCGCCAATTATGCGAATACCTCCTGAACTCATTGCTTGTATGTTTACAAAAGAGGATTTGACATTGCCGGCAATAACCGTGTCCATGAGGATGCTCCACAAACTGTTCTCACTGTTTATTTTATTAGTAATATGTTTGAGATTAGACGTGATCACTTCCAGATTCTGGTTAGTTTCATCAAGGGTCCTTACCATCACATCCATTTCAACCGGTTTTAGAGTTTGAAGCATTTGTCCTTCTTCTATTATCGGCGCAGCGCTTGAACCGGCATTAATATTCACAAGCTTGTTCCCCATCAACCCATCTGTTCCAACAGAGGCAAGTGCATTGGTTCTGATAAAAGGATTCATGTCGTTTTGAATAACCATAACAACATACACAGAGGAATCATTCACTACCTTTACGCTTTCCACAGTTCCAATATCAATTCCTGCAAAACGGACATTATTTCCTTTGGTAAGGCCGTTTACATTACTGAATCTTGCGGCGATTCTGAAAGTACTTCCAAAAAGATTTTGTTTGTTGCCTATAAAGTACAGTGCAGCAATTAAGGTCAAAAGTGCTGTCAATACAAATACGCCTACGAGGATATTTCGTTGTGATGGTTTCATATTATTCAAAAAACATTTTTATTTTAGGGTCTAACGATTCCTTTAATTCTTCATAAGAGCCTTGAGCGTAACATTTTCCGTCTATCAACATAACTATTTTGTCGGCCACTATTTTAACACAATTGATGTCATGAGAAATTATTATAGAAGAGGTAGTGTATTTAGCAGCAAGTTCGCGCATGAGTTTACTTATTTCTTTTCCGGTAATAGGATCAAGACCTGTAGTGGGTTCGTCGTACAAAATTATTTCGGGTTTTAAAATAAGGGTTCTGGCAAGAGCAATACGTTTACGCATACCTCCTGATAATTCCGCAGGCCGCATATCAAGTGTGTGAAGTAATCCAACGTTGTTTAACGCTTCTTTAATTAAATCCTCTTCCTGCTGTCTGGTATGTTTTTCCTTATGGCGGCGTAAAGGAAACTCCAGATTCTCTCTTACCGTCATAGAATCGTAGAGGGCGTTGCTCTGAAAGAGAAAGCCTACACGGGTTCTCAGCTCGTCAAGTTGCTCATGATTTAATTCAGGAATATTTTTGCCAAGAACATTAATAATTCCAGAGTCTGTTTGTATAAGACCAATAATACATTTGATCAGTACCGATTTACCTGAACCCGATTTACCGAGCACAACAACATTTTCGCCTTTGTCCAAACTAAATGTGAAATCAGATAAAACACGATTGTTGCCAAATGATTTAAACACGTGCTCTAACCGGATCACAGGTGAGTTAATATTCTGATTGTTGGTCTTTTTCTCTATCGTGTTTTCAGTGATCATGTTAATTTTAATACGTCGATAATCTGAACCGCTATCAGATCAATTATAAAAACAAGGAGGGAAGATACAACCACAGCTGAATTAGCTGAAAGACCAACCCCTTCGGTACCCTTAACCGTTTTATAACCTTTGAAACAACCAACAAGGCCAATAATAAATCCAAAGAAAAATGTTTTAATAATAGAGGGAAAAACATCGCTGAACGAAAGTGTATCAAAAACCTGATTCCAGAACAAAGCCCATTTTACCAGACCATGAATATTGGTGCCCAGATAAGCACCATATAAGGAGATAAAATCAGCAAGAATCACCAAAACAGGGATCATAAATGTACTGGCCATAACACGTGTTACCACCAGGTATTTAAAAGGATTAGTACCCGACACTTCCATCGCGTCGATTTGCTCGGTCACCTTCATAGACCCAAGTTCGGCGCCAATACCTGATCCAATTTTGCCGGCGCAAATTAATGCCGTAATTACCGGAGCTATTTCACGAATCAAAGAAACGGATACCATTTTAGGCAGCCAGGCTTCCGCACCAAATTCCACAAGTGTTGGTCTTGATTGAATGGTAATAACCAAACCCATAATAAAAGCGGTTATCGCCACAAGAGGTAATGATTTGTAACCTATAAAATAGCATTGTCTTAAAAACTCCTGAATCTCATATCTGGGCCGGAAAGCTTCTTTAAAAAACCTCCAACCAAAACGGGAGATTTCTCCACATTCTTCAAGAAACGATTTAAACGCTGATCCTTTCATTATATTTTGAAGTGTAAATGCTCCATGAGTTTTTGCGATTTATTAGCAGAATAAATTACGTGACCTTTTTTCATAAATCTTATTCGTGAATTGCTAAAACAGGAATATGCGCGGCAAAGGACACACGTTTTGTTGTTGACTCATTAAATAAATTATAAAGCACAGAATGTTTTTTACTTATAATTGCAACAAGATCTGCCTCCCTCTCGCGGCAAAAGTTTTTTATGCCGTTTTCGATCGTTTTAGATTTCATAACCTCTACTTTTATCTGTGACTTATTGATTTTCACAAAGCTGCTTTCCCTTGGATTCAGAACTTCATCAGGAGTTCGCACATGCAATAATTTCACCTGCGATTGAGTATTCTTAGCAAATGTTTCGAGTATTTTTAAAGGAGAATTACTTAGTTTTTCTGCATTATCAACGGCCAACAACAGGGTTTCCAGACGGTGATCTTTATAGCTTTCAGGAACAATAATTACCGGAGCCTCAATTTTTCCCGCCAGTTTAACACCATGACTTCCATAAATAAATTTAGAGATTCTGTTTTTTGTTTGCAGACCCATTACCACGGCTTGTACCTGATGACGGGCGATAAAAACTTCCAGTTCCTCCTCGAAGGCTCCTGAGGTAGTAAATGCATTTATTTTAAGTGATGGAAAATTTTTAACAAGTTTAGAGACAAATTCTTCCATTTGTTTTTCGCTGGTCTTTTTTACAGACAGATACGAAATGCCGTACAAACCAGAATTGGAGTGCAATACCGGCGCCTGAAATAGGTTAAATACAGTAAGTTTACAATTCAGTTTTAATGCCAATAAGGCTGCGTATCTGCACGCATTTTGCGATGAGGAACTGAAATCTGTTCCCGCGATTATTGTTTTCATCTCTTCTTTTTATTTCAAAATTACACCTGTGAGGAAGAGAGTGTTGTGACGAATCTCTTTTAAATACATGACTTATATCACAATAAGAGCAAACAACACCGGCAGTTTATTGTTTTAGCAATAGATAATAGATTAAAACAAGTGCCGAATCGAAAAGGTTATAGAATAAATTAGTTTGGTATACTTTGTTTGTCAACGTTTGCAAATATTATTTAAACTTCATTCTTTGCAAATCAGATTGATTTAAGTTAATGTGTTTAATGTTACGGTGAAGGTACTTCCGGCACCAAATTCACTGTCTACTTTTATTTGTCCGTTTTGAGCTTCGATAAACTCTTTGCTAATAGCAAGGCCGAGCCCCGTACCTTCTTTTTTTGTGCCAGGTACCCGAAAGTAACGGTCGAAAACCTTGCTTTTATATTGAGGGGCAATACCTTGTCCTGTATCCCGAACTGAAATATGAACTTTATTGTTCTGTTCTTTAATTGTCAGATAGACGGTTGAATTATCATAGGAATAGCGGATGGCATTGGAAATTAAATTCGTCAATACCCATGCTGTTTTTTCATTGTCTGCTTGTATTTGTGAAATGTGCTCAGGGCAATCAACTTCAAACTTAATTTGTTTCTGGTCTGCTTGCGTTTGTGTGGCACTAATTGCATAGTGTAAAATTTCTTTTGGATCTGAGGGTACTATTGCGAGTTGTATATTTCCACTTTCTACTTGCGTAATGTTTAGCAATTCACTTGTAATTTTCAGAAGTCTGGTTGTATCATCACTAATACTGTCAAGTAAATTTCGCTGCTCTTCGTTCAATTTACCTATTTGCTCGTTTCCTAACAATTGCAAACTCATTTTTATGGATGAAATCGGGGTTTTAAACTCGTGTGAAACAGTAGCTATAAAATTGGTTTTGGCTAAATCTAATTCTTTGTATTCTGTCACGTTTCTGAGTATGATTACATGGCCGATTAATTGTTTTGCTTGCTCACCGGTAGGTGTAATAGAAATGTGGAGTGTCTCTTTTTCAAAATATCCCTCCTTTTTATCCGCATAAATTTTAATCGGTTTTGCTTTGCTTATGTTTTCAGGTTCTTTATTCACCAAATCCTGAATAAGTGTTCTAAGAAGATCATTTTTAACAGCTAATTCTTGTGCGTAATGACCAATAATATCAGTCAGTTCAATACCAATTATTTTCTGGGCTTCTTCATTCGCAAAGATTACTTTTAAATTTTCATCTAATCCAATAACTGGATCGTGCATATTATTGATGAGTGTTTCAATGCGTGTTTTTTCCATCATCAACTTCGCCAGATTACTGCTGTTATATTCTTCCAGTTTTTTTGCCATCGTATTAAAGGATTCAGCTAATTGACCAAATTCGCTATGACTTTCAAAATGCACTCTTTGTGAGTATTTTTTGGCGGCTATTTGTTTTATGCTTTCTGTAAGCTCTTTAATCGGATTTGCAATATTTGAAGGTAAATTAACCAATAGAATAAATGCAATTAAAAAACACATGGTACCTGTAATGGCAATCCAAAAAACGGCATCGTCGGCCGTTGCTTTTGCGACCTCACTTTTGCGTTGAATGGCTTGCATATTCAAATCCATTAATTTGAATATTCCTTTACGTATTTCACCGGAAACCAGACTATCGGATTTATTTAATTTATAGATTTCAAAACTGTTTCTCACTTCTGCTGTAGCATCTTTTTCGCCTATTTCTGTAATATTTTTTTCCTGACTCTGAAGGTTGGTTTCAAACTTCATCAGTGCATCCTTAGAATGATCTTCTAATGAAAGCAGCATGTTTCTGCTATATTCCAATGTATTGTAGTTAGCAACCAAAATATTTTCGGTGTCACTCTTTAACGCATTCATATATCTTGCACCCACAATGCTTAACAGAATAATGAGTATCAATAAAAGACCGACACCAAGCGTTAGTTTTGTTTTTATTTTCATTTACGATAAAATTACAAGGTCAATATTATTTGCAGATAGCTTTTTCAAAAGTTCGTTGAAAATATTAGTCGATAGAATTATCTTTAGCAAATTTAAGTGAGGTTTACCAACACAAATGGTCGTTATCTTTCTATCACTTGCTTGGTCAATGATGGCTTTTGATACAGAAGAACTTTCAATCTTTATAATTTCAGCACCCAATTCAGTTGCCAATTTAAAATTATTAATGAGATGTCTTTGTTTGTCTAATGCAATTTTATCGGCGCTTTCTTTTGGAGTTTGAACATACAGCACGTACCATTTGCTATGGTAGTAATTCGCTAAACGTGCCGTTTTACGGATGACCGTTTTAGCTGTTTTTTCGTTGCTGCTAATGCAAGCCAAAAATCGTTCGTGTTTTATCGAATTTGGTGTGGTTACTTCCGTTTCTACTTTGCGTTCGACCTGCGAAGCAACTTCTTTTAAAGCAAGCTCGCGCAATTGTAAAATATGTTCTGCTTTGAAGAAGTTCTTTAGAGCCGCCTCTATTTTTTCCTCCTGATAAATTTTTCCTTCTTTCAGTCGGGCTATTAATTCGTCGGCAGTTAAATCAATATTTACAACTTCATCTGCCAAAGCGATCACTTTATCAGGTACTCGCTCTTTAACTTCTATGCTGGTTATTTTTTTTACCTCTTCGTTTAAGCTCTCGATATGCTGTATGTTCAAAGCACTTATAACATTAATGCCAGCTTCCAGAATTTCCATTACATCTTGCCAACGCTTTTCGTTTTTGCTTCCTTCAATATTGGTATGAGCAAGTTCGTCAACAATAACAACTTCAGGCCGTAAGTTAATTACAGCCTGAACATCCATTTCTTCTAACTCTTTCCCTTTATAAAACAATTTTCTTCGCGGAATAACTGGCAAGCCTTCCAGCAAAGCGTGTGTTTCCTTCCTGTTATGTGTTTCAATGTAGCCGATTTTTACATCAATCCCATTTTTCAACAAAGCACGCGCTTCCTGTAACATGCGAAAGGTCTTACCAACGCCCGCACTCATGCCGATGTAAATTTTGAATTTACCACGTCTTGACTTCTTAATGAGGTCAAGAAACTCCTGCGCTGATTTTCGCGTTTCTTCCATTCGCTACTAATTTAAGCCATTAGGGATCTAAATTATATTTTTTAATTCTAAAAAGATGTTCCTAAAATGAAATCGCCAGGGATGTTGTTACAAAATAATTCATATTACTTGCTTTATTGTCCATGACGAAAATCTTGTCTTTACTATTTAAAGCTCTTCCTTCAATTCTGAACATCACATTCTCCATTGGCAAATAATCAAAGTTAAGAGAGTAGCCTATTGTTTGGAAACCATGAGTTGTACCTGTTGCTATGATGACTCCATTTTCGTCGGAATAATATTCACCTCTGGCAGCGATACGGAACTTGTTTGTTGGTTTAAACTGTACAATTAAAACGGGCGAATACCAGGTATTATAGGCGCTTGTGTCTTTTTTCATTTGTTGCATGCCAATATCAAAACCTGCAATAACTCCAAACTTTTCAGTGAGTTGAAACTGTCCGTAAAAGTTATTAAAGTATCTCCAGGCTTTTAAGCTATCCTGTAATTCGTTTCCTCCAAAAGTACTCCAGTTGAACGTTACTTTTGAACTGGGTTTGTACGTTAATTGTGTCCCAAACGCAGGTGTTTGATTACCGGGAATCCGTTGGATGCGTTGCCATCCGTTCAAATACATGGCTGCTAAATAGAGTTTTTCATTTTTGGAAGTGTAACCTAATTTTACACCAGACTCATAATAAGGTGAGTTGTCAGCAAGAATACTTCTTGTTAAGTTCCAACAGTCTTTCCCAATGGCGCTTTCAAAACCAATGTGCGAGGGCATGATGCCGGCATCTATCCAAACATTATGTTTGTTTGAAATTTTTACACCGGCATTGGCCTCAAAAATATTTTTCAACAAGCCTTGTTCTCCGGCTAAATTGTATTGTGGGTAGGTTCCGGCCATGAGCGCGAAATTTCCTCTTACTTTACCTGTTGTATAATTTGCTTTCAGAAAGCCCATGTTCAGATTTGCTTCGTTATGCCTGTTAAAGGAATAAAAGAAGGAAGGTCTTTCATGATTTG
The DNA here is from genome assembly GCF_029625215.1 of Aurantibacillus circumpalustris. Lineage (GTDB taxonomy): Bacteria > Bacteroidota > Bacteroidia > B-17B0 > Aurantibacillaceae > Aurantibacillus > Aurantibacillus circumpalustris. Next base: position 3,795,304 of record NZ_CP121197.1, read on the forward strand.
TGGGGTTGCCCAGGTCGTAACTATAATAGGCTTCTACATAACCTGATAAGGTAAATGGATTGGTTTTTGTGGAGTCTTGTGCATTCACATTTAATAAACTTAATGCAAATGCGCTTACTAGTAATTTTTTCATTTTGTATATTTTCTAATTTGAATTATTTTAAATTATCCAATGCCAGGTTCAGTTTCAAGACATTTATTTTCTCTGTACCAAATAACCCAAACAATGGCTGTTCGGTGTGTTGTTCAATCAGTTGTGTAACGGACTCTTCTTTCATGTTTCGGGTTTTTGCAATTCGTTTTACCTGCACCATAGCGGCTTGTGCAGAAATGTTGGGATCCAGTCCGCTGCCACTTGCTGTAACCAGATCGGAAGGGATTTCCGATTTATTTACCTCCGGGTTGTGAACTAAAAAAGTATCAATCCTAGCTTGCACTTCAGCTAAGTAATCGGGATTGCTTGGCCCTTTGTTACTGCCACCGGAACCTGCGGCATTGTAACCAACAGCAGAAGGACGTGAATTGAAGTATTTGTCAACTGTAAATGATTGTCCAATATTGGTATAATACGTCTTACTATTTTGGCTAATTATTTCACCTTTTCCACTATTTGGTGCAAATTGAGCTATGCCCAGAATAGCAAGGGTATAAATTCCCATAAAGAATATAAGACAAACGATGGTCAGCTTGATTGCCGGAAATAAATTTGTTTTCATGTTGTTATGTTTTTAGATGAATACTGAAACTAAAAGATCAATTAATTTGATACCAATAAATGGAACTATTACACCGCCTAAACCATAAATTAATAGGTTTCTACGAAGTAATTTACTTGCTCCAATTGGTTTATATGCCACTCCTTTTAATGCCAAAGGAATGAGAATGGGAATGATGATTGCATTAAAAATTACCGCAGAAAGTATGGCACTTTCAGGACTATGTAAGTTCATAATGTTTAAGCTTTTCAAAGCAGGAATAGCCACAATGAAAAGAGCAGGAATAATGGCAAAGTATTTTGCAACATCATTTGCAATACTAAATGTAGTAAGCGTTCCTCGTGTCATTAATAATTGTTTTCCAATTTCAACTATCTCAATTAATTTAGTTGGATCATTGTCCAAATCAACCATATTACCGGCTTCTTTTGCTGCTTGTGTTCCGCTATTCATGGCTACACCAACATCCGCCTGGGCGAGTGCCGGAGCATCGTTTGTTCCATCGCCCATCATGGCTACCAATCTCCCTTCTGCTTGTTCTTTTTTGATGTAATTCATTTTATCTTCAGGTTTAGCTTCTGCAATAAAATCATCCACGCCCGCTTTTTCCGCAATGAATTTTGCCGTTAAAGGATTATCACCTGTAACCATTACTGTTTTGATACCCATTTTACGAAGACGCTCAAAACGTTCTTGTATACCGGGTTTAATTATGTCTTGTAATTCTATTATACCCACAATCTTCTCGTTCTCAGAAACGACTAAAGGTGTTCCGCCATTTGCTGCAATACCATTTACTATTTTATCAATGCCTGACGAATATACATGTCCTGCTTTCTCTGCATTTTTTCGAATGGTATCCGCTGCACCTTTTCTGATTCGAGTTCCATTTTTTAAATCAATACCGCTTGAACGTGTTTCTGCTGTGAATTTGACAAACTTCGCTTCATTTAGTAATGTATCAGTAGTTTTTGTTTTTGCGCCCTTTTCCTTTGCTAAATCAATAATTGATTTACCCTCTGGTGTTTCATCTGCAAAGGAAGCTAATACACAACTCTCAATAAATGATTCTTCTGTTATTCCATCAGCGTGATAAAAATGTGTTGCCTTACGATTTCCAATAGTTATTGTTCCGGTTTTGTCTAATAATAAAACGTCAATGTCGCCAGCTGTTTCTACCGCCTTACCTGATTTTGTAATTACATTTGCTCTTAATGCCCTATCCATACCCGCAATACCAATGGCGGACAGTAAACCGCCGATTGTTGTGGGTATCAAACACACAAACAACGAAATAAATGCAGCAATTGTAATTGGTGTATTCGCAAAATCGGCAAATGGTTTTAAGGTTACAGTAACGATGATGAACACTAAAGTAAAACCGGCCAGCAATATTGTTAAAGCAATTTCATTGGGCGTTTTTTGACGACTCGCACCTTCCACCAAAGCAATCATTTTATCCAAAAAACTCTCACCAGGTTCGGTGGTAACCACTACTTTAATTTTATCTGACAAAACTTTTGTCCCTCCTGTAACAGAACTTTTATCACCACCCGCTTCACGAATTACTGGAGCGCTTTCGCCTGTAATGGCGCTCTCATCGATGGTTGCTAATCCTTCAATAATTTCACCATCGGTGGCAATAATATCGCCGGCTTCACACATAAACACATCTCCTTTTTTAAGTTGCGCTGATGAAATTGTTTGACCATTAACCAGTCTGGCCGGCGTTTCTTCTCTTGTTTTCCTTAAACTGTCCGCTTGAGCTTTACCTCTTGCCTCGGCTATTGCTTCTGCAAAATTGGCAAAAAGTAAGGTGAGTAATAAAACAATAAATACAGTTAAATTATAGGCAAAACTGCCTTGCGACGTTTGACCTGTTAGTGTCCAAAGGCAAACAGCAAACATAACCGCTGTTCCTATTTCTACCGTAAACATGACAGGATTACGAAACATTATTTTTGGGTTGAGTTTCACAAAAGATTGTTTAAACGCTTCTTGCATTAAATCTTTTTGAAACAAAGATGTATTTTTAGTCATTTTCTTTAATTTTTAAATCATTAATACAGTGAAAAATATTCGGCTATCGGGCCTAAGGTAAGCGCAGGGAAGAATGCAAGTGCAGCCACAATAACAATTACAGCAAATACCATTAAGCCAAAGGTAGACGTATCTGTTTTTAAAGTACCGTTACTTTCAGGGATATATTTTTTACTTGCTAGAATTCCTGCAATGGCAACAGGACCAATGATAGGAAGATACCTTGCGAATAGCATTACCAATCCACAAGCGATATTCCAAAACGGAGTATTGTCTCCTAGTCCTTCAAAACCACTGCCGTTGTTGGCACTTGATGAACTAAATTCATACAGCATTTCACTAAAGCCATGATGGCCCGGATTGGCTAACCAGCCCGCATATTCTGTTGGATTGCCAGCGTATAAGAAACTTGAAACAGCTGTACCCGCAAGAATTAAAAATGGATGCAAGAGCGCTATCACCATCGCAATTTTCATTTCTTTGGCTTCTATTTTTTTACCGAGAAATTCAGGGGTTCTTCCCACCATTAATCCGCTCACAAATACAGCCAGTATAATAAAGATGTAAAAGTTCAAGAAACCAACGCCACCATAAAAAGAGTTTATCATCATGCCGAGCATCGTAAACATGCCGGTAAGTGGCGTCATACTATCGTGCATAGCGTTTACCGATCCGTTACTAGTAACGGTTGTGTTAATTGCCCAATAGGCTGAAGCTGCTGAACCAAAGCGAATTTCTTTACCTTCCATACTTCCAAACGATTGTGCAATGCCCATTTTTTCGATGGCCGGATTTCCATTCATTTCATTCATTATAGAAGGAATTACTAATAATAGAAAACCGATTGTCATTACTCCAAAAATTGTCCATGCCAATTTTCTTCTTCTCAAAACATAACCCATTGCAAAGACCATAGCAATAGGAATTAAAAAAATAGAAATCGTTTCAACCATGTTTGTTAGATAATTGGGATTTTCTAAAGGATGTGTTGAATTAGGGCCATAAAAACCACCACCATTGGTTCCAATTTGTTTTGGTGCAACAAAAGCTGCAACCGGTCCACGACTTACCTGAACCGTATCACCTTGCATTGTAATCATAGTGTCCTTTCCTTCAAATGTCATGGGGGTGCCATTAAACGCTAAAATTATAGCAACTATAAAAGCGATTGGCAATAAAATTCTGGTACAACTGCGAACAAACAAACTGTAAAAATTACCAAGTGTGCTTGCTGTTCTTTCTTTCATCGCTATAAAAACTACTGCACAAATTGCAATACCTGTTCCGGCACTAATAAATTGCCAAAGCATTAAAATAAGCTGACCTAAATAAGAAAGCCCACTTTCGCCCGAGTAATGCTGTAAGTTGGTGTTGGTAACAAAACTTACAGATGTATTAAAGGCCAAATCGGCACTCATAGAGGGATTGGCATCAGGGTTTAAAGGCAACCAACTCATATTTGTAAGCACAAACATGGATATAATAAACCAAACACCATTGATAGTAAGCAAGGCTACTAAATGTTGTTTCCAGTTCATTTCCTTGGTTGGGTCAATACCACTTAGTTTAAAAAACAATTTATCTAGCGGATTGAGTATTTTATCGAGCCAGGTATTTTCGTAGTTGAAAATTTTGCCGATGTATCGACCGAGTGGAATAGCCATTGTTACAACCAACACGTACATAAGGATCACTCCAAGTATTTCTGTATTCATAGTATTAAAATTTTTCAGGTTTAAGCAGTACATAGCACATATAGCCGAAAACTGCAATTGCGATAATAAATAATGCGGTCATTTTTTTAAATGTTTTCAAAAAAGTTAATTGCTTTGTAAAAGAGGGCAAAGCAAAACAGCCCCGTAATTAATAGTGTAATTGTTATCATTGTGTTTTTTTTTTAAAGGTTAGTATATCATTAAGTAATTTCTGTGAGCTACATCATTATTGGTTATGATCATTATCACTACTTCAATAATGCATATCAAAAATGATTCTTAAAATCTTTATTTTCCATAACAGGCCTCCAACCATTAATATAGCTATCATCCATGCTGTTACGATTAAGAACATTTCTTTTGTATCTGACCATTTTCTCATTGTTTTTCGCATTATTATTACGAATTATTCTGTTCATTTGTTTTGTTTTTATCTTCGAACTGATTTTTATTACCAGGGCTATAACTACCAGCAAGGCGTATGCAGAAAAGAGTAGTAGAATTTTTGTTGTTTCGTTCATGACGATTCTTTTTTTATTAATTGTTTTTTTTCTTTATCCAATCTGCATATCAAAGCTACTCTCAGGGAAATATTAATAAAATGATTTGCAATACAATCGATTATGATGTATATCATTAGGTGAATAGTTATATACCACTAGCGTAAGCCTGCCTATTATATTCGTTCAATAGCCCTTTGTTCATAATCCCTTTGATTTTATAACTCATCGGGCTGGTAAAACCGAGAACAGAGGACATTGAAAAAATATAAACGTTCTCAATTGCATTCTTCACGGTTTTGTTTCCTTCCAGCAACATTTTTTCTGCCACATTAAAGCAATGTTTTACCTCACTTAAGTTTCCCTTTTTTATGAGTTGTTTCGTAAATTCAGCGAAACACTTAATTGCAGAATAAATATTCTGCCGACTGGATAATTTTTCTAATTCCTGATTTATTTCGGGTAATTCATTTCCCAGAATCTCAAGAATCTCATTTTCTTTAATAAGCTTGTTTTTGAGTAAGAAATCCGCTTTTATTTTGAGTAATTCAGCTAATGCGTTCATAGTTAATTTTTTTTGTAACGGCATGTATAAGTCAAAGGATGTGCCAATATTATTTCAATAAAGGAATTACCTAAATACCAGCATTTTATAAAATGATTGAAAAAAAGGCTAGAAAAAAGCCTATCAAAATGAGAGGCTTATTATCAAAATGAAATAGGTTTAATGAATTTTAAACTCCTCCAGCTTGCGGTAAAGTGTTGCAATGCCAATCTCAAGTAAGCGGGCGGTTTCAGCTTTATTACCCTTTGCGTAATTATATACTTTTTGAATATGAAGTTTTTCAATACTCGACAAAGCAAAAGCAGAGAGCGTTCCGTTTGTTGCACCGGTGCTATGTTGAATTTCAGGTGGTAAAAGATCAACAGTTAGTGTATCTGAGTTTGCAAGGATGACGCTTCTTTCAATTATATTTCTGAGTTCCCGGATATTGCCTACCCACTTGTAATGTTCTAGTTTTTCTATGAATTCGTTGATGATGGCTGGTGTTTTTTTATTGGTTTTTGCGGAAAATCTTGTTACAAAAAAAGTAGTAAGAAGCTTAATATCTTTAATTCTTTCACGCAGTGGCGGCAAGTGAATCTCGAACACATTTAAACGGTAATATAAATCGGAGCGAAAACGTTTTTCCTCACATTCAATATTCAAATCTTTATTGGTTGCGGCTATCAAACGGAAATTTACTTTACTTGTTTTTGTATCTCCTAATTTAATAAACTCGCTTGTTTCTAAAACACGCAATAGTTTCGCCTGAAGCTCAATTGGCATTTCTGCAATTTCATCCAAAAACAATGTTCCGCCATTTGCTTCTTCCAATAAGCCTTTCTTATCTTTTGTGGCGCCGGTAAATGCCCCTTGTTTATGTCCGAATAACTCACTCTCAATAATTTCCTTACTAAAAGCGCTGCAATTTAAAGCAACCAAAGGTTTATTTTTTCTTGGACTGGCGTAATGAATAGCCTCAGCAAATACTTCTTTACCAGTTCCTGTTTCTCCTGTCAGAAAAACAGTTGTATCGTTGGGTGCAACTTTTTTTGCAAGGTCTATTGCATCCAGAATATTTTTTGATTTGCCTAGAATGGTATCGAAAGAATACTTTTCACTCACCTTTCCTTCAAGGTCTCGCACCCGTTTCTGTAATAGAGCCTTGTCGAGAGCCCGATACAAGAGGGGAATTATCTTGTCGTTATCATCCCCTTTTGTAATATAATCGAAAGCACCGCATTTAATAGCTTTTACTCCGTCGGGAATATTGCCATAAGCGGTTAGTAAAACAATTTCTGTATGGGGATACAGATTTTTTATTTTTGCGGTAAGCTCGAGACCGTTTGTGTCAGGAAGTTTAACATCACACAATACAACATCAATGTCGTTTTGTTCTAATTTTTTCAGGGCGTTTTTTCCGTCACCGGCTTCAAGCACCTCAAACCCTTCCATCTGAATGATCCGTGAAAAAAGCGAACGCAGTTTATCTTCATCATCAATTACCAGAATAGTTCCTTTGTTCATCTCCGATGAGTTTAATTTTACTATGAAATTAAATAATTCTTTTTAAATGCAGCTCTTTTGGTTTTTTTATCACCATTGGAAATTTTTCAATTTTTACAGAACTACTATCAAGTCCAAATGCTTTCGCCTCACTTAAACTAAACCGTTTAATGAAGAAGTACAAATTGAGAATTATTTTTTCAAAAAAGGGCAGGTCATTTTCATAGGAAAGGAATTTTTCTAATACCACAAATTTAAAATCACCGATCACGTTATTTTTATTCAGCGACTCATAACGGCTGGTAATGTCTACTTCTTTATTTTTCACAAGATCCTCCACCACTTTCCTAAACATAAGATTAATTCTGGGGGCAATGCGGAATCCTATTCTGAAATCAATTCGTATAATATCATTCTCTGCAATGTGAGTTACTTTGTAATCCATACGGTATGGCTCATTTACAACATCTACGTGAACAAACCAATATACATCTGCTTTTTTAGGACGCTTTTGCAGGATGGAATAAATGATTTTGGATTCAATTTCACCGGGGTTGCTCGCTCCGGTCATATAAACAAGATGTGTGGCGTATTTCTGAAGCGAGTCATCGTTACTAAGATCAATGAGCATTTGTTTGTGGTCTTCAAATTTCACCATATCCACATAACGGTTACGAATTTTTTTCGCCAGGTGCCAAACAGTCATCACGGTAATCAATACAGAAGCAATCAATAAAGTAATCCAGCCACCGTGTGTAAATTTGCTGAGATTGGCCGCTAAAAATGAAAGTTCGATAATAGCGTACATGGTAATGATAGAAAAAATAAACAGCTTATTATAGCGTTTCAGGTGCAGGTAAAAGTTAAGCAAGGTAGTGGTCATTAGCATGCACAAAACAATGGCAAGACCGTATGCATGTTCCATATTTGAGGACTCTCTGAAATAAAGCACAATCCCAATACATCCTGCCAGCAACAACCAGTTCATTGATGGGATATAAAGCTGCCCTCTTAATTCGGTTGGATATTTAACGCTCACTTTTGGCCAGAGCGTTAAGCGCATGGCTTCGTTTATTAGAGTAAAAGAACCGCTTATCAATGCCTGAGAAGCAATGATGGTAGCCGCTGTAGCAATAACGATGCCGTAAGGAATAAAACTTTCAGGCATAATGGCATAAAATGGACTTGGGGCTTTAAACGAACTTAGCAATTGTCCCTCATGCGCTATTAAATACGCGCCCTGACCAATATAATTTAACACCAGCATCGACTTTACAAACACCCAGGAAACCCGGATATTTTGTTTGCCGCAATGACCTAGATCAGAATACAAAGCCTCTGCACCGGTGGTACATAAAAAAACAGATCCTAAAATAAAAATTCCAGTTGGGTGCATTCTTAATAACTCATAAGCGTAATATGGATTGAGTGCTGATAGTATCGACCAATCCTGTGAGAGTTGATACGTTCCTAAAGTGCCCAGCATTAAAAACCAAACCACCATAACAGGCCCGAAAAATTTTCCGATGAACCCCGTACCGAATTGTTGTATAAAAAATAATGCGCAGAGTATGCCAATTACGATGGGTACAGTATTCAGAGTTTCATTAAAAAATTTTAATCCCTCAATCGCAGCGGAAACTGAAATTGGCGGAGTGATGATCCCGTCTGCCAGCAATGCGCTGCCACCTATGATAGCAGGAACAATCAGCCATTTAAATTTGCTGCGCCGCACAAGGGTGAACAACGAAAAAATACCGCCTTCACCATTATTATCTGCCCTTAAAGTTAAGATCACATACTTTATGGTTGTTTGCAAAGTCAGTGTCCAAAACACTGCCGATATACCACCTTTTACAATATCGGCGTTAATAGGATCTTTGCCCACAATGGCGGTCATTACATACAAGGGCGATGTACCAATATCTCCGAAGATAATTCCAAGAGATACAAGAACGCCGGCAAGCGTTACTTTATTAATAGTGGTAGGATGGTTTGACATTATTTTTATCCGTTAGATTGATTTACTACTCTATTACAAAACGGTAACCTACACCCGATTCCGTTAAAATATATTTTGGACGATTTGGTTCGGTCTCAATTTTTTTTCTTAATTGGTTAATAAAAACACGCAGGTATTGCGACTGGTCGATGTATCCAGGTCCCCACACTTCTCTCAACAGGTATTGGTGCGTTAAAACACGGCCTTCATTCTTTACAAACGTGCTTAATAAATCGTATTCAGTCGCCGTGAGTTTTAAAAGTTCGCCATTTTTTTTAACCAATCTTAAATGCAGATCTATTTTAAGATCTGTTGATTCTTCTGGTTTACTTATGTTACCGAATATAGAACCACGTAAAGACGAACGCAACCTCGCCAATAATTCACCGGTGCGGAAAGGTTTTACAAGGTAGTCGTTCGCTCCGTTATCCAGAGCTTTTACAATGTCTTCTTCTCTGCTTTGTGCCGACAAAATAATAATAGGTTTGGTAAACCAGGTTCTTAATTTTTTTAAGACCTCGTGTCCACTTTCATCCGGTAAACCAAGATCAAGGAGAATCAGGTCAGGATTAATCGTTTTCGCCCCTCTTATGCCTTCTTTTGCAGTTAAAGCTCCACTCACTTTAAAATCGTTTGTCTGAAGTGTGATTTTGAGCAACTTTTGGATCTGCTCCTCATCATCTATCACTAATATTTCAGGTTTGTTCATTGTTTCGAATTACTTGTTACATAAGATAATTCAGATGGAATCTCCACTGTAAAAATTGCACCGCCATCTGGCATGTTCTCAAGTTTAACTGTTCCTTTCATTGCTTCCACAAAACCTTTAACAATAGATAATCCAAGACCTGTGCCGCCCGTACCTGCACTTTTGAGCCGGTAGAATTTACCAAACACCTTGTCGATTTCCTCTTCAGGAAAACCATTACCGGTGTCCTCAACAATTAATACCAATTTATCTTCTTTGCATAAAGCACGAACAGATATAACGGCATATTTTGGCAAATACGTAAGTGCATTGTGTATAAGGTTATGAAGCACCTGAAAAAGTAAACCGTAATCGAGTTTAAACAATGGGAGATTTTCTTTAATAGCTATATGAATCGGCTTGTTCTTTATATTATCTTTTAACTGGTTAATAACATCGTACACTAATTCATTTGCATCGAACCAGTCGTTTTTTGGTTTAATAAAGCCCGATTCAAGACGTGACATATTTAATAAATTATCCACTTGCCTGTTTAATTGTAACGAGGCTTTAGAGATTTCAGAAACCAATTCGAATTTATCTAACTCAGATAATTTATCTGCCATTGTTTGCAGATTGTCTGTAGCTCCCACGATGGTTGAAATTGGGGTTCTTAATTCGTGAGACAACGAATTTAAAACCGTATTATAAAGTTTAAGCGTGTTTTCCTTTTCTTCTTTACGGTTCGCTTCTTTTTCTATTTGTCTTATTTTAGTAGTAAGTACAGCATTTACCAACGCCACCGTAAAATACATCAGAAACATAAGAGTATCTTCTGCACTGCGAATGGAAAAAGTAAATTTTGGAGGGATAAAAAAGAAATTCCATACGAGGGCGCTCAATACAGCTGCAACCAATACCGGCCTCATGTCAAAAAACATGGCTATAACGGATACCGTCATCAGCAAAATCAAGGCAATTACCCTATATCCAACAAAGTTTGCTATCAGATAACACGCAACTGCCACCATCAGAACAGAAGTGAGGCTTACGAAATATTGTTTGCTTAAACTTAGTTTACGAAAAGAGAATGTTTCCAATTTCTTTATGATTTTACACTACGAAGATAACGAGATGGTTATAAAGATTTTATAAAGATTTGAGGCTTGGGTATAAATATTTTATAAAGATTGGTATTCTATCTTTTTGTGGATGGTGCTCTGAAGGCCTGGTAGTTTGGTTATTACCAGATAACCTAACATCCGCTCAAAAGAAGTGACAACAAAGAAACATGTTGTCAAAGAACTTTAACCCTGGTTAAGTTATGTGCTTTAACAAGGTCTTGCAACACTTTATATCTCATATAAAACACTAGAGTTCGTACTTAAAACACGCTACTGTTTTAAAGACGCCTTCGAAAAAACAACTTCTTCTATTTTCTGATCAAATTTAATATCCAAAATTTTCATTTCTGTACCGTTTCCGTTTTTTAACATGTCTTTATAAATAACAGTTGTAGGAAACCAACGTTCACCATTTTTTTTTACATCTTTCAATTCTATCAGTTTTAATTGTTGACCGCTCTTTGCGAAAAGTTCCTGCTGCAATGGGACAAAACGTTCTGCATCTACCCATATTTTTTGGGAGTAGTAAGCTATGTCCGCTACTTTAGAGGTTAATTCAAGTATTTTGCAGGTTCGGTCTCCAATTTTTTCTTCACCAATAATCTTAGCGGTATATACTTCATTCAGTTTGCGGTCTTCCATCATATCTTCATACGACATATCTGACCCCATCACCGATTGCCGGAGTAAATGGCCAGAGATCTGAATAATCCTGTCTGTGGACGGAGAATAAATCCATAATTGATTCTCAAGTTTTAACATCTTGGTACCTTTCTCGCTTGCGGGTGATAAATATTCGGTAAAGGATTTTTTTGTTCCTACGGATGAACTTTTCGAGGTGATGGTTCTGCTGCCGCGTTTGCCGTGAATGGTCATACTCGATTCGATAATACGGTTTGTTGACGACATGTTTGCATCTACTTTTTCAAGAATATTTTCTGCAGTTTGACTTTTTATAATTAGTCCCATAAAAGTGGTTAAGAAAACTACACTACCGATTCTCATTTTGTTTTTTAAATTATAATTCATGATTTAAATTATTAGTTTTTATTATTCGAGTTCTTTAAATAATTGCGCGGTCTTCCTCTTATAGATTCCAATTCCGGCAAGCGCATTGCCAAGTACCATTGAGAAAATTCCGGGAATGAAACCTATATAAAAAGCTGCGGGTGTTATGGAAGCTCTTACTACGGAGGGCATCATTAAACTTGAGTTTTTAAGAGAACTGCTTATGTCTACACCAACCTCCTGCAAATAAAAGGAGATTCCCAATCCAATAGCACTACCTGTCACAGATCCAATGGCACCAATCAACACAGCTTCATAAATTAAGGTCCTGTAAATGTGATTTTTTTCCTCACCCAGAGCCAATCGCACACCAAATTCGTTATACCGGCGTAAGCCACCCAGTAATCCGGTGTTCCACAAAACGATTGACATGGCTAAAACAAAAATAAAGATCATGAGACTTCCCATTCGGGTTGAATAATCAATATACTCTGCCATTCCTCCCTGATCTCTTAACCGAAGCATAACGGGTGAAAACTCATCATTATCCGTTTTATATTTCGTGTTAAAAGTTTGAGAAACGAGGGTAGCTTTTTCATTATCGTAAGTGTTGTTATTAAAAAAACCAAGCACTTCTCCAGCTGCGTCTTCCATCAACAAAGCTTTTTGTGCATCCGTGATGTCGATGATGAGTGATCCCCGATCCAGCACAGTAGAACCAAAACGAACAGTTCCTGCTACTGTAAAATTTCTAAACGCCATGCCACCATCCATGGTAGATCCAAACAGCGTAAAGTTATCACCTGGCTTTACTTTGAATTTTACAGCGAAGTCATTGGTGATTAAGGCTTCACCTGGCTTTGACGGAATTTTTCCGCTTACCAGCGCATCTTTGATATTAAAACGTGATGACTCTTTTGATTGTGGAGAAAAAAGATCAATGGCCCAACCAGCCACAGGACCCTGCGCGCGGGTTTCACCGTTATCATCAGGGAAATCAATCATTCCTCCAAACCGAATTCTCTTCACCCAATCCATGTCTGGATAGGATGAACGCAATTCACACACTAATTTATCAGCACCAATAATGGCAAGATCATTGGGTGCTTGTTCCAGATCTTCGGCATACGCTTTAGTAATTACCTTTACATGGCCGGTACTGAAATTCGCATTCATTATTAGTGATTCGCCCATAACGCCTCTTAACCAACAGCTTATTAAAACGGTTAACATAGCTCCTATGCTAACCACAATGATCGGCAGTAAACTTCTGCTCTTATCATTCCATATTCCTTTTAGCAAAAACTTTATCATTGTATTTTTCCTTTTAAAGCGTCAGTTGGTTTCATTTTTGAAATTCTTCGTGCGGGGAAGTAGCTCACCACCGTTGCTGAAAGAACTACCAGAAGAATAGTTGAGAGAATCATTGCAAGACTGTAAACGGGCATAATGCTTTCAGCAATTGCAATTCCTGAATCCGCTGCTGACTTCGGCATTGGAATTCCGTTTTTCTGAAGGTAGAGCAGAAACGGTATTCCATAAACAGCACCTAAAATCAACGCGAGTATACTATGCGCGCTTCCTTCAATAGTAAAGATTCGTACTACCTGTGAACGGGTCATTCCGAGTGCGATGTAAGTGCCAATTTCTTTTTGACGGCGAAATACCGACAACACTTGTGTGTCGAAAATGGCGAGCAATGCTATGGCTAGTAATAAACCGTAAATAACTTTGCTGCTTCCTTTTTTACTTTGCATGATCTCATTAAACTCCTTAAGTAAATAGTCGGTGTCCCTTGGTACCCAGTTATCAACGGTCTTCACCTCCATGGTTTTGTTCGCTACTAAAAGCGTTGCTTCATTAATTAGTCCTGTCATTTCCTGAAGTTTTTTTAAAGGAATCCAAAACTGCCCCTGATCAACCGTTGGCACATTTGCATCAAATATACCGGCAATGGTGATCTCCTGCGCATCGAAGGCTCCATGTTTGTCTCGCCAGCGCACTAATAACTTATCTCCTTTTTTGAGCTTTGCCGATGCTGCCATGCGCTTGCCAATGATGGCCTTAATTCCCGTTGTATCTGGTACCAGTAAATGCGAAGGCAATTTTAGAAAAGACTGTTCCGGGTCGATCCCTTTTAATACACAATTTATCATTCTACCTGAAGGATAAGCAGAAGCCTGTGTAATCAGTATAGGGGTCAGTTGATTATTATTTACCATCCCGAGTACTTCCTTCGAAAGCGGAGAGTGTGCATCCTGAAGTGTAAATGGATCGTAACGATCGTATTCCGCATGCCAAAGCTGTCCATTACCTACTTCCCATTCTTTGGTATCTTTCAGAGCCTGCATGTTCCACCCATCCAACATACCATTGTAAAAAACAATCACTACAAAAGCGAACGAAAGCACCGTTACATTAAGCCAGGTTCTTAAACCCGCGCCTAATAAATTTTTAAATGCTAATTTAAATGCTAACATGGTTTAAGTATTAGGAATTATGAATAAGACTTTCTTTTTCTATTGCTCCGTCTTTCATCGACACGATCCGATTCAGATACTGCATTACTTTCTCATCGTGGGTTGAAAATATAAATGTGGTGTTCAACTCTTCATTTAATTTTTTCATGGTTTGAACGATGTGATGCGAGTTTTTTGAATCTAGGTTTGCAGAGGGTTCATCGGCTAACACAATATCCGGACGTTTGACCATAGCGCGGGCTATTGACACGCGTTGCGATTCACCACCGGAAAGTTGCGCTGGCTTTGATTTCGCTTTGCTGGTGAGGCCCACCCAATCCAGAGCTTCCATCACTGATTTTTTACGTTCGGAAGCGGACAATTTTTGTAGCAGAAGCGCAAATTCAACATTTTCATAAACCGTGTAAACCGGCAAAAGGTTGTAGGATTGAAAAATGAAACCGATGTGATAGTTTCTTAGCTCTGCCGCTTTTTTATGACTTAAGCCAGAAATAGATCTTCCCATCACATTTACCTCTCCCTCAGAAGGAACGTCGAGTGAGCCAATGATATTTAAAAGCGTTGTTTTTCCTGAACCACTGGGTCCCACAAGCCCCATAAATTCGCCTTTCCCAATGGAAAGATCTACACTTTGTAAAGCTGTAAATTCACCGGTTCCCACCGCGAAGCGTTTAGTAAGATTTTTTATTTGAATGATTTGATTTTCCATGTTTATAGTATTAATGATTAAAGACTAGCATAATTTGAATTCCTTTTCCTGCCAAAAGATTTGTGGAGGTATTTTGTTGTTGCGGCAAAACTGAATTTTCCGGATTCCAGTACGCCATGATATACAGATAGAAATGTTTGAATTGTCTTTTCCAGTTTAAAAAATTGTAGGCGTTATTATTTACCCAATCGTAATAAACAATGGCTGAAACGTTGTGAAACATGCCCACGGGTAAAGAGAGCGAGAGCGCTGAGAGCGTGTTGGCGTTTGAAAAAGAAAAAGCATACTCATCATAAGACACCAGAAATTGTTCAAACGTGGTATTTAAACCACTGCCAATATCAAATGTGTAATCGGCACCAAGGGTCATAATTTCCTGATTACTGAAAACGCCAACGCTTCTATGCTTGTGAATCCAGGCCGCTTCATACCAAAGACCAATTCCGAGATCCCATTTGCCATCCACTCCTACACGATTCTCCGGAACTTCAGTTAAAGGATATCCCATATCGCGCATGTCAGCCATTCGCGAGTGATAAGAAACGGCGACTTCGCCCTTCTTTGTCGGTGCCTGAAACCTTCCTCCAAATTCAGGATATATTTTACTGGTGCCTGAAACTTCCCACGTCTTGGGTTTATCATTTCTATATAGTCCCCACAACCATAAATTAGCGTTGTTCTTATAGTAATATCTTACCAACACGCCATACACACCATTTGTGATCTGGAGCGGATCGCGTGGATCGATCTGATCGAACCACATTAAGGGACGCAGCATGCTTGCCGAACCAAAATTTATTTTTTGAAGACCAATTCTTATTTCGAACTGTTTACCAGAATAACGCCCCCAAAGCCGATATGGCCGGATGTTTCCTTCCACATTTACTGTATCAAAAAGATGGAAACCTGCTTGACCACTCATATTTAAAGAAGCTTCAAAATCCAACAGTTTACCGTTCGGAAATTTGACCTTATAATTAGCTTGTGGAATATAGCGTCCACCCAACCAAACAGGCAAATTGTTGCTTGGATTAAAATTAATCCAAGTAGAAAACTGTCCTTTAAATAATAAAGTATCATGAGTTCGTTTCAGAGTATCCTGCCCAAGGATCATAGAAGAAACAAGGAAAAAGATAACAAGAAAAAATATATACAAATTCAGTTTCAATTTATTTATGGGGCGAAATACCGTATGCTACAAAATTGCTGAACTCCACCAAAAGGTCTTGTGGATTTTTATAGAGCCTGAGAAGCCTTTCGTCTGTGATCATTTCAGATCCCTTTTGAGACATGAAGAATAAAAATTCCGGCTTCATATCCTTTCGGAAAACGCCTTTTTTTTGCGCCTTTTTAAAATCCACTAGCATTTCCTGCCAGAGTTTTTTAGTTTTCTCCTCGATGAATTCCTTTAAACCATCTCCGCTGGAAGTATAAAAATCTTTTAAAAATTCTTTGCTAATACCAGTGGTACCGTTCTGTTTCATCATGATTATTTTTTTTATTTTTTCAGAAGGAAGGCTTTTCTCCTTGAGTATATTTTTGACTTCAACCACCCCTTGTGAGGCCTCTTTGTCAAAAACCGCTTTGGCCAACTCGACTTTATTCTCAAAAAAACGGTAATATGTCATTTTGCTTATACCGGCCCGCTCGCAGATCTCTTGAATGGATACCTTTTTGAACCCGTATTTCCAGAACAATTCTCTTCCTGTAGCCAGAAGCTGCATATATTTTGGATTTGTTTCTTCTTTCATGAAATTACAATTAACGCACAAATATACGATTTTAGTAATATATTACAATAATCGTAAGTTTTAAACGAAAAAGTATTATTTTCAGAGCGAGCATACCTTACACCTGTGGCTCGGTTATGTTTGACTCCTTCGACAGCCTCAGGATAAACTCCGGAAGTACCGCAAACATTGCAAGGTTTACGGTTTTACTGTAAATCTTGGTGCCTTAATAAAACATTGCTAATTGTCACGTTTTTAGCATTTTCTACTCTTTCTACTCGTAAAGGCAGTTTACCTAATAAATGTCCCTTAGCTTCCAGTGTTGAGTTTTCAAAATCAATGACACAGAGCTTTCTTACGGTGAAGTTCTTGCTATGGATTACCAGCTTTTGATTGACAAACAGATCGCATCGGATCAAGAAAACCTCAGTCATCACGTTACAATCATTTCCGAAAAACTTTAAGTTATTTTAGACGCTGCAAAGAGTCATTCAAACATAGTTCCATTAGTGAAGTAAAATTTAATATCCTAAACCAAAGTAAAACAACTCAAAAAAGATTTGCAATTTTAGAAAGCAACTTTGGGTTCTTTAAGATTATTTTTTTTCCATGCGTCTCAATTAATTGCTCCTCCTTAAAATCATGTAACAAACGGGTTAAAGTCTCCCTTGCCGTTCCTACCATCTTTGCAAGGTCTTCTCTTGAGAGTGTTAATTCTACTGGTTTTCCGTTTTGATCTTCCTTTTTGTATTTATCGCGCAAAATCAACAGACTCAAAGCAAGGCGTTCCCTCACGGTTCTCTGAGCGTAAATAGCCAAGCCATTCACGAGAACTCCAAATTCATGGCTCATGCATTTGAGCAGGCGATTCGATAATACAGATGAGCTTTGAATGGCTTTAAGAAAATCATCCTTAGGAATAAAAGAAATAGTCGATTCTTCCAATGTACTTGAACTATCGGTATAATGTTCTTCACTAATTAACGCATGATAACCCAATAGTTCGCCACTCTTACACACATAAAAAATTTGTTCCCTGCCTTCCTTGTCAGTTTTGTATTTTTTTACTTTTCCTTTTCTTATGTAATAAATTCCTGTTGGGAAACTTCCCTCTCTAAATAAGATTTCTCCTTTCTTATAGTTATGCGTAACCATGTTCTTATTAAGTAAAGAAAGTTCAACTTCCGGAAGATCATCCAAAATAGAATCGCTTTTAAACTTGTACTTATCAAAAGGAAAATCAACGCTTTGCATGTTTGTAGACTACTAGTTCTTTAGGGTGCAAAGCTACTTCTTATGGCGTAAATACCAAATGCCAGGTAAGGTAAATGTGACTTATATCACATTTTAACCAATGGTAAAGTCACATTTTCATCCTAGTGAAAGTCATAGTTATTAATGTTGCCGACAGATACTTTTGTTGTCCATTTAATTCTCTTTATGAACATTATTGAAAAGATTAATACGAAGAAAGGACCCTTTGGCGAACACGTTCACTATGCACTTGGACATTACACATTTCCAAAGTTAGAAGGAGAAATTGGTACCAAGATGATCTTTAAGGATAAGGAGAATTTGGTTTGAAGCTTTAGTAATTATTTCGACCATTTCAACCGGCATTCTTAAACCCAAAAAAACCTGGGAATACAAAACACCGTTTAAAGCATGAATACCTTAATAAATGAATATCAGATTAATCTTAAAAGCGGAGAGATACTTCGTTTGAAAAAAGGAATGTCTAAACAAGAAGTAATTTCAATTCTCGGAAATCCATTTAAGGTTGAAAACTGTAAAAACCAATCGAATGAGAAGTTAATTTTTAAAATCAATAGCAGTTTAAAGCTTACCGATACCTCATATACCATATTGTTTACAAGACAAGAACTGGTTTATGTAGCAAAATTATTATAAACAAATACCTACTTATGAATTATCCCGAAAAACTATTTTACACAAAAGATCATGAATGGATAAGCTTTGAAGGTGATACAGGCCTGATAGGGATCACAGATTTTGCCCAAAAAGAGTTGGGTGATATTGTTTATTTAGACGTTAATACACTTAAAGAAATTATTGAAGGCGAAAAGGTTTTCGGAACTATTGAAGCTGTAAAAACTGTTTCAGATCTTTTTATGCCTCTTAAAGGTGAAGTATTGGAAATAAACCAAAAGGTAATTGACGCTCCTCAATTAATTAATACAGATCCGTACGGAGAGGGTTGGCTTATAAAAATTAAAGTCATTACCCAAAGTGAAAAGGAGAATTTATTAACCGCTAACGAATACAAAAAACTAATCGGTGCTTAAAACAATATTTAAAAAAAAGAGCGTAACGGAAGAAAACTTTAATCAACTCCTTCCTGAATATTTACAAGAAAAATCACGTCTCTATTTTACGCCAATTCATATAGCAAGAACTGCTGCTCTATGGTTAACAGAAAATGGAGAAAAAAAAGTACTGGATATCGGAGCCGGTGTAGGCAAGTTTTGCATCACAGGTGCCAACTATGTCAACAGCCATTTTTACGGCATCGAATACCGTCAAAGTCTTGTAAAATTGGCCAATGAACTCATTTCCTACTACAAAATAGAAAATGCAACGATTGTAAATGAAAATGTAATAAATGTTGATTTCACAAACTATGATTCATTTTATTTATACAATCCGTTTTATGAGAACCTTATCGCGTCTGAACGACTTAACAATGAAGTAGAGTTGAAAGATTCATTGTACGGATATTACTTAAAGCATACCGAACAGCAATTAGATAAGACTAAACCCGGTACAAAGCTAGTCACCTTTCATGGTAATAATTTTGAAGTTCCGGATTCATTTGAAAAAATTAAAGAAACACAAGATGCAACGCTTAAACTCTGGATAAAAAAATGATCGCCGACTATCTGAGATTAAACATACCACTAAAGGACGCGGAGTTTGATACAATTTATCCCACTGAAATGAGAAAAATGTCTAAACGTCATTTTACTGAAATTGATGTCGCCATTATAGCTGCTCAGTTTTTGGTGACTAAACCAAAACAAAAGATATTGGATATCGGGAGTGGATTAGGCAAATTTTGTTTTGTAGCAGGATCGTACACAGATGCTAGTTACACAGGTGTAGATTATAGAAAACACTTTGTTGAACTTTGTGATGAATTGACAACTAAACATAAGTTTAAAAATGTGCGTTTTATTCATAACGATGTCGTAAATGTGGATTTTACTGAATTTGATTCTTTTTACTTTTTTAATTCCTTTTTAGAACATTGGGACCACGGAGCAGGTCTAGATGATACTGTTATTCTGAATTACCATAATTATAAAAGGTATTCAGAATTTCTAAAAAACCAATTTGAAAAACTACCCGACGGCACACGCATTGTAACTTATCACGCAGAAAGAGATCAAATTCCAGATTCATACAAGCTTTTAAACACGTATTATAACGGCTTATTAAATTGTTGGGAAAAGATTTCGAATCTATAAAATGTTGTTGAATCACCGTAACGGAGTTACAAAAGGATAAAAGGAAATAATCATTAACGCTTAGCTGAACCACTAGCTTCAATGGAGAAAAAAATAAAGGCATGGTAAAACACTTTTTCAGTTATTTGTATCCCGTTTTAATCGAACTAAGATCTGGTGAATTACTCCAACATCTGGAAGTAATAAAATATCACGGCAAGTACCAACTAGACAGTCTTACTGTAAATTATTCTTATGGCGGTTTGCATAAAGCATTTGATAAGCTCTTCAGGAAGATAAACATAAACGAACAAAATTTTAATAAAGTTCTTTTACTTGGCTTGGGCGCCGGAAGTGTAGTTTCTTTGCTAACAGAAAAGTATAAAAAGAAATGCGAGATAACCGCTTTGGAAAATGACGAAATAGTTGTTGAGCTTGCAAAAAAGTATTTTAACGTGCAAAGATTTGACTCGCTTAATATTATTAAACAGGACGCTTTTAAATTTGTTCACGAAACCAATAATAAATATGACTTGGTTATTGTTGATCTCTTTATAGACAACGAGGTTCCAAAAATATTTACAACGCCGAAGTTCATTGAAAATCTCAAAAAAATTACCACAAACAACTGTAGTGTAATTTTTAATAAAACAACAGAAACAATTGCACATAAAGAGGAGTTTCAAAACTTACGTCAACTTTTTGAAACCTACTTTCCGGGATTTGCAGTGATTAAATTAATTTCAAATGGAATGGAGAATAGGTTTATAGTTTATAATACATTACCGCTTGTAATGGAGTCTTCAGCAAAGTCAAACAACCACAACCCAGCCACTAACTTCTGGAAAGATCTTAATCTGGGCTACAATTTTAATTCTAGTAAAACGAACCTAAAGCGCAATGTTGTGATAACTGTAGACAAGCTAAAATTTAATGCGACACTTTAAAAATAACATTGTGAGTATACAAAGACTTAAACAAACAAAATGAAAGAAACACCTCTAACAGAAATTCACAAACAATTGGGCGCAAAAATGGCATCATTTGCTGGATACAACATGCCTATTCAATTCGAAGGTATTAATGTAGAGCATGAGGCTGTCAGAAATCGCGTAGGTGTATTTGATGTTTCACACATGGGCGAGTTCTTAATCTATGGAGATCATGCACTTGACCTGGTGCAGAAAGTAACAACAAATGACGCAGCAAAACTGAAAGTAGGAAGTATACAATATTCCTGTATGCTAAACGATGCCACTGGGATTGTAGACGACCTATTGGTTTACAGAAAATCTCAGAATTCCTATATGCTTGTAGTGAACGCCTCTAATATTGAAAAAGATTGGAAGTGGATTAAATCTAAAAATAATTTTAAAGCAGGCATGCTTAACCTATCAGATCAAACTGCCTTGCTTGCAATTCAGGGTCCAGATGCAGTTGAGGTTTTGCAGGAATTAACACCTGTTGATCTTGCCACTATCCCGTATTATTCTTTCAAAACAGGAACCATTGCCGGAATTCCTGATGTGATAATTTCAAATACTGGATATACAGGAGCTGGAGGATTCGAACTCTACATTCAAAATAACGATGTGGCTTATATCTGGAAACAACTCTTTAACGTCGGCGAAAAATACGGTATAAAACCAATCGGGCTGGGAGCAAGAGACACGCTTCGGCTTGAAATGGGTTATTGTTTATATGGGAACGATATCGATGATTCAACTAGTCCACTTGAAGCAGGATTGGGTTGGATAACTAAGTTTACAAAAGACTTTACATCCGCGTTGAGTTTGGGCGCACAAAAAAGGCTTGGCATCTCAAAAAAATTAGTGGGATTTGAAATGATGGAAAGAGGCATCCCCCGACATGGTTACGACATAGTAGATGGATCTGAAAACGTAATTGGCCGCGTTACAAGTGGAACACAATCTCCCACACTCAAAATAGCAATTGGCATGGGGTATGTAAAAAAAGAATTCTCGGAGCCCGGCACAGAAATATTTATCAAAATCCGGGATCATAAAGTGAAAGCATGTGTTCGAAAAATTCCATTTATCACAACAACTTTAAAATAGAATTCAATGTTTAAAAAACTTTATAAAAAATACGGCTCTTATTTTGTTGACGTTTGGCAGTATTTAGCCATTATTATTACGATGGTTGTTGCCGCAATTTTTATTTTATAACATGTTTATTTTTTTTGATTGGATCATACAAAAAACAAACGGAAAAATTACCTACCATCTGATTACGTATTTTATGATGGTGCTGTTGATTTCGATTGTTTTTTTATTTGTTTTTGTTTTATGATATGTTAAAGCCAATAAAGATTTAGTAATTGAAAAATACTTGCCCTTTAAACTATTGTTTTACACGTAAGAATGAATGGACCAATCTAAATAGTGTCAAGTTCATATTGGGCACACTGAGAGCTAGATATATGAGTGCTGTGGACTAAACTATGAAAACATTAGAATCAAGAAGGATTGTAAAAAAGAACATCAAATTAGAACACCCATTTTATCCTATTTGTGGTTCTTAATAAATAAAACAGACATGAACTGTAAAAATATTTTAGCAGATTTTAAATCAGGGTTAGTTGTCTTTTTAGTTGCCCTACCTTTATGTTTAGGTATTGCATTAGCATGTGGCATTCCATTGTTTTCTGGTATTATTTCAGGGGTTATTGGTGGTGTATTGGTAACAGTCTTTAGCGGCTCCAAATACAGTGTTTCTGGTCCCGCAGCAGGGTTAACAACTATTGTTATTTCTGCTATTTCTCAATTAGGGAGCTTTGAAACTTTTCTAGCAGCAATTGTATTTGCAGGTGTTTTACAAATTAGTTTTGGAATATTAAAGGCTGGAGGAATTGGCAATTATATACCTAATTCAGTTATAAAAGGCATGTTAGCCGGCATCGGGCTAATATTGATTAGTAAACAATTACCTCATTTAATAGGCTATCACACAAATACCAATAATTTTTATTTTAAATCTATCATTTCAATAGATACATTTAATGATGTGATAGACCAAATAGATGCAGGTGTAATTATTATAGGTATAGTTTCTTTATCATCTTTAATCATAGCAGAAAAAGGGTTTTACAAAAAGAACAAAATCTTATCAAATGTGCCAGGTCCATTATTAGCTGTCTTACTTGGTATTTTATTAACTACTGTGTTTAATTATTACCCAGGCCTTACTATTGATAATAAATATTTGGTTCATCTTCCAAAAATCGCGTCATTTTCAGATTTTAAAAGCAATCTTTCCTTTCCAAATTTCACTCAAGTTTCAAATATCGGGTTTTGGGTAATTGTATTTACACTTGCGGTAGTGGCTAGTTTAGAAACATTACTAGGCATTGAAGCTATAGATAAATTAGACCCCGATAAAAACGAATCGAACACGAATAAAGAGTTGTTAGCTCAGGGAATTGGAAATATAGTGAGTGGATTTATTGGTGGATTACCTTTAACATCCGCTACTGTGAGAAGTTCAGCAAACATTGATTCGGGAGCAAAATCTAAACTATCAGCAATATTTCACGCTCTATTCCTTTTAGGAAGCGTAGTACTTTTACCAAAAATACTAGCCTTAATTCCGAATACGAGTTTAGCGGCAATTCTAACGATGACAGGCTTTAAATTAACCAGGGTAGCGTTATATAAAAAGAAATGGAAAATAGGTTTCTCATACTTTTTTCCTTTTATTACCACAATTATTGCAATGCTAATTACTGACTTATTAAAAGGAGTTTTTGTTGGGATACTTGTGGCAGTTGTTTTTATAATAAGGGATAATATTAAATTTTATTTTGAATCATCAATCGAAATAAAAAACGGCATTCAACATTATTTTTTGAAGTTACCACAACAAGTTACTTTTTTTAATAAAGGATATCTAATCAATTATTTTAAAACGATTAATTCTGGAAGCAAGGTAATTATTGATGGTACTGTTAATAAAACCATTAATAATGATGCGAAAGATGTAATCACAGACTTTATAGTAAACAGCACCAAGAGAAATATTGAAGTAGTATTAATAAATTTTCCAGATGAGAATACTCAGCATACAAATGGCCGTCGTAATAATTAAATAAACTAAATTATCTAGCATAGTAAAATTTGAAGGGCTCAATTGCCAATAAAAAAACTAGTGTAAAGACGAAATGTTTTACGGCTTAATTTAAGATTAAAAAAATCATTACTTAGAAATGAGAATTAGAAAATATATTGATATAATAAATCCATTTAGCAAAGGGAAAGTGCTACGAAGCGTTTTTACACTAAAGTGCCCACGTTGCCAGGAAGGTGATTTATTTACTGTTAAGAATCCATTCTTGCTCAAATATATTGATGACATGCCTCACTATTGCCCTAAATGTGGGGAAGATTTTCAAAGAGAAATTGGATTCTATTATGGAGCCATGATGGTAAGCCATGCGTCGACAACACTTATCGCAGTTGTTGTACATATAATTGTATTTTATTTTTATGGATGGGAACTTGCTCCAAATCTCATTTCAATTACTGTAATCCTTTTAGTATTGTTCCCTTCAATCTTTAGGACTTCAAGAGCCATTTGGATTAACATGTTTAGTAAATATGATCCAAATGCAATTAAAAACAAAATTACTCATGAATAAGGAATCTTATCGAAAGAGAACAAAACATAATGATAAATAGTTTATAAGACAAATAGATCAAAAATTAAGAAATGAAAGAAGTGTACATCGTATCAGCAGTAAGGACGCCAATCGGCTCATTTGGAGGCGCACTAGCCACCATATCGTCAACAAAATTAGGCGGGGTAGCAATTAAAGGAGCTTTGGATAGAATAAATATAGATGGTAAAATAATTGAAGAAGTCTATTTGGGTTCCGTTTTACAAGCAAATTTGGGCCAAGCTCCTGCTCGACAAGCAGCTAAATATGCAGGGCTACCAGACGGCGTTATTTGCACAGCAGTTAATAAAGTATGTGCCAGTGGTATGAAATCTATTACAATTGCGGCTCAGAGTATCAAATCGGGCAATGCAGAAGTCATTGTTGCAGGAGGAATGGAGAATATGAGTCAGGTGCCCTTTTATTTGGAAAATAATAGATGGGGGGCAAAATATGGTAACGGAGTAATAATTGACGGTATAGCTAAAGACGGCTTAGTGGATGTATATGGCAATGTGCCAATGGGCAATTGCGCAGAACTATGTGCTACAGAATATAAACTTACACGGGAAGAACAGGACGCATTTGCTATTGAATCCTATAAGAGATCCGAGGCGGCATGGGGTTCTGGTAAATTTAAAGAAGAAATAGTGCCAGTTGAGATAACAACAAAAAAAGGAACCGTATTATTTATTGAAGATGAAGAATATAAAAATGTTAAGTTTGAAAAAATACCGGAATTAAAACCTGCCTTTCAAAAAGAAGGAACTGTAACTGCAGCAAATGCGAGTACCATGAATGATGGAGCGGCAGCCTTAGTTTTAATGACTAAAGAAAAAATGGAACTTCTTGGCTTAAAACCCTTGGCTAAAATTATTGGTTTCGCAGATGCGGCACAAGCACCAGAATGGTTTACAACTACACCTTCGATAGCGATACCAAAAGCCATTTTAAACGCAGGTTTAAAAAAGGAAAACATTGACTACTATGAAATGAATGAAGCTTTCGCAGTTGTTGGTCTGGTAAATATTAAAATTCTTGGCATAGCCCCTTCAAAAGTAAATGTAAATGGAGGAGCAGTTTCTTTAGGTCACCCACTGGGTTGCTCCGGAGCAAGAATAGTTGTAACTCTTATAAATGTTCTAAAACAGAATAAGGGCAAATACGGTGTAGCAAGTATTTGCAATGGTGGTGGAGGTGCAACAGCAATCGTAATAGAAAATATATTAACATAAAAAGTAAATAATATGGAAGTAAAAGATAGCAATGGAAACATCTTAAATGATGGAGACTCGGTAACATTAATAAAAGATCTAAAAGTAAAAGGTTCTTCCCAAGTATTAAAACGAGGAACTGTGGTAAAAAAAATTAAGCTTACAGATGATGCCGACGAAGTAGATTGTCGTATTAATGGTAGTGGAATCGTATTGAGAACTGAGTTTTTAAAAAAAAATGTAATTGTGTTATGAGAATTTATTTTACGCAGTAAATGTTCATATTTGAAATGAACTTAGGAGTCATTATGTAAAGAATATTATATTTAATTAATAAAAAATATGTCAACCAATTTCAGGACGAGACAGTAATGGCACTTTCGAATCTTCTTCCGTTTTTGTTCTATCAATGTCAATCCAAAGCTTTTTGTCAATACCAATAAATAAATCAGATTTGGATAATTTCTTAACGTCGGAATAAGTTAATCCGGTAAAGCAACAGAATACAAATATGTCCCTTACTGCTCAAGACGATTACTTGTAAATTCTTTACTTATCAATCTCTTTACCCCATATTCATTGAGGGCACAGGTTTTTTCCTTTTGATCTTTGGTTTGTATTTCGCAAAAGGATTTACAGTTAACCAGTTATTATCGCGACAGATATTAATAATCTTGACTAAATTTTTGACGTACTTAACAGAGGTTTGATCATTACAATTTTTAACCGTTTTTAAATAAAACTCGAATTGGGTCATAAATTCGTGATCCACTTTTCTGATATCTACCCCAGAAACATTATACTTCCAAGCCATATACTTGGTCATAGGTTTTAAAGTGTGAAAGTATTTTACCAAAGTAGCCGAAGCAACTTCGTCCCTTTCAACCAGTTTTTGCATGTCATTATTGTGCTGCTTGAATATTTCGATTAGCTTATTGGGTTTCTAATTTCTCCCTATTACTTTGCTTCTTAGCATTTCTGCTGAAACGCATTCGCAAGTTTCAATCAAATCCCGATGGCAGTCTCGCACCTTAGTGACAAGTGCTTCTAGATTTTTTTTTAAGGATTTAAGCTCCTCGCTTCGACCATTTAATTTTCCCACATCCCATTTTTGAGGATCACATTTCTAACCGGTTGAAAATTCTGAGGCTGGGCAGTTTAAAACTGTGATTCGGGCATAAATCATAATTGACCCACTTTTGTAGCCTTTTTCCTTTTTTAGGTAAAAAAGGAAACTGTACTTGGATTCCATTCTACTGCTTTTTTAAGAGTTCGTAAATGTAGACGTGGATACAACACCAATCAAGATGTTCAAATTTTGAACTACTTGATAATAAGTGGTTTCCGTGATTTTCAGTGAGTGCTTTTAAGGGGTGGTTTGATACTCACCGATTCATTCACAAGTTCAATGCGAACTTGCGATATTTAATGATAGGTGATAAAACAAAAAAGCCCGTAAATACTGAGTTTTACGGGCTTTTGATTTGTTTTGACTTTCGTCTGGCGGTCAGGGGGGGATTCGTAACCTCTACCCTATTACCAGTAATATCAATACTTTTAGAGGCTTGACTTTTTCGGGTACCCGAATTTACCACCTCTTATTTCAAATCAATTCAATGTAAATCGTATTAGTGTAAATTTACAACTTTTTAAAATCAAAACGTTATTACAATACTAGATTTTGATATGGTATTTTTAAACAAAACACATTCTCGTAATGTTCAAAACCTCAACTGTAATTAAGCCTTATTTTAATCATTCATAAACAGCCTTACCTGTTCAGTTTTTAATCCGGTATGATCACAGAATTCTTCCACAGTTATAAACTGGTGTTCTTCCTTTTGTAACTTCTTCCGAATCTTATCCAGGTAGTTTCTACTATACTTCTCTCCTTTCCCTGTTATTCTCATAATGTCTTTTGGGTACATAACTATTCTTTTGGTGCTGCTCATACTTTATCTGTGCTTTATCTATACTTATGACTGCCTTTTGATGCTTTCAAGATATTTTATTCCTTTCAAATATAAAATAGCTAAAGGGAGCTAATACGCACTAACGGCTATGAAACAGTCCACTGCGCTTGCTTTCAGAGCGCACTTGAAATAGTTTTGTATCGTCAAGCAAATTTATTCGCGATACAATTTGTTTTGATGCGTTGCAACGCTTTTTACAATCCAATTATTTTTTAACCAGATGTAGTGGTTCCAACTGCGCTTAACAGTGCTTCTGTGTGAGCTGCTGCGTCACAAAATGTTTCATAATAAATATATGGCACAGCAAAAAGGTATAATCAAATTAAGAGGAAAGATCGGAGATATTTCTTTTTATAAAACACAAGACGGTCACTTGGCTCGCGAAAAAGGCGGGGTTGACGGTGACCGTATTAAAAATGATCCGGCGTTTGTGCGCACACGCGAAAATGGTGCAGAGTTTGGTTCATCCGCTAATTCAGGCAAAGTGCTTAGAGATGCACTTCGACCAATGTTAATGAGTGCAGGTGACAATCGGGTAACGGCAAGGTTAACCAAAATCATGACGCAAATTAAGAATCTTGATTCAGTTTCGGTAAGGGGTGGGAGAACTGTTGGAACGGCGATTGTTAATCCAACTGCACAAGCATTATTGAAAGGGTTTAACTTTAATATTAGAGCCATTCTTGGCGCTGTTTTATTCAAACCCTATAGTGTGGATTTGGGTACCGGTGCAATTACAATTAAGGGTCTAGTGCCAATAAATGATATTGCTTTCCCATCAGGTGCAACGCATATCACAATTAAAGGCGCATGGGTTCAAGTTGATTTCGCTACTGGAATTGCAGAAGTTCAAATGTCAAACGTTTCGAACTTACCAATTGATGCTGCATCGAGTAATCTACTTTTAACTCCTGCTGGTGCGCCAAGTGTGGGTGGAACAAATTTGTACATGTTGCAGATTGAGTTCTTCCAGGAATTGAACGGCGTGCAATACGCTCTTAAAAACGGCGCATATAACGCTTTAGCAATTGTTGAGGTAAGCTAGATGGAACTAGAATTATTACGAGAATATTTTCCGCAGGGTACAAATGGAGAACTACTTCACAATGGAGAATCAATTTGTTTTACAATTGAACTGCCATGGAAGAATAATGAGAAAAAAATATCCTGTATCCCTGAAGGAAAATATTCTGTAATAGTTCGTTGCAACAAAGAATTCGGTTGGCATTTATTAATAACAGGAGTGTTGGACAGAGATGGTATCTTGATACACCCTGCAAATGATGCCTTAAAAGAATTAAAAGGTTGCATTGCCCCAGTGACAAAGTTAACGAGTGCTGGTTGTGGATCAAGTTCTAAAAAAGCCTTGCAGAAGCTTATTGAAAAAGTGAATGAAGGTATGGAAAATGGATCTGTTTATTTAATTATTAAAAAGAAATAAAATGAATTTGCTTCAAAGAGCACAATCGCCGACACCAAAATTTTTTCGCATCATGCGTGCAGTTGGATTAAGTCTCGCAGCTGTTGGTGGTACAATAATTTCTGCACCCATTTTATTACCAATTACTGTAATAACAATTGGAGGTTATATGGTTGTTGCAGGAAGTGTAGCGACAGCAGTAAGTCAATTCGCAGTTAAGAGCGACAAATAAAAAACAGTGAACAAAACACTATAACATGTTTATTAAAACTTTATATCACTTATTAAAAATCTTTTTTATGGAAGAAGAAACAAGTTCTATCACAGAGGTAGAAGTAAAAATTAAAGTACGCGATGAAGAAACCGGTGAAATGGTTGAGGCCATCACTGCCACATCAAAGTTGACAAAAGCAGATGCAGGGAGAAGCGCTGGTGACAAAACAGAGGATACTATTTACATCAGCATTACTCCGGGATCATTACCGCATTATGCAGACGCTGTCATTTCAGCGAATTTCAGTGGGAAACTAACTAAAGCTGACGCAGGATAATATTTATGTCAACACAAGGTAACATAGCAAACGGAACTATTCTGGGCACTGCTTCAGGCACGGCCTTAACCATAGTGGTGAACATAGGTTCATCAGACATCATAAAGACAGTTGTCCTTGCAGCGCTTGGCGCTGTGGTTAGTTTTAGTATGACTGTGTTATTGAAATGGCTTGGACGAAAGTTTAAAAACTGAACCTCAACTAAAATTTTGTTAAAGTAAAGCCGGCCCAATAGGACCGGCTTTTTTTTATTTGCCGTTAAGATAGCGATTGAACAAAGCTTTACGAAGTTGCATTAATGTGCTTAATTGCTTTTGCAGAGCCGCTTTAGAAAGCTCAATTTGCTGTAAAGCCTTTTGAATATCTTCAAATTTACGCTCACCTGTATTTACAGAGTTTACACACTCCTCTACCAAATCGATAAAATCATTTATTCCAATAAACTGAACCACTGAGCCTTTGAGATGCGGAAGGAATAATTGTAACTCCCATAAACCAAGAATTAGAAAATAGTAGAATTCTTTTTCTTCTTCGTTATCTGCTAAAAACACAAAACAGTTCGACCAATACTCGGGAGCAGGCTTGCCAGAGTGGAAGCCTTTATTTAAAATGAAAAAATGTGGCTGGGTATATTGCATACCCAGCTTGTGACATTTGATTTTAGTTTTTAACATAGGATGTGTTTTTTGGGTTAGCCACGATGAGAATTTTATTTTGCTTGTGTATAATGGTAACGGACTGACCAGATAGAAAACCTAACTGTTTTAACCACTTACCCGAAAGGCGTATTTCAGGAACAGAAATATAGTTTAGTTGCCTTTGTTGATGCCTTGAAGACACTTTTAATTGTTTTTGTTTGTTGGGATTTTTACTTTGATTTGACATATTATATTGTTTTAAAAGATTACTTGCTAACCTTTTTAACTTTTGAATGTGTTGCCTTTGATGCAAACCGAGCCTAAAACCCTAATTGAAAACAAAAGAAAAAACACAAAAAAACCGAGCTAAAAACCCGGCAAAAAAATTAAAAAAGAAAGCATTTATTGTAGGTTGACGACGGCGGTTGGTCAAGGTTTTTGCAAAAAAAATACTACCTGATTGCGGCTAAATAAAAAATAAATACCTTATACTAAGCCGCAAGCAGTGTGGAGATTTTTTTTGCAAAACAGAGCCTGACCTTGCCAATCCGCCAGGCGGCAACCTTACCTTTGCGACTCTTTTTTTTATTGTAGATGATAAATGCTATGAAAATAATTCCACTAGAGGGAGGCTTTGCCAATGTTTTAGAAATACTCAAAAAAACCAAATGTTGTATATTTTCAACAGAATGATTGATTTTGTGGATAATACTCAACATTTAAACTATTTGTACTTTGATTTTAATTGATACTTTTAGCGTAACCAATTGTTTAACCCTAATGAAAAAGGCTCAGGTAATTTAGTACCTAAGCCTTTTTTATTTTCTACTTTCAATAATAAACATTTATACCATACGCCTGTGGCTGCGGCTATGTTTGACCGGAGGGAGTGCCGCACACATTGCAAGGTTTACAGCTTTGCTGTATATCTTGCAGCATTAAGCAAACAGAATAGCTGTATAAAATTTTCAATTATTTTCGATTGAAAGTTTTATAGAGCTATACTGATATAAAAAATACCGCTTCCGAGGACAAGGGCTATGACAAATGTAAGTGCACTGAATTTCGGCTCAGCAAAAAGGCTTAACTAAATGTTTGGATGAACAGCCTTTTTGCTGTTGTGGCGTTGGCTATTTAATATAATACCAATTATGGTAATTTTTAGGGTTAGCATGCTCCGCATACGCGATAGCAAAAAGGACTATAATTTGTATTATGTTACTTAGCTTCTGCCGAATTTATTTGGCGCGTGTTTTTGGTGTGGGTGGTTTAGCGATTTGCAAATTTTTAATCCTAAACATTCAGTTGAAAAATCAACTGACTGCGATATAAGTGTTTGTAAGGATTTCCAAAATTCCATTTAAAATAAATCCTAACAAACACTACATCGGGATTACCCGCATTAAGCCAAGCATTTCACCTTTTGCAAAGGCTTCTGCTGGCTAAATGCGGTTAAATTTGCAATTGGCTAATTGTGGGATTGGCAAAAACCGTGACAAATAAATTTGACAGCAACGCCACTAGCGCAGTTTGCAAGATGAGAACGGGAACTGCGCAGCCGAATTTGCCAGATGTAAGAGCAGAGACTGAACGGAGTGCTGCGTTAAGGATCGCAGCGGCTATCCTTTTTGTGCTTCCTAAAATAAGCAAGCACAAAAAGATAATAGCGCAGAGCCTGACCCATGAAGTAGAAAGTAAAGCAGATAAATAGATAGGTACTTTCTACTTTATGGGTAACGCCCAAAAAATTAATTTGATATTCGGATAAGAACTTGAACTAAATGCATATCGGCAGAATATAAGACCGTTTGCTACAAGTTCAAATAGTATGGATAGATTATTACCATTTGTTGGCACTAGCACAAATTGGGTTTCCAATATCGTTTTGCGCATAGAAGTTGTGCCACTGTCCGCAATGTTATAAATGTACGAATGTCCAACGAGATGTTAAAGAAAAAAGATGCGCGGCATAAGTTCTATGCGCTGTTGGTGGCAGTTATTTTATTTCGGCCACCATGTCATTTAATACTTTTGAAAAGATGGTGCTTGTCTCACTTTGAATGTCCTGCAATATTTTATTTTTTTCTTTTTCGCTTAACTTGGTTGAGTCAGACTGCATTCTATTGGCAACATATTCATTTATTTTATTGTCAATCGGAACATAACTCAACAAATTATTTAAGCCTACCTTCACCGAGTCGGTAAAAAGTAGTTGCGATAAATGAATATTTTTGAATAATACTGAGGATTTGACATCTCCCTCCATCATTTTTTCATAAGGCAATGAATACATCTTTCGCAAGGTGTCAGCTAAAAGTATTCTTTGTTTGATAGACAACTCTACCTGTTGAATATGATCACCCTTTATTTCAGCAAAATATTTTACATATTCCATCTGCTCCAAATCCATCATTCCTCGGAATCCAGAATAATAATGGTAGGTCTCGTATGACTCTGCTAAGTCTGCTATAAGAGTTAGTTTCTTTTCTCGCAATTGAAGTTGCTTGTTCTTTTTTTCAGAAAAAACTGAATAGGCAGTTGTGATAGAGAATGTTATCACTCCAATCAATAGAGGCCAGAAAAATTTCTCCTTCAAATCTTTATTAAACAATTGAAATTTCATTTTATGATGTCTAGTTTTAATTGCCACCAACTAGTGGCTTGGTGCGAAAAAAAACGTTTACCAAGGGTTAAAAGCATTTGTTGTCAGGTACATAAATATAAACAATATTTCTATGAGTGAGGGATAAATATAAACCCTTGATTATAAACGCATAAATTTCTCAAAACTTGGTAACGAAAAGACGAATTATTCGTTATTTAGCTATGGAAACAATTGAGATGAAATTATTAAGCAAGGATATTTTGCATGAGTATGGCTTCAGCGAAAATGAGATGAAAACGGATGCTAAAAAAGAAGTATTGACGAGAGATAATTTTGATATTGTATTTAAGGATGGGAATTATTATTATTCTAACCTTGGAATTGACTATCCATTGAAGGATCTATCAGCGCTCAGGAAATTTTATAAAGAAGTGAAAAATTGCGAGTTAACTAGCGTATAGAGAACGTGGGGTTTTGTAAAAGTTAAAAGGGTTGTTAGTTGCTCGCAATTTGATTACATTTATTTGTATCAAAAAAAACCCAGCCATGGGTACAAATAATTCTTCAAAACTTAGACCTGGATCAAAAAAATCCTGTCAAAGTAAATACAGCCCGGAAACAAGAGTTCAATTTGTTTTTCAATGTTTAAAACCTAAAGGTATTTCCGGAACATCAAAAGCCTGGGGGATTCCTGGTATGTTTTATTATAACTGGCTGCGTGAAATGATCGCAGGTGCAAAGATTCATTTTGATGCAAGTTATGCTACTTCTAACCATGCTTTGCTAAAAGCGTTTCGAAAAGATCTTGTAAAGTATCATATCATTAGAAATAAAAAACTTGCCGCGGAAAATGATAGATTAAAGTCTCATATTGCTCTCCTTAAGCCGATAAAAGGATGGCGAAGATATTCGGATTCTCAAAAAATATCGTTAATAGAAGCTATCAAAAAATTTCCATATTCTCAGGCAATAGCAGAAAGAATTCTTGACGTGTCAAAAAGTAGCTATGCACTTTGGTGTAGGGAGATTAAAGAAATCAAAAAGGTAAAGAAAGCAAAAAAGGTATATCGAAAATATGAGCAAAAAGTTTACATCGATGCCGTATTTAAACTTCTACATTCACCTCCGAGCAGTCACGGTATAAATAGAACTTCTTGGAACCTGATAGAGCTTAGAGATTGCTTAAAGAAAAGTGGTATTATCATTAGCGAGACCTACATCGCTAAAATATTGAAGAATGCTGGTTATAAAAGTCGGCTAGCAATGCGTGTGCTTACAAGCCGTGATTTGTTGTACGACGAAAAGCTCAAAAATATTCAAGGTATTTTAAAAAAACTTAAACCAGATGAGTTGTTTTTTTCAATTGATGAATTTGGCCCTTTTGCTGTCAAAGACATAAACGGTATGAAATTAAGTCTTAAAAGTGAAAATAGAATTGTTCAACAAATTCAGAAGAGTAAAGGTTGTGTTACCCTTATGGGGGCACTTGAACTATCAACAAATCAAATGAGTTGTGTTTTTGGATGGAAACCCGAAACATCCTTAACCCTATCTCTAGTTAATGCTTTGAGAACCAAATACCGAAATTATAAACAAATCTATTTAATGTGGGATCATGCCAAATATCATTCTTCAAAAGTACTACTAAAACAAATTGACACGCTAAATTGTGAACCTTCAGGACCAAGATTGGTGAGGGTAGAGTTACCTGCAGGTGCACAATTTTTGAATGTGATTGAATCTGTTTTTGGAGGCATGTATCGTGCCGTTATACAAAACAGTAATTATGCTACACGAGAGCTTTGCATTAAAGCTATGATCCGTCATGTGGAAGAAAGAAATATTTACTACAAAAAAAATCCAAAAAAGGCTGGCAAGAAAATATGGGGTAATGAACAAACTTTACCTGTTTTTAAGGCAACTAACAATTGCGTTGAACGAAATTTTACCGCTAGAAGCAGGCCACACTATAAACGTATTAAATCTTTGCATGCATAGCTCTACGATTAATACCGATCAAAGGATAAGAATTGTGCTAAGAGGGCTTAGGCATGGTAATCTTGATGCTCTATGTGCAAAATATAATATATCGAGACGTACTTATCATAACTGGCAGCTTGCTTTTATCGAAGGTGCAAAAATTCATCTTGGAAATGATTATCTTAATTCAAACGTTACATTTTTAAGATGGTATCGAACTAAAGTCTTATCTGAGCAGCTAACAGTTACTCAAAAATTACAAGCAGAAAATTTATTATTGAAAAGATGCCTTGATCTTTGTCTGAAGTGGCCTAAAAAGAAATCTTATTCATCAGAAGAAAAGATTTTGTTCATTGAACGTATAGAAAGAAGTCCTTTACCTAAGCGTGTGTCAGCAAAAATCCTTGGGATTACTTCCAATACCTATCTTACGTGGAAAAAGAAACAACTAAATGGCACACTTGTTGACTACGTTCACCCAAATTTTAAAAGCGATAATGATTTTTACAAAGACCGTGTTTTTAAACTTTTGCATGAACCACCTAGTCGGTATAATATTAACCGAACAACTTGGCGATTGAATGACATACACACTACGCTCTTAAACAAAGGAATACAAATTGGTAAGGGTACCATTATAAAAATAATTAAAAACGCCGGATTTAGGTATAGACGTGCGAAGGTTGTTTTGACAAGTAACGACCCGGAATACAAGCAAAAACTATCTGTGTTAAAACGAACATTGTCAAATCTAAAAAATAATGAAGCCTTCTTTTCAATAGATGAGTACGGTCCTCTAATAATAAGAAATCAAGGTGGTAGAAGCTGGACCCAAAGAAGTGCAAGGAAAACTTATAAAAAAAGACAAAAACCAAGCGGTATTATAATTATGACTGCGGCAATTGAGCTCCGCAGTAACCAAGTTACGCATTTTTACTCTAAGATTAAGAATACAGACGAGATGATCAAGCTTATCCATATTCTTAGGGAAAAGTACAGCAATATGAAAAAGTTATATTTAAGTTGGGATGCGGCATCGTGGCATTCTTCAAAAAAATTACACGCAGAAATAAGTAAAATAAATTCTAAAAACGATTTTCCTAAAATTGGATTAGTACCTTTACCGGCTCGGGCACCCTTTCTGAATGTTATTGAATCGGTATTTAGCGGCATGTGCAAAGCAATCATTCATCACAGTGATTATCAATCACGGCAGGAATGTGTAACTGCAATAAATCGCTATTTTAAAAAAAGGAACAGCTATTACCTCGCGCATCCCAAAAAAGTTGGAAAAGAGATTTGGGGTGAAGAGAATGTTAAGATTAAATTTAACGAAGGCGCAAATTTCAGACCTCATCATTTTATGACAATTCGAGAAAGCACAGCGAAAAATAGAATCAAGTGAAAATAGAAATTGCAAAAACAACTTAGCTAAGCGACCGAGAAGAATTGTACTTAATTTAGAGATCTGTTTTAATTTTTTGAGTCTTATGGATGACAAAAACCGTGACAAATAAATTTGGCAGCAAGGCCACTAGCGCAGTTTGTATGATATAAAGAGAAGTGAGCAGGCGAATTTGGCAGATGTAATAGCAGAGACCGAACGGGTTACCGCGGGATTGAGGTAGCTATCTGCAAAACACTCTCTGACTAACCAACCATGTTGGAGCATTAGTCGCCCTGCATTGTGTTAGTTTGATTTATATCGCTAAATTTAAATTCAAAATCTTTAGAGTATAAGGCTAAACGTTATCCTAATTTGGAAAGACTGTGTTATAAAAATGTACAATGAAGTAATAGATTTAAATAACGTTCCAGAGGACTTTATTGCAGAATACTATCCTAAGATTATATTTAATAATATATATGAACAAAACAACTGAGGGTATAAGAGAAATTCTACACTTAGGTTGCTAAAAAATTATTGCTGCGTATACTACTATGACCTGGTCAAAGTCTCACATATCACATCTAAAAAACATAGGGGCAGTTGTCACTGATGAAGGGATCAGTGTTGAAATATTCGAACTAGATACAGCAAAAATCCCAGCCAAAATATTCTCAGAGTGGGCAAAGCACTTTAGAAATCATTATTGTTCTGACAGCGAAATTGATCAGCTGCGAAGTGGCACTTCCTTAAGTAGGGCAGAATATTTGGAAAAATTTAAATTTCCTTCAAATGATGGGTTTGGTCCGGGAATAAGGTCTGGAGACTTTGCCGAAATATTAGTAGCCGATTATTTGGAATTTGTTTTGGATCATTGGGTGCCAAGGATTAGATATAGCAGAAAAATTGTACAGGATGAGTCGACGAAAGGAAGCGATGTAGTGGGTTTTAAGATTTTGGATAGTAAGGAGTCGGTTAAGGACATACTAACGATTTTCGAATCAAAAGCTCAATTTTCCGGCGCTAAAGCAAAGCCACGCCTTCAAGACGCTATTGACGACTCCATAAAAGATGAGCTTCGAAAAGCGGAGTCGCTTAATGCACTCAAGCAGAGGTTAATTGATCAGAAAGAAACCTTAGCAGCATTAAAAGTAGAACGATTTCAGGACCCAGCTACGAAACCATATACAGAGCGGTACGGCGCAGCAGCTTTGTTCTGTGAGACCGTATACGATGCGACCGAAATCAAAAAATCCCTTGTGAGTAAACATCCTCACCGTAAAGGTTTGAGTTTACTTGTAATTAAGGGTGCCGACTTTATGTCTTTTGTCCACAAACTATATCAATACGCCGCAAATGAAGCCTAGTGAAAGGTCAACCGAACTCTTAGGAATAACTCGTTCGAGAGCAAAAATGTACGAGTATAATATCCCGCTAGAGCACCATATAGCAATGAGAGCTAGTCCGGAAAAGTTATTTTCCGTTACCGTAGGGATGTTAGGTGACTTTGCAAGTAGAAGAAACACCCTGCCATCTAACAAAGACTTTAAAGACGACGAGAGCAACCTTTTGTTCTCCGCACAGTTTTTTGACTCTTTTATCGAGGCTAAACTTGGTCAAGATATCGATCCATATCTGCTACTACTTGGCGCAGCAACCTATTACCTTTGTGATTTTCCTGGTAGTGCAAGAGTACTTGCAAAGAGAATTGGTAATACCTGTCCTAATTTTGGTTGCGATGGTCTGGAAGTCCTATTATTTTCCCTTTTGACAAATAGTGATCAATATTTAGACAAAACGTCAGAACTTAACAACCTTTCCCGCTCATTACTTCGCAACTTGCAGATATTTTATGATCGAGGCATAAATTCTAAAAGGGTGACAAAAATTACCGAGCAAATTAGAACTCTATCTTACAACGAGGGTAGTCCTCGACAGCTACTTATAGGCGATCTAGTTTCAGCAATTGTTTCGAAAAAGCTGGAAAGGTCCAGTTGGCAAAGTTTACAATCATTTACTGGTATTAAAATAAGTGCATGGCGTGACATTATCACTAAGGGAAACTTCATTCAAGAATTCTGGCCCGCCCAGATTCTGTTAGGTGAGCGTGGAGTATTTGAGGGTAAGTCTGCTGTGGTACAAATGCCAACAAGCGCGGGAAAGACTAAGTCAATCGAAATTATCATACGAAGCAGTTTTTTGTCTGGCAGGTCGGAAGTCGCAATAGTTGTTGCCCCTTTTAGAGCTCTATGTGCAGAAATACGATTTAATTTAGTCGAAGCATTTTCAGGTGAAGATGTTGACGTCGATTCTCCATCGGACACATTTCAAGTTGATTTCGAAGACACCTTCGATACTCAAACGAACAAATTAATCCTCGTTGTTACACCAGAAAAATTGATTTATATGCTTAGGCATTCACCAGAATTAGCCAGCTCCGTTGGATTATTGATCTACGATGAAGGCCACCAATTCGATACCGGTCATCGCGGTATTACATACGAGCTTCTATTATCGACATTAAAAAGGATTATTTCGGGAGAAGTGCAGACGATATTAATTTCTGCGGTAATAACCAATGCACAAGATATAGCAAAGTGGCTTGCAGCTGATTGCAAAGTAGTAGCTGGAGCGCATCTGCATCCGACCTATCGTACCGTGGCATTCACTACCTGGAAAGACAACCGTGGAAGGCTGGATTTCGTAAATCTTTTCGATCCTGAACAGTTAGAGTATTACGTTCCTAGAGTATTGGAACAATTCTCATTAGAAAAACTTGGACGAGAGACAAAACCTAGAGTTTTCCCTACAAAATCAAATGGGAAAGAAATAGCGCTATATCTTGGAATAAAATTAGTGAGAAATGGTGGCGTCGCAATTTTTTGTGGGACAAAGGCAAGCGTGACAGCTATTTGTGAAATAGTCTCAAACATCTCAAATAGGAATTTCGATATAGAGTATCCAGTTACAACTAGTGATAAAGACGAAATTACGAAATTAAGTTATTTGATCGAACAGCATTTGGGCGAAGACTCGGTCGCCCGCAAATGCTCTGAATTGGGCATCTATGCTCACAGTGGTAATACCCCACAAGGTTTGCGACTTGCTATAGAGTTCGCAATGCAAAAAGGCCTAATCAAGTTTGTGATTTGTACATCAACTCTTGCGCAAGGTGTAAACTTGCCAATAAAATATTTGCTAATAACAAGCGTATACCAAGGGCTGGAGCCAATAGGTACCAGAGACTTCCATAATCTCATTGGCAGAGCGGGTCGCTCAGGTATTCACACAGAGGGTAGCATTATTTTTGCCGACCCTGAGATTTATGACAAGAAATCACATTCTTTCCAGAACTACAAATGGCTTGGTGTAAAACGGCTCCTTAATCCAGAAAATTCTAAACCTTGCATAAGTAGTATTTTAGCGATTTTCGCACCTTTTAAAAGTGATGACACCCAATATGTGATAACAATTGCCCCGTTAGAGTACATCGAGCAATATACTAGTAGCCGGGGAAGCATCCGTGAGATTGCTATTATAATAGCACAGAGATACGTTCGGCAAGGGTTCTCGCTTGCCAGTCTTAGTCCTCAGCTTGAAAGCCGGCTACAAACTGTTGCAGTCATCGAAAGTTATTTAATGGCAAACTCTAAGAACAATTCGGTCTTAGAAGAAAAGGAAATTGAAGACCTTGCCACTAACACATTAGCTTATCACAGTTCGAATGAACAAGTTAAGCAACAAATTGTAAAACTGTTTAAAGAGATAGCCAAAAATGTTGATCGATCATTTCCAAGTGCCATTAAGCGTCAAAGGTATGGCAAAGCTCTTTATGGTGTGCGAGATATGCAGTACATAGAGAGGTGGGTAGTTGAAAACATTACTAGTCTTTTACTAGCCAATACTTCAACAGAAATGTTGTCAGCCTGCTGGCCTCTTTTACAATCCCAATTGTCACATTCCACTTTTCGTAAAACTGAACCTAAGGCCAATGTTCTAATTTTAGCAACTGATTGGCTAAATGGTTTTACTTATAACACTATACAAAAAAAACAGCAAGAGTTAAAAACGTATGTCGTCGCTGGATCTCAACGTCGCAAGATTAGTATTGACAAAGTGATCGAAATTTGTGATGGAGCGTTTGGATTTGAAGCCATGTTATTGGTTGGTGCAGTGCGCGAAGTTGTTGAAGTTAATTACCCTACCGCTGATATTCAGTTGTTAGTCAGAAATCTGAATCGGTTTCAAAAACGGTTTAAGTATGGAGTTAAGTCTGAGCTTTCGAATACTTTTTTTGAACTAGGATTTGCTGACAGAGTGATCTGCCAGAAGATGGCGGATGTTGATAAAAACCTGAAACGAACTCGAAGGAGGATCATAGACGCATTGTACGAAAATAGCGACTATGAAGAATTGTTGATGACTTTCCCTTCCTACTACTTGCAGGTTTTTGAAGAAGTCAAGTCGCGATTTTAAAATAAAGTGAGTACCAAGCAGAATTGTACTAGGGTAACCACTTTTAAACAAAAAAATCCACTTTCGAGTAGACCAATTTGGGGGAGCTTACAATAGTTCTATTGGACAAATAAAAACAAGGCACCAAATACTCTATATTTTACTCAATTAAACAACATCTGATCTAGTATTCATGTTTTCATTCTGAAAATATTCCGTAAGCATGCGAATTAATTTTTGGTTATAAATCTTTTAAGTAAGCTTATGGATATTTGTGTTGTAAAAAAATAATTGTGAAGTTGGTTTATAGAAAGGGCGTAGTTTATTTAAGTAAAGGGAAGGGTATTGCAATTCATTCAAAGGAATTAGGTATAATTCTTCGGGATTTGATGGATGGCCACCAAGTCCTAAGGCAATGTAAACGTCGATTTCATTTTGATGTGAAAAATTTTGGTAGCGCTGAAGTTGTTCGGGTTTTAGAATATCAACCATGTTATTACTCGCTGCAGATCGGAATTTACACTCAATGGCTATCCTACATGAATAATTATTGTAGGTGAATTCATAAATTAAATCGGGATCCATATTGGAACGGGGATATACTCCATTATGAAACTTGTCGCTCTGCCAATGGAGCATAGAGAAATATTTAGCGTTGAATTTTTCTACTATAAAATTTTCAAATTGCGAGCCTTTTGCTTCGTTTATAGTTTTCTGTTCGGAATTACTATGGATTTTTGAATTTCTATACGTAGAATTATTGGCTTTTTTGTTTGAATCTACTTGAATTTCGGTATCGGGAGCAATAGAATTTTTTTTATGCTTGAAGTAGATTACAACAGTAATTGCAATAAGGCTTATAAGAGCTAATAAATACCATAGCCAAAATGACTGTGTTTCTTTATGAATGCTTCCCTTGGAAATGACCCTTGGGTATTCAAGGGCGTTAGCCAATATATCAGCAGTAAGAATTTTTTTGAGGTTTGCATCTGTAATATAATCCCCTTCACTCACTATTTTTAGAGCGCCGTTTATTTTTTTCAGAACTAAATAGGAAGGATAAACCGACTTTTTTCCGTTTGCAAGCACTTTTTTTGAGAATTCGCATTTGATAAATTGGTTACCAAAATCAAAGGCTGTAATTGGTGAAATAATTTCCTGTTGGAATGATTTCTTGTTTCTTAGCCAGTTTTTTTTCTTGATGATACACCGAAATTTTGAACAGATTTCGGTATAAAAATAAACTCTGTCTGCAAATAGATTTTTGAGGTTATCAATTTCATGATTATTGTGTGCATTATTCCATTCAGTAACAATTTTGGAGTAGTCAGGATTACTTTGCGAAGAAAATTCTGCGTGTGCCTTCTTGTTGAATGAAACAAACAACAAAAACATGAAGCTTAACTTTTTAATTTCGAGTTTCATTTCTTTTATGCGATCTCAATCTTATCTATTTCTTTCATTAATGTATCTGTTTCAGAAAGAGCGACAATTATTTT
This sequence comes from Aurantibacillus circumpalustris, assembly GCF_029625215.1. Lineage (GTDB taxonomy): Bacteria > Bacteroidota > Bacteroidia > B-17B0 > Aurantibacillaceae > Aurantibacillus > Aurantibacillus circumpalustris. The sequence continues at coordinate 3,837,930 of NZ_CP121197.1, forward strand.
TTGGTAGTGCAGGATGTCTTCAAATTCGAGTTTGCGGTCTTTACGGTCTTTGAGCCATTTTTGTGCGGGTTGATAGCCGCCAATGTAAAACTCCCATGCGACTTGAGGTACGTTTGCAAAATATTGAGTGGCATTTATGTAAACGTTGGCATCCTGGTATTTTGGTTTGATAACTATGTTATCACCATCTACTGGATATTTTGTGATGTACTTTTCAACCGTTGGACTTTCTAATAAATGTATTTGGCGTATTTCGCCTCCCAATTTAACGAGCTGCCAAAAGGTATCTTTGTCTTTTGGATAAGGTACTCTTGGAAAATCGATTTTTAAAAACTCTTTGTATTTCTCGCGATACGTTGGAGAATGTAAAATGGCGTAGATGTAGTCTAAAATGTCAATAGGCGCAAAAGTATTTTTGGTTTTTTCTTTTTCGTTTGTAAAAGTTAAACTTAATTTCTCTGCGATTTGATGTACAATTTCTGAATTTAGATTTGGTGTTCTTTCCGATGTTTGGCCAATTGTTTGTTGACCTTTGGTATCTGGGTATACGTATAATGGAAATATTGGTGCACTGCCAAATTTTTTAGCTGTGCTAGTTAAGTTACAATCTGTAGGGTGTTTTGAAATGAAAACATGCTTGAAATTATCCGACACTTGCCTTGGAACAAGTAGACCTATGTTGTGTTCTAACATATTTCGCATTGTTTCAAACGCAGGGCGTCTTTGAAGTTTGGTGTCGTAGTAGCTAGTAACCGTATCAAAAGGACGATATGAAACAAGAGTGAGTTTGTTTTGGCTAAATTCCGCTGCTTTAAATTTATCTAAGAATTTAAAACTGACTGTATTAGTAATCTCGAACTGCTTTATCGTAGAATCCTTATTTTCAAAGGCGGTTTTCAAATTTTTTATTAGGTTTTCTTTTGAGCTATTGTAAAAGAAGGTGTCCTTTCCTGTTTCAATTCCATTGTTATACTTGGGAAGAATTTGGTCAATTTTAAAACCTAATTTGTATTCTGCATTACCTTTAAAATCTTTTTTTACAAAGAAATAGTTTGGCGGAGTATATTCTAAATTATTCCAATTTATACTTGCCAAAGTATTTCCATTTAGGAAGTCATACTTATATTCACGCTTACCCTGTAAATCCATATGAAGTATATTTCCTAACTCACTTTTAGTTTTCCGCCCAGTTTTTACAAAGATGTTTATTGAAACACCTTGCATTATGTCAAAGACATTTTGGTCTGCTGAACCATCAGGACTGACTTCTTGTTTTTTTGCGTCACCATGCAAATCCAATATATAGATCGTATCAAAGCACTCCAACAGATATTTTCTCATTTGGCGAAAAACTATACCATCAATAAAACTATTGTTTGAGATATATGCTAAAATACCACTTCCATTTTTTTCAATAAAATGCTGTCCATATCTGATAAATTTCACATAGTCATCAGAAAGTGAATTGTAACTTTTTTCAACCAAATCCTTTTTGTAGTCGGAGATCAACTTTTCAATCCATTCATTTTTATTTGTACTACTTACAGCATATGGAGGATTTCCAATTACACACATTACCGGAGTATCACGCTTGATTTGGTTGGCTTCATTTGCTTCATCGCTTAACCAATTTGCAAAGAGAGTGCCTGTATCTGGATGATGTTCTTCCAGACTATTTGTGAGATAGACTCTGAACCTTTGTTCTTTAGTTGGCTTATATCCCGTTTCGGTCAAAAGTAAATCTAACTGAAGGTGCGCCATGGCATACGATGCCATTAATAATTCGAAACCATTTAAACGCGGCAATAAATGCGTTTCCACGTAATTAGACCAGATCCCTTTTTGGGATTCAAACTTTTTGTGAACGTGTTTTACCACCTCAGCTAAAAAAGTACCAGTACCAGTTGCAGGGTCAAGTATTTGTACTTTGTGAACTTCCTGTTCTATAATTTCTTCCTTAGCTACCGATCTTCTGTCTGCAGTTGTTTTTGTAAATACTTTTGTTTTTATTTTCGTTTTACTATTGTCAGCAAGTCCATTCGGTAAATTAAATTCTGTTTTTAAAATATCATCTACTGCCCGAACTATAAAATTCACAACTGGTGCAGGGGTGTACCAAACGCCTCTTGCTTTTCTTAATCTAGGATCGTATTCACTTAGAAATGTTTCGTAAAAATGGATGATAGGATCTTCCATTTTTGTTGTTTTGCCGTAGTTCTTTAAAATTTCTTCCACATTGCATGCCAAGAATATTTCTACCAAGCTATCTACAATCCATTTGATTCGGTCGTCAATATCAGGACCAGCAATGTAACCAAAGAGTTTACGTAGAAAAGGATTTGATTTAGGAATTAACTCAGCAGCCTCTTGTCTGCTAAAGGTTGGTAAAGTAGGATCGTGTAAACGGGCAGCAAACATTCCATAGGCAATAGTCTGAGCATATACATCCGCAAAACCTTTTGGTGTAATGTCGTGAATCAGAATTTCTTTAAAAGCTTTCATCTGATCTTTAAGGGTACTGTCTTCTTGTTTTGTTTCGTCGCTAGTAAGTGCTTTCTCAATTACTTCGGATAATAACCTTGCTTTGCCAGCCATCATTTCAGCGAGTTTTTTTGGACTCTTGATTGTTTGGCCAACATGAATGCAGAAATCTTTTAAAAGATTGGTGAAGGTTTCAAAATTATCAGGCAGTGGTTTTATCCCTTTCTCAGTGAGCTCAGCAATTGCAATTTTTGTAATGAATTGTCCGTCGCGGTATAAATGAAAATCAAGGTAATCGGTAAAGATGAGGTTGTTGAGTGAGCCTTTGTAGCGATCGAATTGTTCTTTGTTGCCTGTTTTTTTTGAGCCCTCTAGATCTTTGTCTCCAATATCTTTCGCTTCGATAAAACCAACTGGTATATCTTTTTTAGTGAGAATGTAATCCGGTGCGCCGCAAGATTGGCGTTTGGGTTCGTTTGTTGCGCGAATGTCGGGAACCAGGCTTTCTATTAATTGCTGCAAGTCGCCCCGAAAGGTGTGTTCGGTGGCATTGCCTAGTTTATAACGCTGATTGATATTATCGATGTACTGTTGGGTTGTCATATATTAATTAGAAGCCTAAATGTAATTTAATTTTGGGGTTTTTGAAAGGGGAATTAAGCTTCGAAGGGTGCAAAAGCTGATGTGATGCAATGAATGTTTAAATAAAGGAATTGAGCGCGGGCTGGTGGAAGGCTGAAAATTTAAAGTTATTGAAGCAACTTTATATAATTGAAGCAAATTTCGGCATGCAGGCATAGGTTGTTCATAAGCATTATATCCAGAATTAGTAATTAATTTGATTACAAAAAATATGCTACTTTTATATTATCGCTACCCTTTAATTAATGAATTATGTTTAAAAGATTGTTTCGCACTTTAAGCAAAAAATATCGGCTGGTACTCCTAAATGATGTAACATTTGGTGAAAAGATATCGATACGGCTTACGCTTTGGGGTGTAGTTATTTTTTCGCTTGCTATAACCATTATAATATCCACCTTATTAATTTCCTTTATTGCGTTTACGTCTCTTCGTGATTACATTCCAAGAAGTAGTGACATACAAACAGATAGTTCACAATTTCCAATTTTAGTTTATATTCTACTGTTTCTAACTCTAATGATTCTCATACTTTCTTACCTGAATAGATCTAATAGGAGAGTTGAACATGCAACATCAGATTTTGGCCCTAGTAGTTTATATTATGAGTTGAAGAAAAAAATCGACTCTCTGACAAAAGGATCAAATCAAATTGATGAAAGTAAAATTTTAAAATATTTTACAGAGAATTTAGAAAACCAAATTTTAGCAAAAATTGACGAGAAATATTCAAAATTAGAAATTGAATCGAGAAAGCATTTGGAGTTATCAAAAACTATTAGGAGATCTGTTGAAAGATTAAACACTGAAATTATTTCCACTGCAAGAAGGGCGAACTTGAATTTACTAATTGGCATTGGAAGTACCTTACTAGCTATGTTGTTTTTTGCGGTAATACTTTTTAACTCTCCTGAACAATCCTTAACTTACACCTTACTTGACTATTTTTTTCCAAGAATTTGTTTGGTAATATTCGTGCAAGTATTTGCTTATTTCTTTTTGAGATTATATAAGCGAGGCATGGATGATATAAAATATTACCAAAACGAGTTAACCAATATTGATACCAAAATTGGAGCTATCGAATATTCTCTCGCAGTGACGGATAGTGTTAATATTAGTGAAATTATTATTAAAGAAATGATGCGAAGCGAAAGGAATTCCGAAGCTCCTTCAAACAGTGCAACCAACTCAACAGAGATGGAAAAAATGATTAATAGTAAAAATCTCGAAAAAGTAATTGATTTTTTAAAGAGTTTAAAGGCAGATTCAAAATAAGTTTAAACAGAAATTTTTGCCACTGAGATTTAGTTGCTTTGACAGATAGAAGTGGGTTCATAGTAGAATGTTTCTTTAGCTAGCAGCTATTACCTGCTGACGTTCTTTCGTTTGGCATTGTTTATAGTTCTCAATTTTTACATAATGTTCCACAAACTGTAAGATTTTATTGGCACGAATTAATACTAACAACTTATTTAATTCTTCCAAGTCGTCACTTGAAAAATGATAAAAATTGTGGAGAATGTTAGTAGCTGGCATTTTTCCGTAAAGTAATGTTGAATTCGGTTTTTAAGCTCTCAATCTTTTCTTTCGTCGTCGTTGTCAAGCTGCCTAAATATATTAACGAATGAAGCGAGCCTTCTTTGTACGCCGAAGAATCTGAATTACCTTTAACTTTCCTATATTTTTTCCATTCTGAAATCGTCTCATCAAAAAGTTCAGGATTAAAAGTCTGAAAATCCTCATTTTTCGAAGTTTGTTTGATGACAATTAAAAGCTCTTCAAATTCAGATTCGATCTTTTGAAATGTCTCCGACGCCTGTAAGTTCAAGTCGGTTTGTGTCACAGGTGAATTAGGATAAAGCAAATGCCAGATGAACTCATTGGTTTGATTAAGAAATAATTTTGAACTATTAAAGCACTTTAAAATTTCATCTTTTTCAACTTTAATATTTGTAGCAAATTCATGGCAGAATATATGCCTGAGCTCAAATGTCCTTTTGATATCTTTTATTACTTGGTCATAATTCCTAAAGAATATATTAGAATCTTCATTAACACTATCAAGGACGGTTTGAGTGCTAAAATCTTTGATACTTTTCAGAAAGTCTTGTCCCGAAATAGTAGAAAGGTTGGTATTGATATCTTCAAAATTGTTACATGGTAAAATATGTGAAATAAATTCGCCTACTGTTACTGTTTTATCTTGAATTGCGTTTATTATCTCAAAATCAAATTTTACATTTTTAGCCTGATTAAATTTTATAGCATTCTCTTTATAAGGTGTTCCGAAGTCTACTAATTCCTGATAAACTGATCTGAAGAAGGCTTCAAAACATGCTATTGTTGCTATAGGGATATACTTAATTAACTCTGAATCTAAATCCCCATTATAGTTTAAATTTTTATTGAATGCATTTTCAATTTCATTCAAACGATTACTATAGTCATGTCGAGAGTAGAACTCAGAACGCGATCTAATAGCAGTAATTTCATTAATTAAATTACGTTTCATCTGCTTCTGTATGCAAGGTTGTTACATTAACGCTTTTTACCGACTTGCTGTAAAATAAATAATTATTCACTGGTAAAGTCATTTGTTATATTAATTTTTACTTATAATTTTCTGTCCTAAGAATATCCTGAGTACTGAAACCAGTTTCAGCCAATAATTTCAATTGCTCTTCACTTAGTCCATTAGAAGCTGTTGCTCTTACGAGCCCATGTGAGTTTTTAGGTGGATTTGAAGAATAATTTTTCGTCATTTCTATTAATTCATCGTCATTAAGAAGCATATCTATAACAATAAAGGCACCATATAGTTTGTGAGCTTCTGAAGATGGGATAAAGTGAACGCCTAATGCATGATTTAATATTTTAGTTATTTTAAAAATAAATTCTCTTGAGAAATTTTTATTGTTCGAAATTTGCATTTGCAGTTCATTTTCAATTGTTGCACGAAATTCTATGTTACTTCGTGATACCAACCACAATGTTGATAGTCCGTCTAAGTCAAATTGCTTTAAATTCATGATTTTATTTTTTTAGTTTTTGTCATCAAGCTTAGGTTCAAAAATCCCTATTAATTATTACAGGGGTTTCTCGTTGGTGGGGCTTTGAAACCGAAAACTGGCCGCCAGCAACAACGTTTATTAGTCAGTCTATGTTTCTATTACCACTGAGTGCACATGGTAGGTGTGAAAACAAATATTTACAAATGAGTTAAAACATTTGTTGGCGGGTACGTAAAGATAGTATTATTAGAATACAAATATGTCTGTACAAATAGACAGGTAGGAAGGATTTTTTTGCGCTGTGTTGGCGGAGGTTTTGAATAGGAGTTGGGGAGTTTAGGTTGCTGTGCGGATTGTTATATTTTTATGCCGATAATTGTAATATCATCAACCTGTTCGGCATTGCTCATCCAACTTGCTAATTCCTGTCGCAATGTATGTTCCTGGTCCTTTAAATCAAAGGAAGCAATATTCAAGAGAAGATCCTTCAATCGTTTATACATGAACTTTTTCCCTTTTGGTCCGCCAAACTGGTCAGCATACCCATCGGTTAATGTATATATCATATCTCCTGCATTTAAAGCAAATTCCAGTTGAGTAAAGCTGTTTTTGTCCTTATCATGGCGACCCACCGGCATCTTATCAGGTTCCAACTCCAATAATTGGCCTTCTCTAATAATCCAGACAGGATTATGCGCACCTGTAAAACAGATTTTTCGCTTATCTGGAGTTAAAACAAGAATACTGGCATCCATTCCGTCCATTCCTCCTTCGCTACTTCCATCCTTTTTAAGTCGCTCAATAATATGCGTACGTGTATAATTAAATATTTCTTTAGGTTCAGTAAGTTTCTCTTTTATTGCATTTTCAAGACAGGTAGTATTTAGTATACTCATAATGGCACCTGGTACCCCGTGACCTGTGCTATCGGCAGTAACTATGGCAAAATTTCCGTTGTGCAGAGCGGAAGCCCAGTAAAAATCTCCACTAACCGCTTCTTTTGGCTTGAATAGTAGAAAGTAATTATGCAAGTATTGATCTAATAAATCTTTGCTAGCGAGGAAGCTTCTTTGTATCCTCTCAGCATAATTAATGCTATCGGAAATCTCTTTGTGTTTTTCTTCAATTATTGTTTTTTGTTCTCTGATTTGAGAGGTTCTTTTATACACCAATTCTTCTAGTTCATGATTTTTCTGTTTGAGCTTTTTTTCTCGTTGCTTAACATATAATCGTAAAACCATAACGGTCAATAAAAGCAACCCTAATCTGAACCACCAGGTACTCCAAAATGGTGGTTTAATTTCAAATTTGTAGTGGACCTCATTACTGTACAAACCCAAATTACTTATAGACCTGACACGGAAAATATATTTTCCTGCAGGTAGATTTCCGAAAGTGGTTTCAGTTTTAGAGCTAGGTAGTGACCATACCGAACTAAACCCTTCGAGTTTAGTTTCATAGGTTACAAACCGCGGATATTTGGTAGTTGCCCCGGCATAACTAAAAGTAATAGTGTTTTTATTGTGAGGTAGACTCAGATTAACAGGATAATCCGACCAATGTGTGAGGCTATCAAAGTGGATATCAGAAAAAGTGTTTCGTAAGGCATTATACTCAGCATCCTTACTATATACAAAGTCTTTCCAGCTAAAGTTATTCTCATTTATTTTGATTGATAAGAGCTGCATAACGGGAGGGATGTCATCTTTTATTGCTGTGGAAGGATGATAAATTGCAAGTCTGTCATCAGTGCCAATCCATATATCGCCATTCATATCTTCATATAGTGAGCCTTCTACACAGGCTTTACCTAAAAACCCCTCAGGGGTCTGGTACTTTGTAAAATGAATTTTTTCTTTTGGCAAAAAAGAAGTTGCGATTTTATTTAGTCCCTTTTTTGTCCCAATCCATATGTTACCTGTTCTATCCTGCAACAAGCTTTGAATGGAGTTATCGGAAAGACCGTCATGACTTGTATATTGAATAAAACTTTTCCCATCATAGCGGAATAGGCCATCGTTGTCGGTTCCGATCCATAGGTCTCCATTGTTTGCTTTTATCATTGTACTAATTGATCCATTGGTAAATCCATCGTTTTTATCATATTTTATTACCCGCGAACCAATAACCTTGAATAGCCCCACTTTATGAATGTTGAAATCCTTTACTGAAAACCAGTCTCCGCCAAATGCATCAAAAGCTATAGCATTTAACCACCTTCCGAATAAACCGTCGTTGTCGTCGTATTGAATAATGCTGTCACCCTGTATAATACCAATTCCAGACCAGAGGCCTAAAGCCATTCGACCATACTTTCTATTTTCATAGTATTTATTTACGGGAAAATAAAGGTTCATCACATCATGAGGGTCAAACTTTTTTTTGCCATTAAATAATTTGAACCTCGAGCCATCATATTCCATTAAGCCGTCGAGACCTAAAAATACTATGGTACTATCCTTTGTTCCTGTTATGTTCCAAACGGAATTCAGTATGGGAAATTCGCTTGTAAAGATTGTTTCAATTCGACCTTCCTTTAAGCGAGATATTCCGCCCGCGTATGCACCGAACCAGTATGAACCCGGGCTGTCGTTGTAAACACTCAGAATTCTATCTCTTATTAATCCATCTGCGGAAGTTAAATAGGTAAAGTTATTCCCGCGGTATAGTACAGCACCATCACCGCCAGTGCCAATCCATAGATTCCCACGTAGGTCTTTATATAAGGTGTTTACATACTGTCCTTTCATCAATCCGTTATGTGTTGTGATATGGTTGACCTTTTTTCCAGAGATTCTTATACAACCCCATCGGTTTCCAAACCATATATCTCCGTTTTCGCTGAGCGCAACGCATTCAGTTTGCTCTTTTTCGGCAGGGACCATGTAAATGGTATCAGAGATCATCATGTAAATTCCGTCGGCAGTTGCCATCCAGGTTTTCCCATTTCTGTCGGTTATGAGATTTTTTATAGCGCTGTTAACTACTACATTTTGTATAGTGTATTCAGGCGTGAATCTCGGGTACACCGTAAATCCTGTTCCATCATAGGAACTTAAGCTTCCGTTGTAGTAGGTAATCCAGAGCATTCCTTTTTTGTCTACATATAAATCTTCAATTGAGTTCCCCGGCATCCCTTGCTCTGTAGCATACAAGAAGAATTTTTTACCATCAAATCTGCACAATCCGTTTTTATGACTCATGCTGGTGTTTACGGCGCCAAACCAAAGATCACCGCTTTTGTCGCGCTTCACGCTGTATATTTGATCAAAATCAAAACCAGGAATTGTATCGTAATTGTAAAAATAAGTTCCATCAAAGCGGCTAATACCTGACTGGCCGGCAAACCACAGGTCCCCGTTCTTATCTTCTTCAATTTCATAAATTGTTTTACTTAATAATCCCTGTTTTTTGCCATAATTATAAAAATATGTGCCATCATAGCGGCTCAATCCTTCAAAAGTCGATATCCAAAAGTTTCCCCGACTGTCCTCAAAAAATCCGCTTACCATATTGTTCACTAATCCTTGGTCACTTTTAAAGGCGCAGAAATTATAAGGATTGTATTCAGCATATAATGGGTCTTTTGCTTCTATCCTTTCAGGTGCAGCTGCAAGAATAGTATCAGGAGTTTGGAAAACGACCACGGGTCGTTTAAACTTACCGGTACCAGGAACGCACAAGGTAGTTGTAAACCCACTTAATACCATTTTTAATTTAAGTTCCCTTGTATTTGTATCGAGGTATTTGCCACGAGAAGCGACTGTATGTTGTGTTAATATATTTGGTGGTACATTAATTATTTTTGAAGGAAGTGCAATACGAAAATCGGCGGAAATGGAATCCTTCTTTTTTTCTAACAAACTATTATTTTGTTTATTTTCTTTCTGCTGACAGCAGATATTAAACAAAGTGAAAATAATTGGGCAAAGAGATCGGAACCATACTTTTAAACTTAATGAATGTTTCATGGCGTTAAATTATATCTTAAACTTAATTTGATCAAATTTTATTAAAACAGGAATCTCTTTTGCTGGCATACTCTTTCCACACGGCGGTCAACAATTGTGCTGCTTTCAGGTCATATCTGTGCGCCGGCAAAAAAACCAAAAACCTGAAGTATTCTAGAACTACGAGTCCAGTCGGAAAGGAGTCTGAGTTCCAAGTGCTTGTCAACCTAGCTGCTACCTTACTTGTCTGAGCTAAATTTTTTGTTGTCTGAGAGCGAATGCGTTATAATTACTGGCTTGACGCGATAACAAAGGTTTACAAATGGGTAAAAGTATTTGTTGTCGGGTGCGTAAATATAATATTATTACACTACAAAAACACCTGTCCATTTGGGCAGATAGGTGAAAGTTTTTTGATAATTTTTTAACCACATAGGCACTTTGGTGTTAATAGGGTTAGGTAAACCATAGGTTTGCCTAAACTGCAGGAGTGGTGAATGATGATTATTCTTTGCAATTGATTCTTAACAATTCTTGAATAGAGGCTTCACCTTCAGGAATTTCAAAATCGGAATACTCCTGCATTTTTTTTAGATCACTACAGGCCGCCTTTATGTTGATTAGTTTTAGGTGGCAAAGTGATCTATAATAATAAGAGTGTGGATTATTTTTGTTGAGTTGAATGCTTTGTGTAAAATCCGCTATAGCTTTTTCATACTCTAGTAAACCGTAATGGACACAACCTCTTGTGCCGTATGCGTTACTGTTATTGTCATTTAATTCGATGTTTTTATTCGCGTAAGGCAGTGCTTCTTTGTATTTTTTGTCTATGAATAAAAAGTATGCTATGTTGTTAAGCGCCAGTACTGTATTTGGTTTTTGTAGAAGTAATCTTTTAAGCCCATCAATTGCCTTTTGAATTTGTTTCATTTCAAATAAAGTTGAGGTGGTTTTGATTATAAAGTAGGTGTTTGTAGAGTCGTATTGAAGGGTTTTCTGAAAGTAAAGTAATGCTTCCGGGAATTTTTTTTCACCGTAAAGAATATCACCAAGTAATATTAGCCCATTTGTATTTGTGGAATCATAATAAAACGCTAGGTTGCCAAATTTTAAAGCGTTTATTTTGTCATTTAGCATATAGTAGGAATGTCCAACAAAGGAGTAAGCATCAGCGCTTTCATTGTTTGTTATTTGAGGATTTTTTAAAAAATACTGAAAATCTTCAATGGCCTCATTGTATTTACCAAGTTTGAAAAAAGAAAATCCTCTATAAGAATAAAGATCATAGCTGGTGGAAAAACCATTTATGTACAAGGTATAAAACTTAACCGCACTGTTCCAGTCTTCTAAATAATAGTAGCAATTACCTTTATAATAATAAAGTACGTATCTGTTGACTAGGATCGGCTTACTCTTGAGTGCCTTATCGCATGACTCTAAACATTTTGTATAGTCTTTCAGGTTATAGTAAGATTTAGCGACACCGAGGTAACCCCTGGACTCCTTCGGGCTTATTTTGATAGCCGCTTGAAACATTTTAAGTGAGGCTTCGTAATCTCCCATTGTTAAGACCGAATCAGCTCTAAGGCTTAAAAGTTCATATTCATAAGATTGCGCCTTTGTGTAGGATAAACAGTAAAGCACAAAAAGAAGAGTGTATATTTTCTTGAGTTTCAAAATACAAATAGTTGTTAATTTTCCTCGGTTAAAATCTCCGCTAATTGTTTCAGCACTATTAGTTCCACTTCCTTGTTGTTTACCATCTCAAAAACTTTCGCATGTTTCTTAATAAGCCGGTGTAAGTCATCATCACTGAGATGATTGAGGTCGTAGTCCAGAAAAGTAATGGCTTCTCTGATTCGCATAAGACTTTCCTTTAACGTGCCCCCGACTTGCATGATACAAGATAATAAAAGTTTAGGTTGACCACTCTCTTTTTTGTACAAAAGCAGTTTGATATATTATTTAAGTGCCTGTATAATAGCCTAGTTAACTATTAGCTACATATTATAGCAATTTAATACTATATTTTATAGCTAGTTTTGTAAAGAGATTTGTTGTTGAGCTATGGAAAGAACTATTGTGCATTTGGATTTGGATACTTTTTTTGTATCGTGTGAGCGAGCGGTAAACAGTTCGCTAGAAGGAATTCCTTTAATAATTGGTGGCAATGGAGGCAGAGGCGTTGTGGCTTCATGCTCGTATGAGGCCAGAAAATTTGGCGTGAGATCGGCCATGCCCATGTTTATGGCTTTGCGACTTTGTCCTCAAGCTAAAGTGATACGTGGAGATATGGAGCTCTATAGCAAGTATTCGCACATAGTTACTGAGATTATTCAAGAGAAAGCTCCAGTAATGGAAAAAGCCAGTGTGGATGAATTTTATTTGGACTTCACCGGTTTGGAAAAATACTTTGGTTGTTACGCCTTTGCAAGTGAATTAGCACAAAGGGTTTTTAAAGAAACAAATCTGCCTATTAGTTTTGGCTTGTCGCTTAATAAAACAGTTTCAAAAATTGCCACCGGTGAAGGTAAACCCAAAGGAAAAATAAGTATAGAACCAAAGTTTGTTCGGCCCTTTTTAAATCCACTTTCCATAAAAAAAATACCAGGGCTTGGCGAGAAAAAATATGTGGAGCTTTCGCGTATAGGGATTCGGAACATTGAAACATTGGCAGAAACACCCATTGAGATATTTCATACTATGTATGGTAAACCCGGTATTGATATTTGGCATAAAGCGAATGGCATAGATGAAAGTGCCGTAGAACCCTATGTAGAAAGAAAAGGAATTTCGACCGAACAAACCTTTGAGCAGGACACCATTGATATTGAAAAAATAAAAACACTTTTGGTGGCCATGGTTGAAAAACTTGCTTTTCAATTGCGGGAAGAAAAGTGGTTAACCTCAACCGTGGTAGTAAGAATTAAGTACAGCAATTTTGATACCCATACCAAACAAACCAAGGTGGCTTATACATCTGCAGATCATATTTTAATTAAACGGGTGTATGAACTTTTTGATAAACTCTATGACAGAAGGATTCGGATTCGACTGGTAGGTATTGGTTTTACAGGACTTGTAAGAGGAGAATATCAAATTAACTTATTTGAAGACACCACAGAAAGTGTGAATTTGTACAATGCAATAGATAAAATGAAACGGCGTTTTGGTTTTAAAGCAGTGATGCGTTGCGCAGGACTTGACCTACAGGGAGATAAAAGCTAATGTATTTAAACTGCCATAGTTATTTTAGTTTGCGTTACGGCACTATTTCAGTAGAAGATTTGGTGCAGCTAGGCGTTGCGAATCAAGCCAAATCACTTGCACTCACGGATATTAATTGTGTAACAGGGATTTATGATTTTGTTTTAGAATGCAGAGCACATACTATTAAACCACTCGTTGGAATTGAATTTAGAAACGGTTCAGAATTATTATTTATTGGTTTGGCAAAGAATAAAGCAGCGATTGGAGAGATGTGTCTCTTGCTTACCAAACATAATTTCGAAAATACAAAACTACCACGTCGCATTGAGTTTAATAACACCTACGTTATTTATCCCCTTGAAACTGCCCCGACAGAACTAAAAGAATACGAATACATAGGCATTCGACCAGAAGAGTTGTTTAAATTGTATAAACCCGAGCTGAAGAAACACCTTGGTAAAATGGTTGTTTTGCAACCTGTTACCTTTAGAGGAAGAGATGAATACAATTTGCATCGCATACTGAGAGCGATAGAGGGCAATGTTATTTTATCAAGGCTCGAGGCAAAAGAACTCTGTAGAAAAAACGAAGTGATGTTGCCCTACGATCAAGTCCTTTTACTTTATAAAGAGTATCCACAAATTATTAAAAATACAGAACGGCTTATTGAAGATTGCAATTTTGATTTTGACTTTAAAGCCCCTAAAAACAAAAAGCACTATACCCAAAACCGTTATAGTGATAAAGAGCTACTCACTAGTTTGGCTTATGAAGGTATGGTGAGACGTTATGGCAAACATAATAAAGAAGCTCTTTTCCGTGTGAATAAAGAATTAGACGTGATTGATAAACTGGGTTTTGCAGGTTATTTTTTAATTACCTGGGACATTGTGAGGTATTCGAATAGCTGCGGTTTTATGCATGTGGGGAGAGGTTCGGGAGCAAATTCGATTGTGAGTTATTGTTTAGGGATTACTGCTATTTGTCCCATAGAATTGAACCTCTATTTTGAACGTTTCTTAAATGCCAGTAGAACGAGTCCACCCGATTTTGATATTGATTGGAGTCACCGTGACCGCGATACGATTTTAGATTATATTTTTAAACGCTTTGACAGTAGGCATGTGGCCTTTTGTGGCACGATAGCAGAATTTAAATTTCGTTCGAAAATACGCGAACTCGGAAAAGTGTTTGGATTGCCAAAAGAAGAGATGGATGTTTTGATAAAAGGCAGGCCGAAAGATCATGAGCAAAATAAAATAGTAGCAGCTATTCATAAATATGGTGGCATGTTAGAAAAACACCCCAACCAAAGGAGCATGCATTCGTGTGGTGTATTAATTTCGGAAGAGCCTATTACGAATTACACCGCTTTAGAAATGCCACCAAAGGGATTTCCTATTGTACAATTTGATATGCACATAGCCGAAGATATTGGATTTGAAAAATTTGATATTCTTTCGCAGAGAGGCATATCGAGTATTAACGAAACTGTAAAACTTGTGAAACAAAACAGAGGCGTTGTAGTAGATATTAGAGATACGACACTTTCTAAAAACGAAGCAACTGCCAATGAATGGTTGAAGACCGGTAAAACAATTGGTTGTTTTTATATTGAGAGTCCAGCTATGCGAGGCTTGTTAAGACGTTTGCAATGCGAAAATTATATCACCCTTGTAGCAGCCTCTTCGATTATACGTCCCGGAGTTGCACAATCAGGGATGATGACCGAATATATATTCAGGCATAAAAACCCAGATAAGTTTGAGTACTTCCACCCAGTATTTGAAAAAGAACTCGGCGACACTTATGGTGTGATGGTTTATCAAGAAGACGTGATAAAAATTGCCATCCACTTTGGTGGCATTTCACCAGAGAAAGCAGATATCTTACGACGGTCGATTAGCGGAAAAAAACGATCATTGAAAGAACTTCAAACTGTGAAGGAAGATTTTTTTCTAAGCTGTGACAAACAGGGACATGCACGCAAACTCTCAGAAGAAGTATATAGACAAATAGAAAGTTTTGCAGGCTATTCCTTTTGTAAAGCACACAGTGCCAGTTATGCCGTGGAAAGTTATCAAGCACTTTATTTAAAAGTAAATTATCCCATTGAGTTTATGGTTGCTGTTATAAATAATGGCGGCGGCTTTTATCGACCGGAAGTATATATTCATGAAGCACGCATGTCGGGTGCGAAGGTACACGCACCCTGTGTTAACCGAAGCAATGTAGAAACCACTTTGTATGGAAATGATATTTATTTGGGCTTCCATTTGATAGACGGCTTGCAAGCTGAGGTATTAGAAACGATAGTTAGGGAAAGGCAGAATGGTAATTATAGCAGTCTGGAAGAATTTATTGGGCGTGTGCCCATAGGATTAGAAGGAATACAAACTTTAATTTTTGCAGGCGCCTTTCGATTTATAGGAAAAAATAAAAATGAGTTGATTTTGAGTTCACGTTTGTTGATGGCACATAAACCAGAACAAAGTTCAGGACTCTTATTTCAAGAACCAACGAAAGAATTAAAACTCCCCAAATTTATTCGATCAGTATATGAAGATGTGTTTGATGAAATAGAAACGGTAGGATTTCCGGTAAGCCTTTCACCCTTTGATTTATTAATAACAAAACAACGCGGTGATGTGATGGCAAAAGACTTAGCTAATCAGCACGGAAAAACAATTCGCATGATGGGTTATTTGATTAGTAGGAAACAAGTACCAACCAAACGCGGCGATATGAATTTTGGAACATGGATAGATGTAGAAGGCACTTTTTTTGATACCGCACACTTTGCAGATTCATTAAGTGCATTTCCATTTCAAGGAGGAGGCTGCTATTTATTATTAGGCAAGGTGCAAGTAGAATATGGATTTCCGACAGTAACGGTTGTGCGCATGGCAAAACTGCCCTTTGTGCCGGATCCAAGATTTGCAGACGACAAAGATTTACGACAAAAGGTACAAGGGCAGCTAAATGAAGATGTAAGTTTGACACATAGAGCACCTTACCCAAGTGAACAAGAAATTGGACTACCGCGATTTAAAATGTTGGGACTTTGAAAAAAAAACAAATAACTCGTAATTTTAATTTATGTGTTACAATTTACAAGCTGCGCTGATGGAAGAATTGCGCTATGCTATTCACCGAGGCGACATACACCATGCAGAACAACTGCAAAGGCAATTGGATGAATTGGAGTTAAAGAAAAAACCCATTTATTTTACAAGTGGATTTTCACACCCTAAGATACTTGTCTTTACCAATGAAGAACCTATGAAACCTCAGCTGTTTACCTGGGGTTTAATACCGGCTTGGGCAAAAGATTTTTCGACCGCAAATGTATTACGCAAAAAAACACTAAATGCGCGGGTAGAAACCATGTTTGATTTACCGTCTTTTAAAAGCTCAGCAAAAAGTAAACGCTGTTTGGTATATGTGGATGCTTTTTACGAATACCATACCGTTGCCAAAAAGAAGTATCCCTTTAGAATTGCTATGAAAGATGGAGAGCCAATGGCAATGGCTGGTCTGTGGACAGAATGGACGGATAAAAATACAGGAGAGGTGATACAGTCATTTGCCATTGTAACAACTGAGGCGAATGATTTAATGGCAAAGATTCATAATTTACCCGCAGCCTCAGATACACCACGCATGCCGTTAATTCTAGCTAAAGAAAAACAAGACGAGTGGTTGATTGATTTGAAAAGCGATGCAGATAAAGAACATATAATGAGTTTGGCTAAACCTTATGCTGCAGAAGAAATGAGTGCTTATACGGTACCGCAATTGATTGGAAAGAATGGTGTGGGGAATGCGCCGGAGGCAACTAAGGAATTTGTGTATGAGGAGTTGGAGTTTTAGGTAAATGGAAACGGTGGCAAAGAGTTGTATATTTGTTAAACCAAAAAAGCTACAAACATTCGCTAATCTCGGCCATGGGTGTTGTATAAGCGAATGTTTATAGCGGGTATAAGGTAGTTAGCAGTAATTGTAGACAGACATGAGACTTTTTTCAATTTTCATATTATTCTTTATCACCGAGTATGTTCTGCGGACATTTGTAGACGCTTATAAATATCATTCGGTCGGACTTTTCCTTGAATTTCTACCATTAATATTAGCGACAATCATTGCCGGACTTATTTATAAAACAACTGTAATTACAGGACGTTTCGGCTGGACTTATCTTAAATTAGCTGCTGTATCAATTGCGGGGCTCATTATCGTAAAGACTTTTCTTTTCATTCAATGGTATTGGTTTATCGCACCGGAGTATCGTGACGTTCCCGGTGACATGTCCGAAGGACTTGGTTTTACAATCGTATTCTTGACGTTCGGGACAATTGTAATTTTGCTTTCGTACTTATTTGTAATGTTGAGTATTAAAACTTTAACTAAACAGACACCGGAAAACTAAAACAACAATGACAGACAATCAACTATTAGTTCTTGCTTTTGTTTTATTTTGGCTGACATTAATATTCTTGACAATAAATAGTAGTCAAAGGTTAAAGATATTTTTTATTAATTTTTCCGTTCATTTAGTTTATTCTTCATTTCTTCTCTATGGACTTGCTTACTGGTCAGAGGGCGGCGGCGGACTCGTTTGGTGGTTTTTATTATTGCTAACTCTCGGCGGACATATATTGTCAAACGCGACATTCATAATTGTAAAATTTTTCAAATATGTAAATGACGACGCTAAAAAATGGAAGTCAAAAAATTAACAACTACTGCTAACAGCAAATTCGCGTCATTTTTTGCGTGTTAGCGCTCAAATTCATAACTTGGACAAGCAAAAAACGGCGCAAATTCGCAATACGTTAGCTACAATGCGCCCAGCGGACGTTCAAACATTTCGGCCTAACAAGAACAGAAGTATTGCAACTGGACGAAGACAATAGCAAATTGAAATAAATGATTGAAGAACTGAAAGAATACAATTATTGCTCGCCGTTATTGACAGGTTCAATTGGCACAATGCTTTTTTCATTCTTTTCGGCAATTATACTTGGACCTGTTTACAGTCATTATATAAATCTATTCGCTTTTTTGGTGACATTCTTAGCAATAATAATTTTCATTAGAAATTATCATCTTTATAGTACGTTTAAAAAAATCATCCTGACTTTTCTTCTTTTAACAAATTTGACTCTTGGTATTTGGTTAGCCAGCATAAAATATGGCTATATTAATTGGCATTATATAAACCTATTTCAACTGCAACCTTAAAACGTTTAATTTTAGGACGATGGTATTTCAGACTAGCGGAAACGCTCAAATACTTTGTGTGGGCGCACTAGTAGCTAACACGGGCTAATGGCGCCAGCGGACATTCGTGCATGCATTTGCAAATTTTTCAGCGGCCCCTTCGGGACTTTTTATTGTTTTGCAAATGCTCAAAATACCTTAACTTCACGCTGGACATCGGAACACTTTTAGCATCTGCGAAATCGTTATTTTCGCCGGCGCCAAGCCCGAATCCGTTAGCAAGCATTAGTAATGACGACAGGACAACAAATTTCATTTTTAATAATTTTCTTGACGCATATTATATTAGCAATCGTCGGGACTCGAGTTCTTTTAAAGAGCACCAGACTTACTCTTCAACAGCGACGCTACAATTTAATTTTTCTATGGACAGTTCCCTTTATTTGGTACTTAATCGTTAAGACAATTCATAAAAAAATTCCCGGCTCGCACGAAGTTCCTATAAAAGACGACGTAAGTGGAAATCATTTTCACGAAAGCGGACTTGGTGCTCCTGGTGCAAACATACGAAATTGACGGACAACACTAACTAACGCCTGCTAACAGAGAGTTTCTTTCAAATGCTTTTCGAAATTTTTAGAAGCAAGTAATGAATTGCATTAAAAGACTTTGTGCTTTAATTATGGCTTCTTTGCTTTCTCCAGAATATCCCAATTGTCTTCAAGATCGCTGACAGTTGTATTTAAGGGTTGCCCTTTTGGAATATAATGGTAATAGGGGTGTTGGAAGGCCACCTTGATTTCGCCTTCGAAGGAATAAAAGCTTACAGCAAATAAAACGAATGGTTTTGTCTTATGCCTAAGCATTTTACCGTTGTATTTTTGTTTTGCTTCGGGTAAATTCATGTAAAGTAGATTATTCTAGTAAAGAGATTAAAGTTTTTTCTAATAAAGAATCGCGAAGATCTCTTGCGATAATTATTCCAATTTAATTTATAGACTGGATGAATTTCGCAGCCAGTTGAATTCTAAAGAAATAAAATTACAAAATTTAAGTAACTATTTAAACAACTATTCGTTATTTTAGCATGGACACAATGGATATGAAATTATTAAGCAAGGACATTTTACTCGAGTACGGTTTTTCTGAAAATGAACTTAAGACGAGTATTAAAATTGAAGTAATGACACGGGATAATTTCGATATTGTAATAAAAGATGGGCAGTTTTACTATTCTAATCTTGGAATTGATTATCCTTTGAAGGATTTAGCAGGCTTAAGAAAGTTTTATAAGGAGGCGAGAAATAAAGATTTGTATCCAGTATAAACTAGTAATTCTTGTTCTAATATTTGATCAAACTGATTTAGAAAAACAAATGACTACTTCCTCACAACAATTCTCTCCCTACCCCACTTTGCAACTAAACTATCCTGATTGAATGTTTTAAAAATAATGCCATCTATAGATTCATTTTGTTTTATTAGTTTGGATTGACCGTTTACTGAAACTAATGCTGTGGCCATACCGCTTGTGTTATTTTTTATTAAGCCTAGGTATTTCACATCTGGTAAAACTTTTGGTGCTGGTGCTATTGATGGTGTTTTGACCGGAGCTGGCTTTTTTGGTTGGTTTCCTGAATTTGAATAATTGTGCACGTATTCTCTTTTCGATTCTTTTAGAAAAGGATCTTTATAATCCATACTTAATTTATAGGCAATGCTATCTTTTAGACCTAGTACTTTTATTTCTTTTGATTGCACTATAGGTATTGAAACATCACTATCAGTAAAGGCTGTATAGAACCTGTACACAAAAAAACCCCAAACAAGAATGTTTACAGGAATTAAAATGTAAAGTGTTTTTTTATTTTTGAGCATCTACTGTTGAATTTTAAATTTTCGCGTTAAACTGTAAGAAGAAGGATTTCCATAAGTATCGAAGGAACGAACGCGCCACCAGTAGGTCGCTCCAACGGGACGTCCAAATTCGGAAATGGCTATTCGATTAAGGTCGATCCAAAGAGCGGTGACACTTAAAAACAAACTATCATCTGCCACATAAACTGTATCATATTTGGCATCTGATCCGTGATTCCACTTTAGAGTGTCTGAAACAGTAACAATTGTACCGTCGTTCGGTGCGCTTAAAACCGGAACGGAAGGACCTTTGAGATCAACTGTAAAGGTGTTAGAAGCTGGGTTAAACTGTGACTCACTAGCATCATTTATTGCCTTCACATTCCATGTAAAAGGAGTATTGCTGTTTTTTATTGCTGGAACAGTAAATGTTAATGATGTTTTAGCGGTAAAAGTAGTATCTAAAACCAAGCCTGAATTTATTTGCAATCTATATTTTTTGGCAACACTTATTGGACTCCAATTAAACGTAACTAACGTATTCCCGGTCACAGCGCCATTAGCAGGACTTAAAAGCCCAACCGATTGTTCCGAAAGATCAGAGGTTGTATCTATTTTAATACTAAACACCTGAAAGGTGGTAGAATGTCCTGCATTAGTGGCCTTAACACGCCACTGGTAACTTCCGGGTTTAAATGTATAATTAAACTTGTTAACTGTAATATTTGTGTCAAGCATTAATTGGATAGTATTTGTAAAATCAGGCTTAACAATTTGCAGATTGTATTTCTCCGCTCCATCTAGTTCGTCCCACCAAAATGTTATTTGGTTTAAAGTTGTAGCAGTGTTGTTTGCCGGCGCATTTATTACGAGCGATTTCTTACTAATATCCTCCACAATAAAATCCTTACTACATCCTAAAAATGTAATAAGAACAACACTATTGAAAAAAAGTAACTTCTTCATATTATTTGTTTTTCTGTTCGAATGATTGAGTAATGAGCGTTAAATAAAGGTTTTTACGCTTTGTTTGCATATCCTTAATAGAAAAAAATCGTGCCGACATAATTTTAGAAACATACTTATAATCATTTTCCATTTTATGTAATAAGGATAATAGGCTATAAAAATTACCTTTAATTGTAAAAGTGTTTGTTTGTACGTTTAATTTATCATTCTTAAAAGAAGAGTTTACAGGTATTTCAGTAACCAGACAGTTATTTTTTTCTGCAAAGTCTGAAATGTAAGCCGTTAACTTATCTCGAACCGCAGAAGAATCTCCTTTTGCATAAGCTCTCTCGAATTCTGCCATTTTTGCCTTCAACGCAGGAAGTTCTTTTTCCTTTTCTTTTAGCCACAGCAGTTTTGTTTCTTTTTCTTTAATCTCGCCTATTAAAGTAAACGTGTCTGAAAAGCTCAATTGATAACCAAAAACAAAAAAAAGGAGCAAGCCGCCAAAGAGTGCATAACATTTTTGTTTATAGTTAAGTTTCTCAAACATTAGTCTGTCGTTAATTTAATTTCAAAATTCGGAAGCATTCCTTGGTTGTTATAAATGAATTTTTCAAGGCTTATAGCTTTAATAAAATTTTGCATCTTCAATACGTTAATCCATTCATTTACAATAAAACTTTTAGAACAATTGCCTTTTAAAATAAGCACCTTGTTTTGAAACTTAACAAGACTATCGGCATTTTCATCATCGTCTTTTTTTGGATTAAAATATAAATCACTTAGAACTACCTCATCCGGTAGTGTTTTACCAATTTTGTCAGCATATTCGCTAAGCTTGTTTCTGTTTAAGACGCCTGCGTTTTCAATCAAACCTTTGTTTTTTTGATAATCGCTTAACAGCTGATTTATCTGTTCGTACTTTCCTTGGTAAACCGAAAGCTCCGTTTCTAGTTTATTGTTTTTATCGAAGTACGAAGTGTAAAACAAGACATTTACAACGGCTGAAACAAAAGCAATGATAACAGCGGAAATCACTAAAAAACGAAATTTATTTTTCTCAATGTGTTTTATCACAAGCTGCGAAAGTACTTCAGAATTATTCTCAGCAACTGGTCTTTGCATTAAATAACTTAGGCCACACGCAAATCCTAAAGTGTACTCTGAGCCAAAAGACAAATCGTCAATTTTAACCGTTTTAGGTATGGTAGATTCTTGCGTACTGATTGTATCTAAAACTCCATTGGTTAATTCAATAAGATGAATACTGGTTTCTATAGAGTTAAAATTCGACCAAAGTGGTTGAAGACCAATAACAGCAGGAGCTCCAATTAAAACTGTTGCAAGGTCGTATTTTTTGTTTTTTAAGTCGGTGATGATGTTGTTTACTTGTTCTTTTCTACATAAAGAAATAAAGGCGGAATTATCACTTTGTTTAAAAATCTGTGCGTAAAAATCATCGATTTGAATAGCTGGTAAATTTTGTTTGATAATTTCTTTAAAATCTTCCTCTAAGTTCTCCGCGAGTGTTATTTTTTTTATAATAATTCCTTTGCCATTTAAAATAATAACTACAGGGATCTTATTCTTAGTTATTGTCTCAGGTAAAACCAAAGAATCTTCGTAAGAATTAGTTTGAACGATTTCTAACTTATTGTTTTTACTGCGTAGTGTGGTGCAATGGTATTTAGTACCTTCATCATTATAGCATACCTCCAACGCGCAGACCTCAGCCTTCACAAAATATTTTTTCGGTATCCACTTATCCCAAAACATTTTAGTTATAGATTACTGTTGGTTTAATAAATATGGTGAGCTTTTCATCACGTTTCGCTTTTGAGCGTTGACCGAAGATCCACTTCAAAATTGGAACCCTAGCAATAAATGGCAGGCCTGACCCAGTCATATTACTCTCGTTTTCAGACAATCCGCCAAGCATTACCATTTCCCCATTTTTTACACGCACTAACGATTGAAAATCCCTATTAGTAGTTCCAGGAGGAGCAGTTGGCGCAACTCTACCAGTAAAATTGGACTGCTTTACATTAATCGTCATGGTTATTTGCTCATCACCTGACACTTGAGGATCTATCGAAATAGAAAGATCGGCATTAACAGGTTTCCAATTTTGTGCTTGCAATAAATTTTGCTGCGTGTTGTTCGTATTTACTAAACTATTATTTACTTCAAGGTAATAGGCTGTTTGGCCAATACTTAGTTTTGCCTCGTGCCCATTAAGTGTTGCTATTTGTGGAGTAGAACGAAGTTTCAGAACATTGTCTGATTCCATTGCTTTGAGATTTAAATAAAAGTTAGGAGTTACATTACCCAGATTTATCACCCCAAACCCATTAATTCCGCTTATTAAATTATTAATAGATTGGGAATTAAGTGATACATTATAATCAGGAAGCAGTGTACCAGTACTTGTTTTTGCCGGATTTGCTCCGAGTCCCATGGAAATTCCTGTAGCGAGCGTATTTCCTTTTTGCACGCTGGCAATTATGACCTCAATGTGTACCATGGGTACCACAACATCTATCTGACGGATAAATGTTTCTAATTCATTGATACGTGGTTGAGACCCACTTACGATGATACCGTTCAAATCTTCAAATACTTTTAATTCAACCCCTTTTTTTAGATCGGCTGGAATAAAATCGATCATTTTTTCAATGGTTCGATTTTTAAGGGTGATCAACTTACTTTGTCTGAGGCCTTCGAGATTACGATCACCAAACAAATAAGTAGCCCCTTCTTTTTTAAACGTGAGTTCGGTACCATTAAATAATAATCTCAGAAATTCTTCGTACGGTGCTTCATCTACTTTTAGAGTTGCGTTACCTTTTAGATCGCTAAACAAAAAATAATTTTTACCTAACTCTTTAGAAACACCATTTACGATTTCGTTGATTGGCATATTCTGAACATCCATGCTAATTAAACCATCTTCAATCTTAATTTTTGAGTTCTTTACCTCTTCATTCGGTTTATTATTTTGTGTTAAACTGCCAAATGGATTCGCATTATTTGGTTGATTAATAACAACCTGTTTCTTTTCAAATACATAAAAATCGTCTTCTGTTTTACTCACCTTCATGTCATTTGCAAATGCCAATTTTTCAAGAGCCGAATTAATTGGGGCTGCTTGCATAAAACCGCTAACCATTTTATTTGCTAAATCAGGAGAGAAGATGATGTTTTTACCACTTTGTTTAGTGATTTCCTTTGCCACGTTTCCAAGTGTATCATTCATTAAATCATAGCTCAACAAATCTGCGGTTTTTTCGTACTTAATATTGAGTTTTTTTGAAGTGACCTTTTTCTCAACAATGGGTTCAACAGGTGGATTGTATTTTACAAAGGTAATTATTGGGCCGACGAACATAATATCAAGATCATAACGTTTGCATAAAAAAATAAAAACTTCTTTTGCAGTTACTTTTTTAAAAGTATTGGAAAGCTTAATATCTATTGAGGGATCAACATTTACGTTAATATTGTTGGTAGCCCCTATGGTTCGTATGTATTCTTGTATAGTTGCGTTATTCATTGAAAGATCAACCTTTTCATCAACACCTGGATAATTCTTAGCAAGTTGATTCAATTTTTCATCCAAAATATCAAAACGATCTTGGGCATTGACTAGATAGGCAGTGAACAAAAATATTATTATAAGATATTTGATCTTCATGGGTGTTTATTTAGGTAAACTGAATATTACGACACAGAGTCACAAGAGGCACTGACGCACGGAGAGAATCAAATAGACTGTTCGTAAAGTTGATTTTCAAAAGTGTTAGGTTGCACAATAAAAGCTGCATGTCTTGATTACAATTTTATGATTCACTTATTAAAAAAGGGTATACTTCTTCCAGACTCGTTTCCCCCTCCTCAAAAAGTTTTAAAGCATTCTCAGAGAGTTTATCGATCTTATTTATTTTCAAGTACTCATCAATTTCTGTGACGTTTGTTTTAATGAGTTCGGCTAGTTCTCTTGTTACATTAATTACTTCGTAGATGGCTTTCCTGCCTTTGTACCCCGTAAAATAGCAAGACTGGCACCCCACACTCACAAAATGTTGCGTCATGTTTATTTGCTGATAGTTTTTGGGAAGTTCTATTGGATTAAAAGCTTCTTGTTTTTTACAATGCGGACACAAGACTCTGATTAGTCGCTGAGCGACTGATAAATTCATCACACTTGCTAAGAGGTAAGGAGCAATGCCCATATCAACCAAACGCGAAATGGTACCCCAGGCAGAATTTGTGTGTATTGTTGACAATACTAAATGTCCTGTGAGTGCTGCACGTATAGCCATTTGTGCTGTTTGTGCATCACGAATCTCACCTAACATGATAATATCAGGATCTTGTCGCAGAAATGTGCGAAGTGCCTCGGTATAACTTAAACCAATTTCTTCTTTTAACTGCACTTGATTAACACCATCGAGTGTATATTCTATTGGATCTTCAATGGTTAAAATATTATTGGTAGGTTTATTAATGACCTTTAGAGTTGCGTAAAGCGTTGTGGTTTTACCAGAACCTGTGGGACCACTAATTAATATTATTCCATTTGGTTTTTTTACAGCAAGCTCGTAACGCTGCAATTCCTCTTTGCTAAAACCTAATTTTTCAATTTGAATATGACTGGCGTCACTACCTAGTAAACGCAGTACTATTTTTTCACCATACAAGGTTGGTAAAATAGAGACACGCATATCCAAATTTGAATTATTGAATTTAAAACGGATACGCCCATCTTGTGGCATACGTTTCTCGGCAATATCGCAGGAAGCAGCAATTTTTATTTTATTGATTAAGGTTGGATACTCTGATTTATTCAATTTATGACGATCAATTAAAACACCGTCCACTCTAAAACGAATCCGACATTTTTCACTGTAGGTTTCAATATGAATATCTGAACTATGAAGATCTTTTGCTTCTTTTACAAGTGTTTCAAGAAAATTAGAATCGTTTACATTTAATCTGTACGTTTCATTGCTTGAAGAGTTAAGGTGTCCGTTGTTTTGAACTTTTGGATAATTGCTCATCAACGATTGTTCAAGTTTTTCGGAATCTATTCCTTCTAAAACTACTTTTCTTCCTAAAACAATTTCGAGTTCACTTTGTAAATCTTTACTTTTTTTGTTCTCTGAAACAGTAAAATGCAAAACGCCGTTCTCGATTTTAAGGGGTACAATTTTGTAATACCAAGCCTGATCGATCGTAACCTGATTCTTTAATTCTGTATTTATTTGAACAAATTCAACAGACTGCATATCCCTAAAAATAAGGAATAATATGCATGACAAGTTTTGGTAAAAAATAGCTAAAAGCCTTTATTAATAAGCTTTTTAGAGATTTTTGCAAAGAGAAATTCAATCGCATTTGCAATTGTCTAGTAATCAATTGCTAATAGAAAAGCTGTTGTTTCACACTCTAAGTAAACGCCTAGTTAAAACTATGTAAACACCTAGTGTTTATTTATGGGAGTACCTAGCAATAAAATTATTCCTTGATTACTTTTAGCTGGCCAATGGTTCGACCAGACTCTTTTAAGAAAACAAAGTAAACTCCATTAGCTTTGTTTGTTAGATTGACTGTTGTTTCGAAAGCTTGGAGTTTTTCAATTAAAATTAGTTCCCCTAAAGAATTATATAACTCAATTGTTTTATTTTCGATATAGAAATTTGATTGGACAATAAATATTCCTTTAGTTGGATTCGGAAAAATTTTATAATCGGAATTTGTTTCGGCGGCATTGTTAATTCCGGTACATGTCTCTACACTTTGTGTTATTGTTGCAAAACCACTGCAGCCATTTATATCCACGCCAACTACACTATAGTTTGATGTAACACTTGGATTTGCAACAATCTGCGTTCCGATTAAACCATTACTCCACGTATAGTAATTTGCTCCAATAGCATTTAAGGTGGAAGTTTGCCCCGCGCAAATTATCTCAGACGTGCTAAATATCATTATCATTGGTAAGGGGTTTACAATAATTGTATTACTAATTGAGTTAACACAACCATATGAATTTGTTCCACTAACTGTGTAAATGGTTGTAGTAGTTGGCGTT
Source organism: Aurantibacillus circumpalustris (assembly GCF_029625215.1). Taxonomy (GTDB): domain Bacteria; phylum Bacteroidota; class Bacteroidia; order B-17B0; family Aurantibacillaceae; genus Aurantibacillus; species Aurantibacillus circumpalustris. The sequence goes on from NZ_CP121197.1 coordinate 3,865,352, forward strand.
AAATTTGCAACATTACCATTAGTTCCATTGCTCCAGGTATAGGTGAGAGCGCCACCAGATAAGTGATTAATTGAAGAACCAAAACAAGTTAGTGTACTGCCACTAATAGTTAGAACAGGTAATGGGTTTACAGTAACTTGCACTGCTGTTCTACTTGCACTTGCTATGCAAGCGTAACTTTCTGCGTAAAATGTGTAGGTACCAAGAGACAAGGGAGGCGTTGTATAAGTCGCTCCATTTGAAATAACTGAATTACTGGTTGTAGATAAGAACCAATTTATTAAACCAGAACCGACTACCGATAAGGTAGTGTTTTGTCCACTACAGATTGACTGATTTATTGGAGGAGTAATGTTAGACGGTGTGGTTGGGAAAGGACATTCAGCAAATTTTACAAGATAGGCAGAGGTTTGGCCAACAAATGTACTTTGATGACTATTTGCCGTAGCTATACTAGTACCTGTGGAGGTGCTTGACTCACCACACATAAAAACATTTCCTAATTTATCAGTTGCGCAACCCTGTCCCTTTTCGTCACCAGCCCCGCCATAATAAGTACCCCACTGCCTAATACCACTGCTGTTAAATTTTACGAGAAAAGCGTCGTAAGTAGCACCTCCAAATGAAGTTTGGTGACTTGAAATGGTTGCGATTGATGCAGTTGAATCTATTGATGTCCAACCAGAAATGTAGATATTATCCAAAGTATCTATGGCGCATGAAAACACTTCTTCTGAACTGCTACCACCATAAAATGTTCCCCACTGGCGTGCGCCATTGCTGTTGAATTTTACCAAAAACCCATCATACATCCCGCCGCCAAAAACAGGTTGGTGACTTCCTGGTGTTGAAATAACGTTTTGTATCGACACACTATATTTATCTAAACCACCAACCATATAAACACACCCTAATTTATCGACGCAGCAAGAGTAGCCGGATTCGGGACCTTCAAGCGCTCCGTAGTATGTACCCCATTGTCGCACACCGTAGGTATTAAATTTCACAAGGTACGCGTCACCGTAACCACCATAAGTAATTTGATGACTTCCTGGAGTTGCAATTGCTGTTCCAAGATACGAACCTGTTGAACCTACTAAATAAATATCTCCTGTAGGGGAAACAGCAACATCAGACATATTTTCATCGTATCCTCCTCCGTAATAAGTACCCCATTGTCTAACTCCACTACTGTTGAATTTCACTACAAAACCGTCTCTGGTGGTACCACCTCCATGATAAAACTGATGGCATCCTGGAGTCGATATAAGTGTACCAGAACCCGCATACGTGTTTCCGCAACAAAAAACATTTCCTATATCATCAAGGGCACAAGACATTATTATGTCAAAACCTTGATCACCATAAAAAGTACTCCACTGACGTACACCGCTTGAATTAAATTTTACCAAAAAACCGTCAGAGGTGCCACCTCCGTATGTGTTTTGATGACTGGCGCTCGTCGCAATGACACCACCAAGTGAAGAACTTGTTCCTCCTGCCATATACACATTACCAAATTTGTCAATCGCACAAGATCGTCCATAATCAGAACCCGCACCTCCATAATATGTTGCCCATATTCTTGTACCATTATTATCAAACTTCACTAAATACGCATCATAACTCCCTCCAAAAAAACTAAATTGATGTGCGCCAACGGTTGCGATGAGAGATCCAGTACTTGTGGTACAATAACCTGTTAAATAAACATTTCCAATAGAATCTGTAGCACAAGAATTAGCGTAATTATATCCAGTATCTCCATAATAAGTTCCCCATATCCGCGCAATAGGATCAATAATTAAGGGTAATTTTGGATTATAGTCCTGAATATTAAAGCTCAAAACATTTTTATCTATTACCCATTTAGACTTTAGTAACTTTCCGTTTTGATAGGCAATTGGAGCACCCTCCTTAATGTCTCCGAGAGGCGTTTTAAATAAGACCCCTCCGTCTTTAAGTAAAATAATTTTTTCTGCGCCATTTACTTGTAATTTAATCTGGTGGTAGTCAGCATTTGGTGCAACTAAGAAATCATATTTTAGGTTTCCTTTTACTTCGTAATAATGAAGATCGATTTGAGAATAAATATTTTCGTAGGTTATGCCGGAATATGCTTTAACGTTTGTTACCCCGTTGGGTATATGCTCTAAATAATAATTAATTACATCCTCCTTAGTTCCTTCTTTTTGAATTGTACAATTTGATTGACTGTTTAACCAATTAATATCAAGCCTGTAAGTTGATAATCGCTCTGGTACCTCAATTCTGGATACGTTATTTAGAGAAACGCTGGGTACTTCTTGTTCAATCCAACTATCAACTTTATTTAATTGATAGCTCATCCCGTTTTCCTTTAAATAAAATGTCATACCTGATACATTGCCTGCAAACAAAATATCTTTGCGGGCATTCTTATATTGATCAGTTATTTGACCTTTATTTTCATAAAAACGTATGCTTTCTATGTTTTGTTCAAGACTATTTTTAAGTATTTGGGCACTTACTTTCGAAAATAGTGATACAATAAAATATCCTATAAAAAAGAATGATCTTTTAGGCATAATATAATTTTGTAGTTGAAAAAACATGCGAATTTGGATAGTGAATACTAAGGTAATAAATGCTTTTGAATTGAAAAAACATTTTCTCTCAGTTCCGTTTCGACTACCAATCCCGATAAACTGAATCAGTATTAATAAAAATCGCCAGGGTTTTATACCTAGCGAGTAGTTTGATTTCTAAAATTGTCGGGCAGTTAAATAATTCAAGCCCATTAATTCTGTCAGCTAAGTTCACACGGGATGCTTGTACTAGAGCTACCTGATGTGCCATACGTGTTTGTGGTAGTCGAAGATTTTTTGCATTGATCCTCGAAGGCTTTAATTTGAGCACTACTGTTACTTTTTTTGCTGGTTGACGATACGACGTTGCCATCAGAATCTTTACACGTGCATGTTCTTGTTTTTGCACACGAACTCAGTGCCATAACGGCAACTACTGCTAAAAGGGTTTGTTTCATGATTTTTGTTTTAGGTTTTTTGTTTGGATTAATAGTTAATGTATACTATCTTTTTATTGGGATAAATATAATAATTTAACGATTTACAAAGTGTATTATTTTACACAAAATAGCTTCGTTAATATATTGATTCAATTTGATTTTGGATTTATTCGCATCTCTGGATTTTCAATCATTACTGTTCGGAACCTATTACAGAGTTTTTTAAGAATGGTGTTGATGCCGATGTTAATTTACCCTTGCTTGAAAAAATAAGGTTACTGGACTCTCTTGATAAAGACGAACGCAAGGCTATTGAAACCGTGATTGATATCGCTATCAGCCGCAAGCACCTAAAAGATAATATTTCTTCGCTCATTGGTAAATAAAAAAAGCCAGCTGCAAACTGGTTTTAACTTCATATCATTGACACGGACTACTAGTCCGCGCTAACGGGTACCTATACTATAAAGGTACGATTGCAAATCCCTGCCATCAGGGCTTGTGCCGCAGGTTTACAAAACCTGCGGAGCGGGGGTTTACTGCTGCTGATATTCTTAACCTCGTTGCCTTATTTTTTAGTATCACAGGTGCATTCATGATGTTTTATTTTACACCCGATATTAATTCTATCCTCATCATGTATAAAAAGGTTGAAGAGTCTAAGATTAAAAAACGTGATGCTTTTAAAAACAAAATGATGAGGCGTGGTATGTTGCTGCTACTTATCGGGTTTATTCTACAAGCTGCTGCTATCTTTTTGAACGTGGCGGGTAAATAAAACCCGCCAAGCTCTAAGCCCATTACCTGCATTTATCGTAAAGCAGTGTATCGCCTTCTTTGTTTGATGCAAGTAACAGGTGTAGAACTATGCCCCATTCATAAACTAGAATTATTTCTGCAAATCTTCTTTACAATTCTTATAAGTTTTCTTTGTGAGGTTTCCTTGCTGGTCATAAAATTCCCAAGTACCGACCCGACAGGCGAGTTTAATTGTTGTCTTTACGACTTCATTGTTTTCCAAAGTATCTTTTACTATTTCCTCAGTAAACTTATCTTGGCTATACGCGCCCTTAACTTTAATTTGCCCATTTTCATAGTATTTTGTATAATCTCCTACGGGCCTATCATCTACATAATGTTCAATCGATTCTAGTTTTCCTGAACGATAGAAAAATTTCCATTCTCCAGTCATCTTACCATTTTCCTTTTTTCCTTTTGAAAATATTACTTTGCTGTTATCATAGTATGATGTTACCTTCTTTTGCTCTCTACAAGCGGTAAGAAAAAAACTAAATATTACTATATACTTCAACATTAAGGTAGGTTCTCAGTTGGTGGATTGTTTGTTGGTGTATTGTTTGTTGGCGTATTATTTGGCACTGGTATTGTTCCTTGATCCACAATCACAGGAACAACTTTCGGATCAGTTGTTGAGCCTCCACCATACACCCCTCCGGTGGGTATATTAATTTTATCCACTAAGTTAATTTTTCCGAAATTAACCACAGGAACCCCTAACTGTTTCTTGTATAACTCCTTCATATCACTGATGTACTTCTTTATATAATCGTCTCCTAATTTTGAAAAGTCTTGTATAAAGTTTCTTTCTACTTGAATGTCAAAAGTAGCATACTTAATTGTTTTTGTCGATGGCGCATTATTGTTATTATTATTCTGTTGATTATTCTGTTTAGCGGCCGGGGTCTCGGAGCCTGGATCAGCGATAGTTTCTTCATTTTTTGTTCCAATAACATCTTCTCCAAGAAGGTCTTTATTCCTTATATTACCTTCGGCAGTACCAGACAATTTGTTGAATAGTTTTTGTTCTGAACCTTTGGCAGGACCTTCAAACTGACTTGTTCTTTTTATTTCAGTGCTTCCGTCTTTTGTATATGTGATCCTTTTCTCAGGTGTTTTACCATCAAGAACTTGTTTAACATCCTCTCTAGTATAAACCACTTGCATAGATATTGATTTACCTGGAATTTTATGAATAGAAATATCCTCTAACCCATCCAAGTCAATATTAACAATGGGGCTATTTCCGGCAAACTGGTAAGGTGAATACCACGGGAAAGAATGGCGTAATGGATCCACACTAAAGAACCTACCGATTCTTGTATCATTTACTCTATATCCATAATTCTGAAATCCTTCACTCACTTCCTTGTCGTTTTCTTTTCCGTTAAAGCCGAACCTATATCGATCGCCTCCAGTCCATTTCCTTCCGGGCATTGTTTGACCAAAAGCGTAATAGCCTATAAAGCTATTTTTGTTCAAAGAACTGAGATAAAGATATAAAAAAAGTCCCTCGATATAAGGGACTTAATTTCTTACTAAGATATTTCTGATAGACATTTAAGCCTAAACCAAAACTTTACGAACTCGCTAATTCAAATGGATTAGTAATTGTCTTTTGACCAAAACGGCGCAATAAATCAATTTCGTTTTTTGAATCTATATGCTCTTCCTTAATGATCTCTTTAACCTGTGGCTGACCTAACCCTGGTATACGATGAGCAAAAAACGGCCATAAATACGATTCCTCGTATTTTTTATCCTTATGAGGAAAATCCGTCAATACGGATATTTTATTTTGCCTTTTAAATGCCTCAGAATACTCAAACGCCCACTTACCATGCCCCCTTGTTAAAGTGCCAACAACTAAGTCTTTGTATGTTAATACAAATTGAGCCTCCGCATTAATCGGAGTAGAAAGATCTTCTGACTGCTCTTCATTCCTGAAAAACTTTGCAATCATATTAACTAACATTTTGTACCTCCTTTTTATTTATAATTTCTATCAATCTATTAAATCTGTAAACTAAACACTTTTTAATTAAACTCATTCTCTTCTTGCTATAAAGTTTTTCAAAGTCAGAGTCTAATAACTGTTCGAGTATATGTAAATTTTCTTCGTTTATTAATTGTCGACATACTTCCTTATAACGTGAATCTAGTGAAAATATTTTGTTAATTAATTCAAAATGATTCAAGTCTTCTAAACCATCCCACCCAATTTTCGGCTTTGATCCCTCAGAATATTTCCTGATTCTCTCATCTAAATTAAGATTAGCTTCCCAACTTAACAATTGTCCCTCTGAGGTGTTCCAGAACAAACCACGTGCCGAGTCGAAAACGGGCGCAAAGATAGGCTTTTTTTTGCTTTCTATATGCTTTATTACCCCCCAATTGTAAAAATGCCTGTCATTATTTCCTGTCAAGGCATCGAACACTAACATTTTTACGAAATCCTCCAGAATAGGTTGCGCCTCATTCGGATAAGTATGGCAGATAGCCTGTTCAGCAAACTGAAATGTAAAAAAACGTCTTGCAAGTCCCTTTTTTTCAATGTCTTCAACCCAGTCCTTGTCTTCAATAAATCCTGAAAAAATTTGAGCTCCATGCTCAAGCGATTCATTTTCTTTTAAAAAATATCTACTTAAAAACCTTAATTGATTGCCAGCTAAGACAAGACTTGAAAAAGCCATACGCAAACCAAGCACTTCCCCAATTTGGTTAAAAAGATACTCATTTATGGATTCAAGTGGATACCATTTGTGACCTACTTTGGCAATATACTTTGGCCAAGTTTTTGAATTTGATTTTCTTGTACTCGAATTCTTCTCGTAATGATAAACTGCGATGAAATTTTTGGGCGCATCGCCACCAACTGACAAATCGAGTTCAATCCAGTTGTCCTTCTTTAAACATTCTATGCAGCGCCTCAGATTTAGGTTTACGCCACTATAATTTTCTATTTTTTCTTCTTTTAACACTAGTCAAATTTACCTTTTTTTTGAATTATTTAACGCTTAGATATCCTATTCTGTAATAAGCTTTCATTGTTTAACCACATTTAATTAAAAGAAAGTTCCAAGTTTTCCAGCGGGTGCAAAGTCCTGAGCTCCTCTTTCAACTCATCGTACTTTGTTGTTTGGTAACGAGTAGTACTTGTAATGTAACGGTGGCCAGCTTTAATCATAGCCTCAACAATTCCTTCTTGTTTATCCCAGTGTGAAATAACGCTACCTCGGATATGTTGTAAATCTTGCACCTGTGGAAATTGTTTTTTGAGTTTTTTAATAAGGATTGAAAGTGTATTGTCAAGCCTTTGGCCTGAGCCTTTCGATAAAAAGAAACGATCTGTTTCACCAACTTTAAAAGTCAGAAATTCCTTTCTGAATTTGTTATTGTAATCGTATAAATGCAGAAGTTGGATAGGTTCAAGTTTCAAAGTTCTTGAATTGGTTCTTCGTTGACCTTGAACAAAAACCTTTCCATTAAAATCAACATCGCTCAAGCGAAGCTCCATGAGTTCAGCCCTCAGCAAACCTTGAAACAAAACCATTCCCAACATACAGCGATCTCGGTATTCGGCTGGCGATTTAGGCTTCAGGCTCTCATAAATTTTTAACAGCTCCTCTTTTTCAATTGCCTTTTCTGGAAGTTTGTGTTCTTTTTTTGTTTTAAGCCAACGTTTCGCTGGATTGTGTTTTGTGCCAAGAAAATTGTAATAATGTTTTATTACTCCCTCTTTACAAATCAAGGTTCTTTCTTTGTTACCTTGATCTCTGCAATATTGAAGGTAGTCGGTAAAATTGCTTCGTTTTATTCTTGCTGGAGTAAGGTTATTTTCCTTGAGCCAAATTAAATAACTGTCAACCATTAAACCGTATTTACTAGCGGTCTTAAAATGAATACCATTGTTGATGAGGTAAGATTCAAATTTATTCATGTTCTAATATATTTGCTGAGTGAATGTAAATTTGTGTGGATTCTAAAGTGCGATGACCAAGCATGAGAGCTATTTTTTCTATCCCCATTCCAGCCATGTAAAGGTGTGTTCCAAGCGTATGCCTAAGTGTATGTAATCCAAAAACTTCCTTTTCTGCATTGTAGCGCCCTTTTACTCTGCGCCAAAGAACTTCGTTTCTTTCACTTATGGTTTCAGCGTGAACAGGTTTTCCACGTTCACCAATAAACAAACGTTCATGGCCTGAACCTTCAGCTAAATACAAATCCCTAGCTTGGTAAACATAGTCCTCAATTAATTGTTGGACCTTTGGCGAGAGCATGACATAACGCTCATGGCCATTCTTCGTCTTTCTGACTAACAACCTTGATTTACCAAAATCAATATCAGTAACAGTCAGCCTTATTCCTTCGCTTCTGCGAAGACCACAACCATAATAAAGCGCCAACATACAACGGTCTCGATATCCAATTGCTGAGGCATCAGTAACGGAATAAAGCCATTGAATTTCTCGATGAGTTAAGGCGAAGGTTTCTTGTTTGTTGTAGCCTTTTTGTTTTAATCGGATTGGATTTACTCTGTAACCTTCGCTTTCAAGATAAGCCCAAAACTTTCGGATCACATTTTTTTGTTTGTTCACAGTACCAGTTGAAAGCAGGCCACCACGGCGTATGTTTACCCTTTCTTGTTCTAGGTAAACTATATATTGATTTATTAGTTCCTGATTAAGATTCACCACTCTATTTATTCCCAGCATCTCCATGTAACTCAGATACTCGTGGATGTATGCAGAGTTCTCATTAAAATAAGTTGTCGATTTATTTTCCTTTCTGATTTCTTGCTCCATGCCACTCACCAAAAGTTTAAATTCTGGGCTTATGATTTTTGTTGTTTTCATTTAGATTTATTGTTATTTGTTTTTTTGCTGGGAATCTGGGAAACTTAATCCTGTTCCGCTCGTATCTCTTGTTCCGTCTTAGTTTTATTACTTTTTGTTTTGCTGGGAATCTTCTGGGAAACTTGTGGGAATCTTAATTCCTTTATCTTTTTAAGCTGTTCATCAAGTATGTCCATTCCATTTTGAATTGATACAATCTCATTCCAATGAGCCAGTTTATAATTTAACCCTGCTTTTTTATTGCCACCTGAACGTATGATGTAACCTATTTCAACCAAAGACTTAAACTCTCGGTAAAACACACTTCTACTAATTCCCAGCCCTTGGATCAAGTCAGGTACCTTAAAAGTTTTATCTGGCTCTTTTAACTGCATTTTAATTTTTTCAAAAAAGCTTCGCTGGTGCAATGACAAGAAATCGCTTTGCGTAATTAAAATGTTTTTAAAAAGACTGATGGCAATTTCAAGATGTTCTGGTGTGGCCTCAATGTATTCAAGCCCATTAATATCCTTTTTTGATTTTAACTGGTGTTGATGCAATAACGCCACCACTTTGATAAAAGTTAAGAGTTGGCTCATGCTTCTTAGAGGTTGAAAAACCATTTCAGGTATTTGTAACTCCATAGCATAAGGAATAACGACCTTTTTAGGCCTTGCCTGGCGTTGAATTTCCCTAAGCAATCGTTTAGCTTGTTCTTGCTCCTGAATGTCTGTGAGGCCAGCAGAATCCATTTTGAGATAACTCAGTAATTCTGCTCGGTTTTGTTCGTTTTCTGTGAGGTGAATAAAGAAACATTCTTGAAAGAATCGACTGTTTAATGTTTCGTCATCGCTGTATCCTAAAAGGCAAATTGGCCCTGGTACGATTTTATCACTGGCGTATAATTGCCTTGTGATGTAATCAGCCTCGGTAGTTTGGCGTTTAAGGAAATTGTTTTCAATGAATTCCTTTATGGTTCCAGCGCCCTTGAAGCTTTTTTCAATCGAACTCATACAAAGAATTTTGTTTTTCCAGTACTCTTTATCTCTGGTGTAATACATAGAACTGGCGCTCATACTTGTTTGCTCATGAAGCTGGTTTACTGGTATCGTTGAGGTCATAGTATCAAGTAACATTCTTGAAAGCTGAGTTGATCCCTGCAATAAAACATGGAGCGGTTTTTCAAAGTGCCGTGATAATAAAATCAAAAAAACACGTAAGGCGTTTTCCTGTTCGGTTACAATGCCAGCCTGTTTTAGAAGTCCCTCGATACATTCCACTAAATTGTCTGCTTTTAATATCTCTCTGGCTTGATCTATTTCCTTTTTTGAAAGTGGAGCTTCAGCTCTTTGATCGGCTTTGTGTTTAATCTCATCCAAGCGATGCTTTTCAAGTTTTTCTCTCAAAGAACAAAGTCCTTTTCTTATCTCGGCTTCATTTACTTTTAAACTAAATGCTGCACTCCTGCAAAAGGTATTTATTCGATCATTGTCATAAAGGTTTAACCTCAACACATAAGTGTATTCGTCATGTATATGTGGCAAGAGGCAAACTTTCACTGTCGCTGGTAAAGTTTCAAATTGCTTGGTAGAAATAAATCCAAGAATTTGATATAACAAATTACCAACTGAAAACTTTATTACGTTTTCAGTTGATATGTCAAGCCCACAAGAGTTCAATTGAACTTCTTTTAACTCAACTGAATCTTGTTGGATTTGGCTATTTGTTTTTTTAGTTAACACCTTTATAAATTGATTACTAATAAAAATTTAGAAAGGAAGTTCGTCTTCCTCATCTTTACCCTCTTCTCTATTTTCTTCGCTTTTCTTATCGGTTTCCTCTGAAGATTTATCAGAGCCATCCTCGGAATTCCGTGTGTGGCTTTCCTGCGCATTACTATTTTTTAGTAATATATCTTCTATGTCTTTTATCACATCGTTTATTTTTGTATTATCTTCTTTAGTATTTTCTTCTTTAATACTATCTTCATTAGTACTATTATTGTCATGTGATTCCACTTGTGGAGTTTCCACTTTTGCATCATCCACATTTGGAATTCCACTCGAAAGAGTTTCATCCGAAGGATTTCCAACTGCTGGAGTTTCCATCTCAGGAAATTCAATGGCTGGATTTTTTAATGCATTGGCGTTGCCATCTGGATAGGGGATGTTTTTCCAGCCTATCTGTTTTGTTCCTGGATCAACATATCTTATTTGTGAAGCATAACCTTTTTTTATAAGTGATTGAAAGGTTCTCCTTTGACTGGCTTGTTTATTTTCTGATCTCGAATATATTTCAGAGATGTAAATGTGCCAATCTTCGCTGTTTGATATAAGTATCGCCAGCAACGCTTTTTCCTCTAGGCGTAAATTGTTATTCCAGAGAATTGAATTAGGAACAATTGTGTATCCTAAATTTTTACTATTTTTAGACATGAATATAGTTTTTAATGAATTAATAATTTATTGAACTCACACTGAACCTCGCTCTTCGAAAGCGGGGTTTTGTGTTTTTAGGAATTTCGATGGATTGTTATGACTAGGATGTAATTTTCCCAGTAAGGCAATTCAGTGAAAAGCCAGCAAGCAAATGGTGTGTTTTGGAAAATGCTTACGCATGAGCCTGCGAAAGCTACTGGATTGAAGTGTTTCGGTAAGCTTATAATCAGATGTCTGTTGTCAATGACAAACCCTGATCCGAAACTCAGATTGCATTTATTTGACCTTAAACGCAACCTTTTACTTTTTTTCCAGTTAAACAGGTGAGGAAAGGTTTGCTCATCGTTCCTTACTTTGTTCGTTTCATTATACGTTGCTTTCTGAAAAAGGTTTCTTAAAAAACGATTTATTTTCCATTTATTTATTTTCATCTACTTTCTGTGTTCCTTTATAGGGAAGGCTTTCAAAAAAGAATATTTATTTTGCTTCAGATAGATTCATATGAAATTCACACCAGATAAGATGAAAATTTTCTCCATAAAAATTCATCCACTCTACACATAGTGCCCCACCGTTGTATTAGAGATTTTTAATTCACGTGAAATTCTTCTATTTGAAAAACCTAGGCGTTTGTAATATGCTACCTTATTAATAAGGTCTTCACTGAGTTTTGGTCGGCCTCCTGTTTTACCATTCAACTTTGCTTTTTCAAGTCCTGCTTTTACTCGTTCGCTGATGCGAATTTTTTCTTGTCTGGCCAAGGTGGCGAGTATGCTAATAATTACGTCTTTAAAAATTCCTGTGCTATCAATATACTGTTCCGAGTAACTTTTATATACCACACCATAACTCTCCAGTGTTTGAAGATGAGTAATTGTTTGGCGAACGCCTTCACGAGAAAAACGATCCAATGACCAAAACAACAACAAATCAAATCTGCGTTTACTTGCATCGGCAAACATTGCCTTGAAAGATTTACGGTTCTCTGAATCACCAGATTCATAATCGCTATAAACTTTTGTGATCTCAAAACCTTGCTTTGCGCAAAAGGCATTAAGTTGCAATAGTTGATTATCTGTGTCTTGGTGGTGATGCTTGGTTGAACATCTTACATAGATTGCTGTTTTCATGGTGAGCTTTTTTTTGTCAATTAAACACTTGTTATTTCCACACAGACTTTCCAAAAACAAAAGAGTCTAAAATCAGCCCTTCTGGAGCCCCCTATTTTAAGGGGTTTTGTTGACGGTGTGTACAAGGATACAAGGACCGTTTAATCCACACCAGCAAATCGCAATAAAAAGTTCCACACGGTCTCCTCACAATTTTGAGCCAAAACCAAGAGCTATTTATATCAAAAAGATGAGTAGTTCTGAAAACACAATGTTTTGCGTTGTTATGGCCTTGAGCCAGCGCCAGCTTTTAAAGATCAAATACGACAAAGATTCAGATTTCCGAGTGATTGAACCTTATATGTTAGGCGAAAACGCCAAAAAAGAAGCTATACTCCGAGCCTTTGACCTCAGCAAGAACGACTGGCGTTTGTTCTTGCTTTCAAAAATAACCGAGATATGGATTTTAGAAACTCAGTTTAAAGGTTTTCGATCAGGTTTTAATTCTGGATCGGACAAGGCCATTAAAAAGATATTCAGAAGTCTGAAGTAAACAGGTCATTTATTTCGGAGAAAAAATCGAGTCTCATTGTCGCCTTTTTAATAAGCGGCAAAAACCATTTGTGAGATTTAAGGGTCTGGGTGCGCTCACAATTTTTGCCCCAATTTTTTGTTTGAAATTCTCAACCAACGGTTTTTTTCCCTGGGAGATTTTTATATCCGTTTATGCCATCTGTCTGAAACCCTTACCAGTTGACCTTTAACCTTTGTTCTTGTTTGGCAAATAAATTCGGTTCTGATCCCTGAATGATTGTTGAGGTTTGGTGTATAGTGTTTTCAACCAACGTTTTTAAAGGAATTTGGCAGTTCAGAGCTTTTCAGATTTGTGTTAATGCTATTGCAACCACCTTATAAGGAGCCGAACTAAAAACAGTTTTCCCAGAGTAAGTAAATATCGTTTTCCCAGGGAAGGAATTTTTTCTGGACCTATTTAAAGAGAAACATTTATGAATGTTCTCTCTTTATTTGATGGGATTGGTGTGGCTTATTTGGCTCTGAAACGAGCAGGAATTAAAGTCGATAAATATTACGCTTCTGAAATTGATTTAAATGCCATTAAAGTAGCTATGGCAAATCACCCCGACATTATACAGGTCGGTGATGTAACACTTCTCAAAAGCTCCGCTTTAGCACCAATTGATTTATTAATTGGTGGTTCGCCTTGTACCAACTTATCCAGCATGGGTAAACAGGAAGGTTTGCAGGGGCAACACTCGAAGCTATTTTATGAGTATGTACGATTGCTTAACGAAACAAAGCCTCGTTATTTTTTACTTGAAAATGTCGCTTCGATGCGCAATGAGGAGAGAGAGAAAATTTCAGCTTTGATGGGGGTTGAACCGATAATGATAAACTCCTCTTTGGTGTCGGCACAATGTCGTAAACGTTTATACTGGACGAATATCCCAGGGGTCTGTTTACCTGAAGACAAAAACATAAAATTTCAGGACATTGTTTCGGGTGGATTTGTGGACCGAGAAAGAAGCCATGCTATACTTACCAATCAGCTCCCACAAACTGAGGTTGGTTTAAATCGTTACCTGTTTAAATGCACTGGTCAAATTGTTTTTAAGGATCGCTTTTTCGCCGAGCTGGATAAAGAGATCAAAGCGGAGCGTTTTAAAAATATGAAGAAGCTGAGTTTGCTAGATGCCGAGAAAAACAAAGCTTTTAAAAACGGTGTGTTTAGAAATATCACCATACATGAAGCTGAGGCTTTACAAACTTTGCCAAAAAATTATACAGCTGGTATTGCTTTATCGAACAGGTTTAGGGCGCTGGGTAATTCGTTTACCTGTGATGTGATTGCAGGGATTCTTCGTGAAGCTTTAAATTAAACCATGATTGATATTGTTATTGGTCGAAAACAGCTAAAAGACAATATTTCTTAGCTCATAAGTATATAACAAAGCCATCAGCCAGATTGACGCTAATACAGAAAGATACTTAAAATATTTAACCACTCCCGTCACAAAACGAATATAATCTTACCGTACCACGGAAATAGCGCAGTCAGGTAATAATGATTTTAATTTTTCTATTTCTTTATGAGATAAAGTGCGATTCAATATTAATAAACGTAAATTTTTTAACTGCCCAATATCCTCAGGGATTGATTTTATTCTGTTCTTTCTCGGTATTGGAAAAAGTCCATCCGTCACAAGGTCACATCCAGGATGTTTTTTAAAGATTTTTCTTGTTTCTTCCACTTCTTTCTCTGTTAACAACCATGGTGTATTCTGAAGCATTTCTCCTGTGTTAAAATTGCAAAGCGTCAATTTATTTAGGTTTTTAAACTTTAGTATTTTTATAGGAAATTCTTTCAAATTATTATTACCTAAGCACAAAACAAATACACTGTCTGGATTTACAGCTTCTGTTTCCGCTAAAGAATAGAAAATTTTTTCGCCATTTGGTGTTAACCGCTGAGAAAAACAAACACTGTGAATGCCAATTAAAACAATAACTAATTTTAGTTTCATATCCTTTTTCTGCACAATAAATTTGTTTTTCGTTACTAATGTAATCAAACTTAATTGTAATTCCATCTTTTTAATCTTGAATTGGTATGTCTATTTTATTAGAAGGCACATTACCTGTAGGAACTTCGGATACTGTTGGATTAATATCTGGAGTAGAAGAAGTGTTTGGTAATTGATTAATGGTTTTAGGAGCTAAATTATCTACTGATATAACCTTGGTAGCTCCGCTACCCCATCCTTTTGGAAAAAAGTAATTTTGTATATTGTTGGGAGTTAAATTGCCAATTGGATTTCTAAACATCGCTGTTGCAGAATTATTGGGCTGAACAATACCATATCTTAAAAAACTTTTAGCGCCCCCAACGTTATGAAGCCAAATTTTTGCATCAAAGTTTTTATCCATATTGTCCTCTTCATCTTTAGCGACCCAATTTCCACCACGATTATCATTGATTACATGACCAGCTTCATGTAATAACGTACTGAACAATGATAAAATAGAAGCTGCTTCAAGGGTGTTAGAATAATCACGACCTACTACAACACGTCTACCCAATATTCTATTGGAATAATAGCCATTTTCTACGTTGTTAACAGATATATGGCTAATTTGAATAATGTTGCCACTTTGTCTACCAGAGCTTTGTGTTAAATGATTAACGGAAACAAGAGGACCCGAACCATATGACAATACTTCCTTAAGAGTCTGCATACCTTCAGGAGTCTTTATATCTAATCCTGATGCCGTAGCTAATGCACCTAAGATAGGATTAGATGCTGCACCAGGATCATTAACCATTTCACTAATCTTTAATAGCATTTGGTTCAGTTTAGGGTAAGCTCTAGCCTGAGCAGGAGAAATCATAAAGCCTCCATCTTTATCAATAAAAGCGATTGGACTATTTCCTGCAAATGAGTATGGTGATCTGATCGGCGCTAATATACTTAAAGGATCTCTACTAAAAAACCTTCCTACTCTACTATCATAAGTTCTTAGTCCAAAATTACTTGCTCCTGAGGACGTTTCTTTGTCCTTTTCCATGCCGTTAAAGCCGTATCTATACCCGTCTCCTCCAGTCCAGGTTCGTCCAGGCATTGTTTGCCCAAAGGGGTAATAGTCCGTATTACTTAAAATATCTGGACTATAGCTTGTTACAGCCCCGTTTATTGGGCAGAGTTTAATGTTATCTACCTTAAAATAATGTGTACCCGCATTAGTATTAAAAGCAAGGTGGGTTGTATAGGTTGGGCCAGTATAGGTGGGCGTATAAGTAAAAGAGTAATGGCCTGCAGCGGGTACAGCTGAATAAGCAGTCCAAAAATAGCTTCCTAGTAATGGTGAACCACCATTATATTCGAACGGAACAACATATAAACCATCACTTGATGTAAGGTTTCCTGGATGAAAATCAAACTCGAACTGGTATACTTCACCTGATGTTAAATTATTCCCAAATATTGGATTTATTCCAGAAATAAAGTATGAGTTTTGCATTGTGCAAACCAAAGAGCCACCAGATACTGAAAGGCTTATGTGATTATCTCCAATTTCATTATTTGATGGAACACCGCCGCTAAAATCAAATGTTTTTAGGCAAGCTCCGGCAGTAAAATTGCTTTGTATTTTTCTGTCACTCACAGTGGTAACAACATTACCCAAATGATTGGAGAGTTCAAAATCTTTGTAACCCAAATTACGTTCAGTATTATACCCGCTCACTGCAATGGTTGGCCCAGGACTTGGGCCGCTGGTAGCCGCGCCGCGACAGTTCGAAATTTCTTCACCACAAGGGTTATCGAACCCATAAGTCCAAGCTATTAAAGTATTACTGTTTCTGGCAGTTGCCAATCTTTTAGCACCGTAAATATGGTGTTCGTTTAGTGATAATTTATCGACAAACGAATTACCAGATACATTTGCTGCTGCTCTATTGTATGTTGCCATTACGTTACCACTGGCGTCATAAACATAATAAGTATAAACCCATTCTTGCACTGGCCGTAATAATTTTGAGGTTGGATCGCGAGGTTTTACTAATTTACTTACCCGTTGCCTTTGGCTATTGTATTCGTATTCTATGTCGGGCCTTGTAGTATTTGAATTCGATAAAAGAGCAGGATCGCGTTCAATACTCTTTATTTTTCGGTCAACAGTCCATTTAACTTCCATAATACTTTCGCCGTTATCAGCAGTCATATTTCCGATTCTGTCATAATAATAACGTCTATCGCCAAAGTGTATAGAATTACCTACAGTTATTTCTTCAGCCAACTCGCAAGCGAAATCATCAATATCGTCTCCGTAATTATTGTCTGATACAACATCATTTACACAACGAAGTTTATTTGAATTATAATCAATTCCCGTTATTCCAGTGTTATAGTATGTGTAAACAAGAGAATCCATATTTAAACTCGAACCACTAGAGATTCCATTTCCAGGCCCTTTGCGGATCAAATTTAAGATATTTCCATTATTATCGTAAGATAAATTCATTTTATAAGCGTTGTCATAGTTGCTAGTAGTGCCGGCATTCCAACTGAGCGACGATGAGTTCCAGTTTCTGAAAGTCTTCATTTTTGTAATACGTTGCAATTGGTCGTAACGATATGCAGTTAATAAAGGAAAGGTAGTGTTGTTAGAAATAGAATTGGTAGGATCTTTATCAATAAAGCTAGTGGTCATGCTGCTAATATTTCCATTAAAAAGATCGGCTCCATCTCCTACTAAATTCGCAGAATTATTGTCTAAATAGAAAGGATGGGCGTTGTTACTAAATCCTGTAATAGACATTAGCGGGTTTACATCAGTAGTGGTAAATGTTTTAATGGCCTTATAATCGGTGATGGTTGAAGTATTATAATAGTTAAGGCTAAAAGCCATGGCATCTTTGGCTATCCATTCATGCACATCATTATAAGAACTTAAGTATTTATTTCCGGTAGTTCCATCTTTTCCAGCATCACTTGTTTGGCTTAAAGCGTCGCTATTGATACCTTTGATCCAGCCATGAATTGTATAAAAATAATCTGTTCCCTGAACCTTTTTATCTGCCCTTTCGACACGAGCCAAAGGACCATGCTCGTAATAAAAGTATTTCGCATCACGATCCCAGTTAATTTCATCTTTACTGGTAAACACCTCTTTTAAGCGGTTATCATCGTCATAGTAGTATTTATGAATGAATTGATCTGGCTTTTTGCTTTGGTAACTTGCCTTAACCATATTGCCACTTATTAATTCAAAGTCATATTTTATGGTTCTGAATCCCTGATTGAATATATCCAGTTGCTTGTTGTGTTGCACTAATTCAACAACATTGCCATGATCATCATAAGAATAATAAGTAGCATGGTTGTAATTGTTAACATTCGTGCTATACACATCTTGATAAGTTACAAAAGCAACTCTATTGCGAAGATTCTGCTGCACAGAGTTCGTAAATGCAGTTAGTACGGAAGTTGTATTAGTTGCTCGGTCGTAGTATATCTTTGTAACCTCCTCACGAGGAGTAGAGGGACTAAGCGCTGCGCTTATGTCTGATAAATAACCTGCGGTAGCAAAATGAGCCTGCCCAGTTTCTGTAATACGACCTATGTAATCGTAGATAGTGTAAGAGCAAATTACATCTGTACTTGTGCTTGCTGCCATCTGCTTTGCATTTTGGGAACCCAGAATCCTTCCCACATTATCATAATAATAAGTCGTTTTACCTCCATCAACGCTACTTTCATCAACAAGGTTATTATAACTATCATAGTGGTAATCGTTCACGAAATTATAGGCAACGGCTGAAGAACTACTATAAGCAGGAAGTACAGTAATTGTTGGAGAAATTGCTACGGTAACACTTGTGAGTATGCCTGGATCTGCACCGTTAGGTGGAACTGTCCGCTGCAGGTTACCGGCAAGATCGTAGTAGTACAACGTATAGTTATATTCATCTGCACCATTAAAACTTCTTGTAAAGGTTTCATTCAGTGTATTAAAACAATGATTTTTCCAAGCGTTCTGGAAGGTAACTGTAACAGCAGCAATTGTTTCCTGGTATTTTGCCTCAGCTTGTGTTAGTGCTGTGTTTAACAAATTTATAACGCAGGCGTTTTTTTGGGGTAACGGCGCTGGGGGACAAATAGCTGGAACGGTATAACTGCCGTAACTCAAGTAACTGATTGGCCAGGCAGTATATGTAACAGATCCTGTAAGACTAATTACGGCATTTAAATTATCTTCAGCGTCTAATTTAAAACTATAATTTGGACCTGATATTTGCGGGGGAGGACTATATGCAACAAAATTATATAAGTCTATAAAATCATCCCAGCTACCTGAATATGAAGAAGGTTTTATTAGTTGAATACTTGCAATAGGTGTTGCACTCAAGGAAATAACAATTGTAAGGCTGTTACTATTTGCAGTAGATGAAAATGAATTACCAGCAATAATAGGAAGAGACCCGTTGTAAAGAGAGGAAAGAAAGTATTTATCATCTTTACATAGCGTCATAGTATGGTTATTTAAAAAGTTCTTATTCCATGCAATACTCTGCAAATAATAATAGAGGTCCATACCCTGCTTTGTTACAGTATTTACATATGAATAAGGCGTAGTAGTTGAAGCGAATGTGGCACAATCTTCGTAAAGACCTAAATACTCCTGGAGTGTGTGCAAGCCAAACATGCTGTTTAATGAGTTGCTTACGTAGATTTTGTTACCTGGTATAAGGTTTATCTGGTCAACTAAATTGGTATAAGAAGGGCTCGTAATGGGAAGTGTCATATTGTTAATAGCGTTTGCCACATCTGTGCAACTAATGCAGTTTTTACAAATTAATCGTTTGTCAATGGCCATAGTGTAATTGCTTAGGGCGCTTGTTTCAGTAGGGGACCATGAATAACCTGCCGTCCATGAATTAGTTAATGCGCTTTGGCAGGCGCACTTGAGACGATTATACTCTGGTAAATCGAAACCATATTTTTGTTCAAACAACTGCCATTCATAAGAAATATTAGTATGGGTTGTGCTGGCAAATTCTTCAGCTACATCTAATATAATATCACATCTACAACTACTTAACTGGTTTAAAGTTATAGTACCGTTTTGGGCTGGATAAGGAGCCGGACCGTTTAAAACAATGGTGCTACAACCTCCGGCTGGTAAGTAATAGTCAAGTATTTGTTGAAAAGTACTCACCGTTTGACTTGTGCCAGGAAGGGTATAAACTGTGCCAGGGGCAGTCGAACTAGCTCCCATAAGATTACTGGCATAGTCGCAGCCTAATTTGCAAACTTCTACCATGGCGTTTATAATACTTGTTTGCAAAGTCGAACTAGCATATGCAGTGCAGGTCGCCTTTAAGTTTATGTCCCAACTAGCGGTATAAGAATTGCAGGCGTTACTACATTGATTTGCAGCCATAGTAGGCGAAGGAACTACCATGTTTGTATATTGGCTCATGGCATTGGTATAACTTGTCATGGCTGAGGTATTAGTTCCAGAAGGTGGGCTTATTGCTAAAGTATACAATGAACCAGGTGTCACTGTTCCAGTGGTTGGATATTTAGAATTGAGAAACTCTATTGGATCGGGGAAATAACTCGCAGCGCCAGTAGGCATAGTAGTACAGCTTAAAGCGCCCGCACCATAACTTGAAGGAGATTGAAGAAAAACGTTTAACAGTTTTTGATATAAAACACGTTTTGCATTGATGTAATATGTCTTAAAAGATATCCATTCTCCATCTGCAGTGCAAGGATCTTGACCAAGTGTATATGTTGGTGGTGAGGATGAACCGATGGCAGTATTGGATTGTGCAGCTGTATATCTATAGATATCGAAACCTGTGTTTCTGAAATTTTGAGTTATAGCATTTGTAAAGACATTGATTTCGTTTGCAAAAGCTGTATTACTGGTATAACTGTTCATGGTTATTGGGTCGATTCCCGTAGTTAAAGTTGTACAGGAACCAGAAGGTTTGTAATTGCTATAAGAACTGTACCTAACAGGAAACCAATAACCACCATTATTACAGGCTTCATCTGAATGATTCATGTTATTTATTATATCATCGTAATCGAGTGAACTACCAATAACATTACAGTAAAAGTATTTTTTACACATTTCAGGATGGAATTGAACCAAGGTTTTTGCCCAACTTTTGCGAAAGTATTTAATATAGTCCGCTTGACTTAATTGATAAGGGCTAAGGTTGACCCCATTAATCTGAACATAATCAGCAGTTCCCGCAGCGCTTGAATAAGAAAGAGTAGTAGACCAAGTTGGATTTCCCGGCAGTGTATTTGTTGGATTAAAAATAGAAACCGGCCAAGTTGATACTGTAGGATTTGTTGCAGCAAACTGACCCGTTTCAGGATAAAAATCTGCTTCCATTAATTTTCCGTAAGTTGAACAGCGATCGTTTTGTGCACAATAAACAGTACATTCCTCATATGCATTACTTATTTCCTGAGGAGTCATGGTAGAAGTAAAAACCGTTTGGGTTGAACCATTAGGAGAAATCTCATTGGGATAATTTAGGCCTCCGCCTTGCGGTCCCTGGTAGGGAAAAGTTGTGCTAGAATTGGAAGCAGATATCGCAGTATATGAATTTACTGAGCTAAAGCAACTTGCACAGGTTTGAGGAAAACAACCCGTAAAATCGATAGTGCTAAGAATAGTATTATAGATTTCACACTTATCAACTCCGCAGGTAGTGCTATTTAGAAAGTCAAGATAAGTATCCGTGTAATCTTCAACTGGGGCATTGCTTACACATATTTTTTTATAAATTTTATATTTACCAACCTCATGAAAAATAATACTTACAGTATTAGTAAGGCCTACTCCCGTTACATGCGTTGCAGTTGGCTGACTGCAGTTGACAGTGCCAGAATATGGTGGTGGTCGACCAATAAAACCTATGTAACCTGAATTCGAACCGTCATAATTAAAAACCTCTGCCCCACAAGGGTTAGTAATACTTAATGTTACATCGTAAACGCAATCAAAACAGGGGGAAGTACTACCATTACAATCTTCTGTAAAAGCCGCTCCCCATGTAGTTTCATATTTAAAACCTTCGTCACTATTTTCTGCATATACTTCAAAAGTCTTATTTATTTCCTTACACCAGGTGTCTGGATAGGAAACATTGTTAGGCGCTGTATCATAGGATTCAATTAGGGTCGCCGTTGCAGTCATATTTGCTAACGGATCTACATTCTTTGGATTTATCCCTTTTAGAAAACTTGCTACAAGTCGACCATACATGTCCTCAATTCGAATACTAAACTGTCCATTCGGATCTTTGATTGAAGTACGCTGGTAGAAATTTGAACGACCTACCTCACTTCCAAAAATCCTATCTAATTGCACCTGCTCAGGTTCTGAATAAACGAATTTTGTTACTTCATCGCCAGAAATTTTATGCAAAGAACCTGGCATAGTTTTACTAGCTATTCTATTTAAGCCATCATTAGTATATAACACTTGAGTAAAAGGATAACCTTCCGCATCAGGTAAATAGCCTTGAAAGGCTTCCTTGTTGTTGTTATTCGGAGAATAATAATTACTCGCCCCTCCCACACTAAATGTTGGGCTCATTGAAAAAGAAACAGGAAGACAAAAAGTACTTGTGTTATTTCTGTGGAAAATTTGTTTATCGAATACAATAGTTGGAGGTGCGCTTGAAAAAATGTTATCTGAAATATTAAGTCCAAAGCGGTACTTGAAGTGCTGTTCACTCACAGGCGAGGGTAGTACTTGAATTGTTGGTCGTCCATAAAAATCAAAAAGACTGCTTTGAGCTATTGTCTTTGCGTCTGAGTTTAAACGTTCAAGACTTTGCCGGGGTAACCCGATAGCGTCTGCAAATTCAACACCTGTTCCAGTTTTACCTGATTCGGCAAATGTTTTAACACTTTGCCAGTTAAGAATTTGCGAGGGGAATTCAGGGTTAATAGCTCTAATACATGCTGATAGACTTAAAGATCCGGCAGCTAACGTTGGATACCATGTACCATCTATTCTTTTCGAGGAAGAGTTTAATCCTATGGGGCGCACCCTGTAAACGATATAGCCGTGTTCGTAAGTTAAGGGAATATAATAATGGTTTTTATTGATGGAGATGCGTGAGGCATCATGTTCGAAATCATAAGTAAGTGTAGTTGATGACACATAGGTTCCCAGTGTAGTGCTATAATCGTCTATAAATGCATATTCTAACTCATAGCTGGTGGCTCCAGAAATAAATGGCCAGGTAATTTTAAGTTGATCGTTTGTGGTAAGTGAATCTGTGAAATCACCGGTGGTAAAAGAATATGTGGGCGTAAAAGTATAAATTCTTTCGGTAACTATTTCGGCCTGTAAGTATGCGTCACTAAGGTTGTACACTGTATTGCAGGATGTGCAGTTCACAGTAGTAGCACAATAACTGATAGTTATATTGTACACTTTAGCCTTATAAATGTTGGGAAATATAATCTGAACTTTGTCCTTGTAACGACTTAGTTCAGCCGGATCGTAGTTAATATCTAACTGCTGATTGGTGAGTGTTGTGAAAGAAAACGAGGCATCAGTGAGCTGCACATCGAATTTAGCGCAAAGCTTAATTGCAGTGTGGTGTTGTAAATGTTTGTCTTCATCTAGACCAAACTCGATAATAGCTGTGTTGGCAGTGTGGGTAAACCCATTATCCCAGCCGGCACTTGATGTGAATTTATCATCATATGTTTGTATATAACAACCTGGTATAGTCAGATGATCCGAATAAGCCCTATTATTTCGACTTTCACTCTGGCAAAAAATCTTTGTTGAGAAGAGTATTAAAATCGCAAAAACAAGCGTTGAGTTTTTCATGCTATCAGTTTAAAACATATAATGTATAGTCTTTATACCTAGTTGTTAATTTTGTTTTTCCATTCACAAGGAGAATGTATTTTTTTTCATCAAAAACTCGCTTGTTTATCGGGTTATCGATTTTCAAATCTTCATAAGAAATTTCGAATATGGTTGAGTGTTTACTGTTTTTTAATTCAGGAATATTCATCTCCGCATTGTATGAATATTGCATCTTCATTACTCTTCGTTTGTCGCGATCAATAATTACCTTAATGTTGCGTATAGCTTGTTTTCCTTTTGGTTGTAGTAAATAAGTAACTTTGTTATTTTCTTTTTTAATTATTTTAATTTTATCATAGTTGGACAATAAACTGTCCAAATTTTTTAAAGCATCCTCTAAAAACTTTTCTTCTTTATTTTTTCTCGATTTTTGTTTGTATTTTGCTGTGATTGAATGCGCATTTTCATCTAGCAATAATTCACACTTTGAATTGCTCATAAACTCAATTCCGTTATTTTTTTTATAAAAAATCCCTTCTTCGTTTTTTTTCACGTCGGTATAACTCTCCTGAAAGGCCTTATCTAAATTATCGTCGAGGTACAACTTATAATGAACACGATAGGCGTAATTTTTGGATGAACTCATGGCCTCCATTATTACGCGTATATCATCTTTATAAGTCTGCCCGTTTAAAAGCATTGGCAGAATCAATACTAATTTTAGAATCTGTTTCATTATCTTCTAGCGTTTATTTTTTCCAGTTCGTATTTCTTGTACAGTTTGAAGTGCATTTAAGGTCTCTTTCTTTTTTCGCACAAGCATACCTTCCTGGTCATATTCATATATGGTTGCAAAGTTTCTATCGTCCAGTTCGGCACACAATTTTAGTTGGAACGGATCGTAAACTCTACAAGTCATTGTTGAATTAAACGGCTGAATTCTAAAATCATCAAGATAAAAACTGCCAGTTGATCCAGAGTTTATGAATATGTCAATGACGTATGGGCTCGTTCCCGGAAGTGAGGAAAGCTTTATTTCATAATCTAGCTTTTGCCAACCATTAATTATGTTAGACTTAACCAGAGTTGTAGTACCGTTCGCAACTGATGACACCCCATAAGTCTGCGTAACAGAGAAATTTACCAAACTCGCGTAATCGGTAGACTGTGTAGTTCCCTTCACCCACATGGAGGCTATGTAGGTTTTATTCTGGTCGAGGTCAAGTTTTACTGCATTTACACCCTCTCCGTCTAGGCGACACCCACAATCTACATCATCAACACCGTAGGTCACTTTCTGCCGGCTGTAAAATTGATTAACATTATACTTCAGATCAACACTTTGATTGGTTTGATAAAACAAACTGTATTTACCAGTGTGAGCTGCATTTGAGGTGTAGTTTGGTTGTAAGCTACCAGTTGGACTGATTTGATTATAAAAGCCCAAATGATCATTATTAAAAACACGGCTTGTGCCAGTGCTTGTGCCAGCTGTTAGAAAGGGGTAAACCCACCTATATTCTTCAAAGCTCTCAAAACCTACATCAGTAACTCGAGCATTTGTTGCTTCTAATATAGGCAGAGTGTGGTTAAATCCTGTACGGGTAGCCGAATTGACATCAATGGCATTTTTCACCTGGAGTTGATCGCCGTATGGGGAATAATAAGCTTCCTTTTCAAATGCAATCCAGTTTCCACGATCTTTACCTGATATTCCGATGCTACAAAAATCGGAACGAATTGAAACCAAATAAGGATTGCCTGATTCTTGAAACCAAAAAGGGGTAAAAGAACCGGTACCCGAGGAGGGATATAATCCATCTGATTTTATATTCGGTTGAGCGCTATATGTTCGGATGGTCTTAAATTTATAAAACGTGATAGGCTTCATATTACCGTAGCCTTCACTAATAACAGGATTTATAGATGTCATACTATAAGAACCCATAGGCACATTAGCACCTTGTTGTTGAGTTAATAATGGATCCTTATAAAGTCCGCCACCAGAACAGTATTCGATCGCAGCGGCATCTAATATTTTCTGATTACTTTGTGAAAAATTAATTTCATTAACGCTGACCGAGTTAGTAAATTGAGGATCAGTTAAAGATGTCACATATCCAATACTGGCAACAAGATTATTTTTATTTATTGGTTTGATAAGTCGTATCACATAATCAGATGCTACGTTAAGAGCTGTATAATTGGTCGTTGTCATAAGTTTTCCAACACGGTCTACGAGATTATAAGTTGAAGTTGAAGGATCTCTAACTAACCAAAATCGGTCTCCAATTACCAAGGGCGACGAAGGATTTGTAACGTCAGTAAGAAGAACCTCATCACCCGGTTCAAATATGACTGGGTCGTTTACAGAAGTATATGAAAAAGAACCTGTACTAACATCTAGTGGTTTAATAACAGATAAGGACGATGTAAGATGTGCGCAGAAGAGTCCTATCCCGTCTCGTTTAAATTCAGGGCTCATTTCCTTATACGCCCAATAAGCCGGATAATTAAAATTATAGACAGGTTCATCAAACTCATTCAGAACTTTTGTGAGCAATACATCTCCTGTATTTGCATCCCAAAGTAAATTTTCGGTTGTTGTTTTACTCCCATTGTAAGTCTGTTCAATTTTCTCAAGGATCCCATATTCCTGTACTACTTTAGTTAAAGAAGCTCCGTTAAATCCAAATATAGTCAAACCATGAAGAAGAGATTCATTGTAAGTTGGAACGTCGGGGCCGATCCAAAATGGCGGTATAAAACCTACTCCTATTTCGTGAACCGTGCTATTGCCTAGTGTAGTTGTTTCGGTCACATTTTGTCTAGTATCAGCGGTAACATCTATGTCGCGATTTATAACTTTATCGCTAATAATATTTTGTTCGTTAATGGTAGGTACGGAATTTGCGAGACTCTCTGGTTCATCGGTTTTTGTCTTATAAGAATATTTCGTTTTCTCAATTGGTTGCAATGAATTATCTTCTCCGAATACCGCAATAGATTTTAATTTTCCATGCATATCATTAAATTTCAAAAGAAATCCCTGAGTAAGGTGAAATATTTTTCTAGCCACATAGGCAGGATTATCGAGCCGGTTTATAAAGCTTGAAAGAGTTGCGTCTGGTGGAATTGATTCCTGTATTTTTCTTTGCCTGCCTTTCTCTTTATCCACAATGGGAAAATCCTTTGCCGTAAAAAATTCGAATTCTGTTTTGCCACTCGCTGCTACATTTAACACGCTCGGATCAGAAATAGTTCTCAGGGTAACTTTGGAATAACCTACAACGGGCATTGGGTAAAGCATTTCACCAAGAGGTTCCTCTTGAAAAAAATGATCGTTTGGCGCATATTTTTTTTCAACTTCAAAACCAATAGGTTGTCTCATACTATTTTCATCGCCTCCAACCAGCGGTTCATAGGACGCCACTCCGCTTGTTAAAATTACTCCGGAAATAGGATCCTGAAATGTATATTCAAAAGTTTGACCATAAGAAGTACTATTTTCGCTATATGGTGTTGAGTTAATTCCATTCGTCATTCCTGCCCAGTCATCTTCGGTAATAATTTTTTTAACCCTATGACCGCCACCTAATTTGGTATTATGCGCACTATATAATCTAACAAAAGATTTATTGGGAAATAGGGTTACGCAAAAATTCTGATCATAGAAGCGTTTGTTCGCATTACCGAGTTTAGCATCCTCAAGATCTATTTTGGCAACACCTAAACCAGCTTCTGAATTTAACTTTTGCACAACAGGGTCTTCTAAACTCCCGCCCATATTAGCAGGCTCCGAGCCCGGATATGCTATACGCGGTGCATAATTTCGCAAAAAATCCCAACCTGCCATGCAAATTGGACTTGTAACAAAATTAATTGGACTGTATGTCCTTGAACGCTTAGATTTCCAGTCTTTTGTCACCACTTTGGTGGGTTGTAATTGCACGCAGGCGAAGCGATAACATGAAGTCGTACCTGTTCCTGCGCTATTCATAACTGTGTATGTATTATTAGCAATGCCTCCGTCAAATAATTTTACATTTGTTATATTTGTATAACCATTAATAAACTCGTAATACTCTTTCGCCAGCCCTGCACCACACGATGGATCAGCAACTTTTAAAAAAGTTTTAAAATATAAATCGAAAGGTTTATTTAAATTTTCATTAAAGCAAAGAACTTTTGCGGCATAATCATTGGCATCATTTTGTGAAAGCAAGGTAGAAATGCCATTGCTCATGCTACTTAAATCAACAATTACCGAAGGATTATCTTTTATATTGCAAGTTGATGGGTTACCGTATGTTGCAGTAACATCAATAGAAAAATTGCTCACGCCAGGCACACAGTTGTATATCTGGCACATTTGCGATACAGGACGATCTTGGACATACCCATAATCATCAGCTTCGTAAGTTATTTTTATCGAGGCGCCGCTTGGTGTTTTAATTTGTGTAAGATTCCATGCGGCGGCATAGCTATCAGCTAATTCTTTATTTTGCTCAGAATAGGGGAATTCAATATTATTAAGACCAACCGTACTTCCAACAACAGAGCCATTATTTGGTAAATAAGAACCCCAACGATCTATTGAACGTGGATCATAATTAAAATTTTGACCCCCTGAGCCAGCTCCTAAAATAGCGCTTGTGTGTGAATTATCGGCATAAAAGAACTCATAAGGAGACAAAGCTGATTTATTTGAAGTGCCATAGGTAAAATATACTTTTGTTAATGTAAGCTTGCCGTGATCTATATTATTAGAAGAAATCGTATTAAAGGTATTATGACACAGGGAATAGTTATATTCGAAGTGTACCGATTTTAATGGAATTGCATTAGTAATTCCTTTTTCAAGAATTTCGTTTTTAGAGTAAAGATCCAGCCGATCTAATTTTAGCATTTCTCCTATTGTACCTTTTGCACCACTTTCATTTTGAACTCCCATGCCATCTGAGCGTGCACTTGTTCTGAAAACCGCAACATAATTTTTTGTTTCAATTGAGTGCACATAATAGCTTTCCCTAATTCCATACTCATATTGTGCATTGTCATCAAGATCGTCACTAATCAACCCCTTATCAAAGTTGGCATGGTTAGTAGCGGTTGAGATGCCACCCGCTAATGTAGATCCTGAAATTGTCGAATCTAAACAATATGGTTCCCTCCAGCGATAGTTATTCTCTTTGCTATAATTAAATTTTGTAAAACTTCCCAAATCATCATAACTTGGACCATTACCCGTAACATCCACATAATCTGAGGATAAAACACTTGTTAAAAGAAATGACGAAGAATAAGCTGGTGTTTCATCAATCTTTAAGAAATTATCATTACCTCGTTTGTTATCATTTATGTCTTTAGCTGTATACTCTACAAATTGGCAAGGCTCGGAGATGTTAAGAGGGCTATGACTATAAGTAATACTTGGAAAATTAAAAAGGGTTGAATTAAACACGTATTGATCTTCTTCTCTGTCAGAAGCATTAAATGCAGTTATTTTCTTATATAAATTGTAAGAAGGGATTCCATATACATAATGATCACCATGTTTATTCGTTAGTGATACTTCGGAAATATGGTGATTTACTGGAGCAATTGTACCTGTAACGCCGCCTAAGAATGAATTTTTAAAACGACGATCAATATTTATCAACGTAGAATTGCTGGATACGGAAACAAGTTTATTGGATGAATTGATTGAAAAAGTGTTTTTGTCGTATAGATTTATTTTCCGTTCAACACCAAATTGACTAGCTTGATCTGCTGTAAGACTCTTAATATGTTTTGATCTTACATCTCTTTTTTTTCTTCCGACATTTTCGATAGGGCTTAAAACAGAATAGCCTGGTCCAACGTTAACCAGTTCAGGATAAATTGTATAGTCAAAGTGAAGGTCCGTTTCATAATCGTCATCTCTTTCGCATAAATCACCCAATTCTTTAAAATAGGTATTTTCTATTAATGCTTTTTGAGCATCAATAGAAAAACTGGCCGAAGGCGTCACGATATCTTGGTGTGAGGCATGAGAAAGTTTTGCTAAAAACGGCGACGGCCACTGATTACTCAAACCTCTAGCAGCTATAGTTGATAATTCCGATAACTCGTGGGCAATGAAATCCCCACCAAATTCATAACCGCTATGGATACTATTTGAAACTAATTTATGGTCTGGGTCATGCACTGCACTAATATCACTTCTAAATGGTCGGAATGCTGAACTCATTCCTTGTGCTGAAGCGAAAAACAAATCATATGTTGAGGATGCTGATGAACCATTTGGAGTTTCATCCATAATGGCTCCTTCCCGAAATCGATTAAAATCCATTAATGAATTATTATCTGCATTCTGAGAATACAAATAGCCGTATGATCTAATTACGTTATTTGAAGAGGCGCTCATTGAACGATAAAATCCCTGAACACCCTCAAAGTCACCACCATTAATCGATATTCCAAGGGCGTTCACTTTCCCCCATGTTCCATACCTTTCAGAGTGACTTGCACCACCACCCAACATGTTAAACGGTATAGTTGGAGCATAAGATACGGCACCAACTGGGATTGAGCAGTATCCTCCACTCGTGCTACTCACCATTGCCCCAACAACAGAGCGTATATCGGGTTTACCAATTGACCCATACCGTGAGTTTGTAGTTGCGCCATTTCTCGTATTATAATTGGTACCCTTCCCCCAAGAAGCATTACTGAAACCTCCAAAGAACCCATAGCCACTTGAATATGTGTCCCCAAAACTACCCCCTTCTTGTGAATTATAAGTGGTATTATACCCGGTGCTAAAATTTAATGACCAACCCCCAACTCCCACGTTAAGTGAGTAGTGTGAGTCGTAACCTCGTTCATATCCATAACCTTTGTGGTTATTGTAAACTAATACATTGGAGCTACTTTCGCCCGATTGGTCACTTACACCGTATATTGGAATGCCAGATATACCAAAAGAGTAACCACTACCTAACCAATTTGATTTCGTAGGGCCTGAACCTAGATATACAAATGGCTTTGATTTTACTATCGAATGGACCTCGTCACCGTTAAAATCGTCAGGCAATCCTTTCATCATTCTGTTTAGGACTCCCGGGTTCAGAGACCAGCCAAGCCCAACCCAGCTAGCTTCACTTTCCATGCTTACTCCAGCCTTATATGATAAGTTTAATGGGTAACCTTCAACATCCATTAATGGTATGTTATATTTAAAGTCGCCTGTAAATAAATCCACCATTTCACTTGAGTTGGCTGATTCGAAACTTTGAAATTCTGGTTGCATTGCACCGTTTGTTAGCGCAAAAGCAAGAGTTGGCGAAATAATCTCGAAAAGAATATTTAAAATCATGTAAACCGATACGTATCTGATGACATTGTTTTTCTTCATACCTTAAATTTTAAGAGTCGGCAAATTGTTAAATATTTTAGAATTGTAGTGGAACTTTATCCTGCCGCTATTAAATATGTTGTCATCAAAGATGATTGTGCAATCATCCATGTCAGACTTATTATTATAAAAAGTTGCGCTGATTCTTATTATCGGAGCGACTGAATTTGCCGCTTCTAAATGGACAAAACCGCAAGGAACAATCTCTCCATTTGAAAGTTGCAATGCAAAGTCTTTTTGAAGCTCATTATTAGAATAGGATATTAGTTTGCTGTATAAATCAGTTTTAAAAATAGTTTCTTTAACCCGATGGTTTAAATGTGAATCATCCTCAATTAGAAAAACAACAGTTAACTGATTTTTGTGATAGTCCTTTTCAGTATCAAATTGCTCTTTGCTCGTGTATGTAGCCGCTGAACTGAGTAAAGTAATTAACGACGGTATTTGAAGTTTACATTTAAACTTTATGTCATCGATCGTTTTGGTTTGACTTAATCCACTCTCTTGTGAACTTAAAAACCTTACATATTCTCTAGGTGAGAGGTTATCTAAATTATGGTTGCACCCCGTCATAATATAGCAGAGAATAAAAAAAATATTTTTTCCTATTCTATTCATTGTTACCTTCATACTGTTGATTAATATATAATATTAGCGGATCCGTCACATTGCCCTCGACAGACGCATACATAATATTTCCTTGTCCAGTCGCGCCAAGAATATAACTGTAATTCATCATTTTTCCATAGCTTTCAACATATCTATTTATTTGTTTCCAAATTTTTTCGTTACATTTTTCAGACTGAGATTGGTTTTCTTTTTCAATCGAATTTTTTTTATATAAGTATTCTTGCTCCAATTTCTTAAGATTGTCAATGGTTTCCTTACTTGTTGCTTTTAACTCCCTCACTTTTTGGTTTTCAAAACTTAAATTTTTATAAAGAGAGTCTAGTATGTGCTTACGAGCTTTAACTGTTTTAGCTAATTCAGCATTGAGTTCAACTGATAAATGAAACTCTTCATAGACACGAGCCATATCAATGTATACAGTCTTTATGGAATTGTTTTTTAGCGACATTGCCAAAGCCGAAACTCCAAAGATTATGGATAGAATAATTATTACATTTTTTGCCATATTATTTTTTGAATCTTAAGTATAACTTTTCGGTTTTTTCATTTGTCACTTCTAAAGTATAATACCCAGTAGGTAAACTAGAAGCGTTTAATGTTAGTCTGTTATCTCCCGGGCTTATTACTTGAAGATTAACTAAATTATTATTGTTTGACGAAGCGACTACTGTATGAGTTTTATCATATACATAATAGCTAAGATTTGAGGCATCGTATTGAGCTTCATTTTTAAAAAATAACTGATCACTAAATAGTTTATAATATTCATTATTCAATTCCTTATCCAGTCTAGCAAAAGGCTCTCCAATAACCTCGACTGTATTGGAGGCTGCACAACCATATACATCCCGCATACTAACGGTATAAATTAAAGAGACTTGTGGACTCACGATAGGATCTTTAAAACTATTTGTAGTTGGAAAAACAAAAGAATAGTTAGGAGTCCACGTAAATTGAAACGGTGCAGTTCCAGAAGTTACTGTTGATGTTAATAACACATTATTACCAACTCCGAAATGCAATGGTGAAGTCGCAGAAATTGAAGCGGTACTGACATTTATACTGAAAACTACACTAAAATAACATTCTGTAATTCCGTTAAAATAAGTGCCCGATGCTGTAACATTGCCACCACTAATTAAACCGAAAATTGGCACGCTCATTCCAGTGCTAATTGGTATCCATCCGGCGGAAATTCCATACGACCAATATGGACCAGATAATATTGGCACAAAAGAATTAAGAGTTAGGGTAAGATTCTCGCCCGGACAAAAATCCGTTCTTGATCTGGGTCCTCTAGGGCCAACTTCATCAACGTTTGAAGAAGATGTAATATAACCGACACCTAAAACTAAGTCACATAAATGTTCAAAAAAAACATCATCACCAAGACTTGAATTTTCACCGATATCGTCAATTCTGGGATTAGATCCTGGAGGGGTTAAGTCTGCTAGCAACAAATAATTATTCAATTGACCTTCATTTTTGGAATTCCCATTGACGAAAATTCTAGCGTAATTAATTGTATCGGGAAGAGATTCTTCATTCAAAATATCTAGCGGTCCATTTATTACACCGGGTACTGAACTGTATTTATTTTCAAAGTCTCCAGTAACTATAACACTCGCCTTTCCTAAATTAATTACACCATAATTGCCTAGGTTACCATTTAAAAAAACTATACTATTATTATTAAATACACCAACTGGTTCGTCTATTTGAAAGTCGCTGTAGAGGTTCATTTCCGAGTTGTTTGTTACTACCCCACTAGTGATTCTTAATATGCTGGCTTCGACATACATATCATTATTAAAAACCGAGTTTACATTGTTAATCACTCCATTAACCTGTAAAAAATTACTATTATTAAGTTCAGTGTCGATTCCGTATAAATTCACATCACCCTCGATATACATTATTGCAGAGCTCGAAATTGCATTATTATTTAATCTTACTGAGGCATTAAGTATTGTGCAATTAATACCATTGAATAACGATAACTCGCTATAATTGTTAATTGTAATTGTTCCACTCCCTTGAGCATCACCACTTATATTCACACTATCATTCACATTAACGACACCATAATTGTCCAGAGTTTTTAAACCATCATCTTTTAAAGTAAAAGTTCCATTAATATTGAAACTTGCCAATTCACTCACAAAAACACTTGCATTCGAATTAAAAATAACATTACCATTAACGTTTAACGAAGTAATAAAATCACTATTAGTCGTAGACGTTGCTGCTAAGCCAATATTAAACCTGCTACTGCCAGAAAAAATGTTGAAGTTTTGACAACTTGTTGATGAGCCTTTATGAATATTAACAATTAGACTATCACTTGAATTGTTATAGATACTTAAGCTATCATTAAAAATCATTTGGCTTCCCGTGTAATTATTTATTATAGTTTCACCAGAAACTTTAAAAACTATATCACCATTGCTTAATGCTGTTACTTTACCATAAATAGAATTTTCAAAAACACCGTATCTAATCTCCAATTTTGTTATGGTTCCGCTATTACAAATGGCACCTCCGTTAAGGGTTAAATTTCCAGTGTAGGTAAAATTCTCAGCTATGCACAGCTTTTGACCAGTTGTAACAGTATAACTTGAAACTGAATTGTCAGCTACGACTATTGAACAGTCTATGCATTGGGAGTAAACGATATCCAACCAGAACATCGCAATCGTAAACAATACAACTTCTATAAGTCTTTTACTAACCATAGGTTCTAATTTTTTGTATTTACTTGACCTCTTCCATGATCAATAATACTATTTGATCCGAGTAAACTTGAACAGTTAATTATTGTCTTATTATCAAGTACTCCAGAATTATTATTGATGTTACCGCTAGTATTTATGATCCCTTCATTAACCAAGGAGCCTCCAGTTATAGAAAGACTGCCATTGATATTAAAAACGGAGCCCGGACTGTTGATACATGAAGTCGAGCTTGATAAGTAGAAATTAGAATTTACTTTCATCATCTTATTATTAATAATAACACCGCTGTTAAACACAAAAGATTTCGGGATTAACTTTCCGTTGTTGCAAATAGTACCTCCATTTAAAACTATTGAACCTCTACATGTTCCAGTTTTATAAATACAAAGAGTTTCTCCGGTTGAAATTGTATATGTTGTAGTATCTGTAACATTCACTTTTATTACAAGTGTGTCATTTAATGCGGTGTTCATTGAGCAGAGGCTACATGTGAATTGTCCCTTAGCCAGAGAAGAGGTTACTAACGATAACAGAATTAATAATCTTTTGATGCAATTGAACTTCATTTGAATAATTTTCTTTTTCTTTGATGAAATTACAAATCAAATTCTGTACGAAACAAGATGCAAACTTAAAACCATGTGCATTCATACGCAAAACTATGTGCTCTCATAGTTGCTGACTATGTAATCACATAGTATTTGTTTTTAAAATCACTTGTTGTTAGTAAAAAAATTTGCCTCAGGCAAAAGAATCTCTGTTGCAATATGAAAATGAGTTTCGTTTAATGGATCTTATTAGTACAATTAAAACCAGCCTTAAAGTCTCAATAGCATCACAAACAAAAATGAGAAAACCAAATACTTTCAAAGGAAGAGGAATAGCGTGATTATATCTGATGTCCACGATATGCCAAATATTATCCACGAAAACTTTTGACAATGTAATACATAAATTGAGAGGAAGATTCTTATAACTTTAATTTGCAACCTAAGAGTAACATTTAATGGATTAAACGAAGTGTTATTTAATATTAAGGAAATAATTATTTGATTTTTAATTGCTCAGACGGTCTTACACTTGCCATAGAGGTCTAAAGTTATATATGAGTTGATGAGTTTTTTTACTAAAAACTAAATCTTTATTCGTCTATAAAAATCAGGGATTAATCTAATAAATCGAATTTTGTCTTAATTTTCTTGTCCGAATTGTAAAAAATAATTATTCTTGACAAAATTATTCTATGACTATTTTTACAATTTAACAAACATTGTCGTAGTACTTTAACCCATTTATTATGAACCCAAAAATTAGAATCATTGTAGCTGAAGCTAAGGAAGTGGTAAGAAAATCAATAGTTGCGCTGTTAAAAACAAAATCAGATTTCCAAGTTGATTCTGATGTTCGAGATGGGAAAGAACTTCTAGAAATTTTAAAAAAGAACCAAGTTGATATAGTTTTACTTGACGCTAATATTCCTTTAATGGATGCTAAAACTACAATGGGAATTATTCTTCGTCGCTTTCCCGAAACTAAAATAATTATCCTAAGCCAAGAATCCAACAATCAGCACCAAGCTGATTATCTTTTGCACGGAGCAAGTAGTTATTTAAGTAAAGATAGTTCAGTAGAAACATTGTTTGAGGCAATCTATAAGGTAAACCTATTTGGATTTTTCTTTAACGACTCTACATCCAAAGCTCTACTTGAAAGTCTCCTAAAAGGTAAACAGCGCTCTGAAAATGGCGGTAACGTAAACTTTAACGAACGCGAAACTGAGATAATTAAAAAAATATGTGATGGCAAAACGAATAAAGAAATTGCTGCGAATATGCATCTTTCCTCAAGTACAATTGATTTTTATAGGACTAAAATTTACGGCAAAGCAAAATGTAATTGTAGTACAAGTCTTTTAAAATTCGCTTTAAAGAGTGGTATTGTAGAGCTTTCTTAGGACGTTCAGTCAAACGCACTTTTACAATTTTTTCTTCCCTTTTTTTTATTCAGTATGCAGAAAACTCAGATTATTAAAGTATAATTCTACTTTCAATAAAGTTAATTTCGCTCAGTTAAGGGGCTTCAAAAATGATTCTGAACACATCTATTATTATATAAATAGAATAACAAATAACCAACATTGCCCCTAAGGCAATATTCTTACTTTGTTTTTGAAACACCAATTGAAAAATAAGCGTTACAACAAAAACAAAGGTGAAAAAGTAGATCATTGTTAGTGGAGACAAACAAGTACCAATAAGTACTACTAAAAAAACATCTCCCCAACCAATTTTACTGTCAAGTATTTTTTGAAACTTTTTTGTTTTAACAAAATAAAATAAATGTAAAATGAGATAAGAGAATAAAAGATATACAAAACAGAAAATTATATTTTCAAAAAGACCACCAAAAGAATGTGTTAGCGCATAGTGGCTAATAGATGCTATTCCAAAACAAACTATCCACCAGATATTAATTAAGCGTGTTTTAAAATCTTGGTACGCAATAACAAATGAACTAACGAAAACAAGAATTAAGCACAGCCAAATCATAAAGGCAATTATTGTCATTAATCTTTGATTACTTCTTTAATTTCCTCGTCCTGGTTAATCTGCCAAACATTTAGTTGGCCGTCCTGATCAAAATCTGTCACCGAGATTGCTTTTGCGGTGAAAGATTTATTATTAGCTTCTACAATCTCAATTTTATAGTTTGCCTTGCCGTCTTCGGTGATAAGTTTTGATTGCTCAAACCCTAAATCTTCTAAACTGTTGGAATATTTTGAATTGATATAGAAATAATTCTTTTCTAGGTTCAAAACATGTTTTAATTGCATTTGCGCTTCTAATGATTTCGTTCTTCCAATTAATGGCATCAACTTTGGCACCGCCATGGATAAAAGAATTCCAACAAGGGCGAGCACTAAAAGGAGTTCAATTAAAGTCATTCCCTTAACCTTGTAAGCTCTAATTTTTCTAATCTGACTAAATTGTTTCATGGTGTTTTGATATAAAATAATTAAATAAAATTCGTTTTAAAAAGTTCCGCTGCTCATTTCAAACATTGGTAAATACATGGCCACTAAAATAAACCCAACAAATAGTCCCAAAATCACAATAAAAATAGGTTCAATTAATTTCCCAATAACGGCTTGCTGATGCTCCATTTCAGAGGAGTATTGCTGGTAGAGTTTCTCAAAAATAATTTCCGGGGCATTTACTTCTTCACTAAGCTTAATTAACGCAATTAATTTTTTTGGAAAAATAGAATGTTTCGCAAGACTTTCATTTAATAATTTTCCTTCGCTTACTACTTCGTTTTTCACCATTTCAAGAGCATGTTCCATTGGATAATATTCAATCATGTTTCGAACAAGTTCCAAGGCTTCATTAATCATTACACGTGCACCAGACAATAACTTCATACTTTGACAAAAGCGAGCTAGATAAATCTTTTGAATAAGTTTATTTACTACCGGTATTTTTAAAAAGAACGCTGAGGTGTATTTCCTATACCATTCTTTCTTCTTTTGTGTTTTATGAAGAATTACAATTACTCCCACAAATACAAAAAGAGTATAAAAAATTGCCGAGCTCTTATTGCTAACTTTAATTAAAAATTGGGTTATTTCCGGTAACTCTCCGCCTGTCTGCGTAAAAATATCAATGAATATTGGCACTACAAACGAGAGCATAAAATAAACAATTAATATTGCCATACTAATCACCACAACAGGATAAGTCATAACACCTACTATCTGCCTTCTTAACTTAATACTCGACAAATAAAATATTCCTAATTCTTTCAACACATCAGCAAGTTTGCCAGTTTCCTCCCCTATTTTAATACTTTGGGCTTCATATTTACTAAATACTTTTTCGTGCTTAGATACCGCTTCAAAAATGCGCATGCCACTTATGATATCGTTTTTTATCTGTTCCAATAAAGCTTTATGTTTTTTATTGGGAATATCTTCTTCAATAATTTCAAAAGCTGTCTTAATATCAACACCCGTAGAAAGCAGCAAACCCAGTTCAGAATAAAATGCTTCTTTTTCTTTTGGACCGAATTTTTTTTCAAACAAAGTAATCTCTGTGTTCATAAAACTCGAAACACTAGAATCTTTAGCTAGTTTTTCAGAGCGTACTTTAGGAATTTGTTTTTCGGAATATTTTGCGAGATCAATTACTGCCATAACTTCTCCTCTTTATCTAACATTAACTTAATTGCAGAACTATGGTCTTTATAAAAACAAATAGTTAATTTTTGTTTTGTATACTCCCCTTCAAAACTAATTTTATTAACTAATCTGTTTACCCAGATTGGGTTTGTCATGTGCTCGAATTCTACTTTAATTTTTTGCGGTTCAATATGAAATGTGTCGCAGTGATTGTTTCTTTTTAGTAGTATTTTATGTTCTAATAATTGTAAACTTGAAATAGTACTATCACGGTGGAACAAAAAACAATTTTCTTTCTCTAGTTCAACAATACGCGCATTCAAAGATTCATAGTCCAGTCTTTCTTTTAGATCGGTGTATTCATTTAAAAATTTATTTTGTTTTTTATACTCACTGAATAATTTTTGAATATAGGTAAGTGTACCGTAAGATAAACTTATGGAAATTGAACTCAAGACCAAAACGACCAGCAGTTCAGCAATTGTGAATCCTTTTACCTTGTATTTGCTTTTCCTTTTAATCATTTAATAGTGTCCGGGATTATAGACTAGTGTTTCCAATTCGTATATCTTTTTTTTGAACGAGTCAAACACAATAATTCTTACTAAGGAACAATCTGGATAAGAACTGGTGCCAATAATCGTTTTCTTTGCGGTAAACTCTTCTGCTGTATAACTTTCTTCAAAAAAAGTATTTTTCTCTAATGTTTCATGCATAAATTGTTCTGCCAACTCCACTGCTTTAATTTTAAAAAACGGTAAGCTGCTTTTTTGAATGTTTAAATAAATTATAAAAGCCAAGCTTACGCAAAAACTTGTGATTGCAAACGCTATTAGCACCTCAACCATGCTGCTTCCCTTAACATATTTCGGCTTCTTAGCTTTCATTTCTAATTTATAGTTTCACAACATAGCAATTTTGCTCTTTCATTAAAAACAAGTGGAACTGTCAACATGGAAGAGTGTTTTTTAGGGTTTATCTCGCAACTGAGTAAATGATTTTCATAAACTGCAGACGGTGTTTTAAGTAATAATTTATTAGCGATAACTGTCGCGTTTACGAGACCTTCTAAATGAATGTAGTCTGACGAATATACAAATCCATTCACTTCGCTTTCTGCATGAAGTTTTACAAAGACTTTTTGATCATTTGCATTTCCTTTAATTTTTGAGACTGCTAAAACGCCTCCATAAAAACGACAATTTTTATTAAACTGTATGTACTTAATAGCGTTTGTTTCTCCTTCGGCTGCTAAAAGCACAAATGAAGAAGGGTAGTTAAACTCACAACCCTCTTCCATACTAATGCTATCAGAAGCAATCACGTGGATTTTCCCTTTAAAACCTTTTTTAAATCTTGCCTTTTTGCAAACGATTAAGATATTATTTAAATGTGCAGAACTATCAATTTCAATATTTTCAGCAACAAGTTTAATATTATTAACGAGTTCTACGCGACTTAAAAGTGCACTGGGATTTTGCCAAACAATAGTCTTATGATTAAAGGAATGAGAATACGTTTCAGGAAGGGTTTTGACACTGCTATCAAGATTAGAATTGAAATTTGATAATTGTTCTTTGAGACCACTATAAACGGAGGCAGTGAGGTGTGGAATTTGATAAGGTGATTGTTTTATATAACTTGAGTTTTGAGAAGAACTCACATAACTTTGTCCTTCTATGTATGCAGGTTTAATTCCTGCTTTGGGCAAATAACAATTTGATTTAAATACAATGTTTCCACTTAACCCAACAGGTCTACTATTATCCGAAATTAGTAAACCAGTGTCCGAACTCATGTAAGTGCCATAAATTCCCGCCTGTGATAAATACTGATGTCTGTTTTTAGTTTCCGCACTAATTAAAAGATACGCACCCCAGTTGAGTTTTTTTACGCGAATTGAATCATCATTTTCCTGATTTTTGATCCAGATATAGTTCTGTTCAGGGCTAAAGTAGGCCGACTGAGCAATTTGAAAAGCACTTTTTAAATTATAATACAATTGGGTTAGTTGCGTGTATGTTGTTACGTTTCTTTGGTTATACTGTGCAATAAGAATAAAAAATGTGAGAACCACTCCAATTATTATACTCACTAAAATGGAGACATAAAGTGCGCCGCCTTTAAGTTTTTTTCTAAAAAAAGGATTTATATTTTCGCGAAAAAAGAGAGATAATTTTTTTGCGACATTTTTTTCTGAATCTATTAGTTCTTGTTTTTCCATTATAACAATTTAAGATGTTATAATCTTGTTCTCTATTTCCGTTTCAGGTTTAGCAGCTTCTTTTTCTTTTCTAAAAAGACGTTTAAAGAATGGTTTCTTATCTTCCTTTGGTTTCTCTTCGATAACTTCCTTCTTTTTTTTCTTTTTAAAGAAATTCAATTTTAATTTAAACCTCTTTTTTGTTTTTACTTTAGTTTGAACTTCGTCTCCTTTTTTATATTTCTTTTTGTCGACGAACTTTCCATTAGGACCGTAGGTGTAAAACCATCCATTCAGTTTATCTTCCTTGAACTTTCCTTTGGCCATCAATTGGCCATAGTCGTTATACAGATAATACGAACCTTTCTTTACGCCTTTTTTCCAGTTAATTACTTCCTTTAATTTTCCATCAGCATACCAGTACTTCCATTCTTGATTGCGCAGACCATATTTAATTTGACCTTGCTCTTTGAGTTGGTTATTTAAGAAGAAGGATCGGTAGGTACCATGAATTAGTTTCCCATCATAGCCACCTTTGGTTTCAATTATTTTTTGTGCAGCGTACCACATATAGGTGCGGTCATTATTAACTGATATATCTTTTGCATGACTTAACATTTGTGTTTTGACTGTGTAATCGTCAAAATTAATAGTGATGTTGAACTGCTTCATTTTTGAAGGTTCAACACCAGATTGAGAAAAGTAACTACAACTAAGGCTTAAAAAAAGCGCAAAAAGGAGGAAACGGGAGTATGAAAATTGTGGGTTCATTTCATTCAAATATAACTTAAATAGATGTTTGTTGATAGCCTAAAAAATGCTTTGCTGCCAATAAAATCAGGTACTGTAACTTCAAAAAAAATTTCAACAAATCAATTTATTGATAATCAAAACTATAAAAGATAATCGTTTTACGAAGAGCTAGGTAAACACCTAGTGAAAACTATGTGAATGCATAGCGGAATCTTATTTCAAATTGAAAATGTATCTCTTGCTTTCTGAATTATTTTCTTTTATCAGGTGATTTCGGATCAAATGCAACCAAATTAAATTGTTCACGCATTCTTGACCTCACTCGATTACCATAACATTGTTCTATTTCACTTGCAGAGAGATTAGTGGTAACATGAGTTAATTGGTTCGTGATAATAAAAAACTCATACCTTGAATGTAAAATTTCAGCCATAACGTTACACTCATTGCCGTAGAATTTTAAACTGTTCTCCGATCCCAGATCATCAAAACAATACACTATGGATTCATTGCTATTGATGATACGATGACTATACTTCTGAATAATATCGTAACCCTCTTTTATGAATTCGAAGCTTATATCACGACAAGACTTAATTACAAAACGATTTTTTACTGGTTGATACAATTTCAATAAAGTCATTAGAGATGTTTTACCGCATCCAATTGGTCCGGCTAACAAAATACCTTTCTGAAGATTAATATCATGTTTAAATGCCATTTCTGAATCTTTTAGAAAGTAAATTAAAAGTTTATGGATGACTGGCAAATCTTCAACGTGTAAAGTAAAGTGCGATCCAAATTTATTTTTACCCTGCAATCCTAACCAAGCAATGGCATGGTTGTAGTCGATTGGTTTTTGCACATGTTCCGCCATACTCAACAGTTATTCCTAAAGCGGTTCATTGTAGTTTTTGTCTACCGAGTTTTTTGACAGTTTGGTCGAAGCACTTTTGTTTTCTTCAAACTTGTTTGAGTTGAGGATCCATTTGTGAGCAGAGGCTTGCCAATCAACCATCGGTATCTTTCTGCCTACCAGCCAACCGATGCTTTGATAGTGATTGTAAAACTTTTGAGCTTCAACGGCAGACCATCTGTTTTCTTCAAAGTAGGTTTTGATTTCTGGCAAAAGCGGCCGCTTGAATCCCTCTGTGGCAAAATCTGGTTCGATCCTGTATTTCCGTCCTTCGTCAAAGGTGATGGAGACTTTTTCTTTTTTGGCGGAACTTTTTTCTTTTTTTTGTTTCGCTCCATTTTCTTTTTGGACTGATTTCTTTTTTTTAAGTTTTTC
This sequence comes from Aurantibacillus circumpalustris, assembly GCF_029625215.1. Lineage (GTDB taxonomy): Bacteria > Bacteroidota > Bacteroidia > B-17B0 > Aurantibacillaceae > Aurantibacillus > Aurantibacillus circumpalustris. The sequence goes on from NZ_CP121197.1 coordinate 3,908,109, forward strand.
ATTTGAAATAAATTTTAAGTCGTTATTGATTTTTGAGAGTGTGTTTTCTTTTTTTGCGTTTACTCTCGTTTGCTGTTTAGTTTTGTTTATACTGTTTGTATTGTTTATAATGTTTGTATTGTTTATATATGATACCAGAGCTTGTTCAGAGCTAGTTCGATGCTTGTTCAGAGCTAGTTCAGTGCTTGTTTCGTTTTTAGTATGGTACCCGTTCAGAGCTAGTTCAGGACTAGTTTCAATTTTAGGCTGCTTATTGACCTTATTAACAGCTGGCTGAAAATTGAACAAGTAGACCAAACTTCCTTTAAAAGGATTGTAAGAAGGTTGGTAACTTAAATAACCGAAATCATTTAATTCACGCATGCATTTGTGATAGGTAGCTTTTGAATTAATTTTAGAAACCTTCATGGCTTCGTTTCTTGAAATGCTTATAGGGTTGCTAAACCTACAAGCGTTCCAAAATTGAAACAAGGAGACGTACAGGCTCACATGTGTTGGATTGAGCCTGTCGTCTTTGCTTACTTTATCAAAAAAACCGGAGAGATGTTTTATGTAGTTCATAAACCTCTACCGTTAGAGTTATCTACTTCGTTTTTATCCAGTACTTTTTGAATATCGGACATTGCGTAATAAATGATACTACCTACACGTGTGAATTTTAGTGTGCCATTAATACGTAAGTTTTGCAAGGTACCTGGAGAGATTCCTAAAAGTTCTCTGACTTCTGGGGACTTAAGCCATTTTTTTGTCTGTGTGTTTGGATTTACTAATAGTTTAATTTCTTTAATCAATTCCGCTCGGAAAAGTTGAAGATCTTCTTTTGTTACAATATCGATTGCCATAATTTGTTTTGATTAGGCAACAAATGTGTGGGAATGACAAGCTTAATATACAGTAGATGAACCCAAGTTCGAACTTGAATTTTTTAGGAGGCTTTAATACAAACTGAACTAAATTGTTTTGGTTTGAAGGTAACCCCGAGTACGGTATAACTGGGGTATTTTAAAATCTATTCCAGATCGCTATTGATTCGGTTATGGACTGAAATTTTTAAGGCATCTAAGAATTTAGTAGGATCTTTTTTGAGTTTGATTTCAGCCCATGTACGATAGAAGTCACCTAGATCGACATTACACAATTTTGAAAAGGCTTGAGCTATTTCTTTTAATTCGCTTTTACCGTTATTGAAACATTGGTACGAATGAAAAGCATAAACCAAAACTGTAAGAGATGCCTTAGTGTCTGTCCAGTTGAGGTTTGAAACTGCAATTAGTTTTGCACTCGTTTTTTCTTCACGGAGTTTTTCTAATTCGCTAATTATATAAATAGCCAATAAATCGTTAGTAAGAATTTGAGCCACATGGCTATCACGATTCGTCGAGAAATTTCTATCGTAATTAAAAAGGCCAGATGAATGAGCAAGATGAATATTAAGTTCACTTCTTACAAAATACTTGTCATCGAGTGCGGTGGAATCAATTCTATAATAGGTGTAAAATTCAATATTATCCTGATGTTGAAAATTGAGGTTACACAAAGCTTTTTCAAAGTATTCTATTTGACTACTTAGGGTGTTAAATATTCTCCTTCTTTCTAGGTCAAATAAATGTATAAAGTAATGTAGTTTAGACGTAAACTTAGGCTTAACTTTTTTAAAGAAATAGATCTCTTCCGCTTTGTTCTTAAATGATGAGTTGAGAATAAGATCTTTTAATTTTGATAGGGATTCTTCACAAGCGATTCTTGATAGATCGGCCAATGAAAGAATATTGTTGTTTTGACTGGAAATAGAAACTAAATTGGTTTCGAGTTCTTTAAAGAGTTTATCTGCACTGATAAATATCTGTGCGCTGATTGTTTTGGGAGAAAGCATAGGAGTTTCTGCAAGGAAGTATTTCTTCCTCAGTTAATTGAACTAAGTTATATTTAGAAATGGATTAAATAAAGATCTGATTGATGTAAGATTTCAATATATCTTTTGAGAAGTTGATGTTTGTTGCATATTTTGGTGTTACAAAGTACATCCGGTAAATGCCTAATATCAATGCAGTAACATGTGTCGCGGTTTCTAAAGGTTTAATACCATTTCTCAGCTTACCTTTCTTATGAGCTTGAACGAAGAGTTTGTTTAATTCCTCAAGAAAGAACTCATTGAAATTTGTTTTATCATGCATGATGTGACAATCAACTTCCACTTCAACTCTGAACCAGGTAAGAAGAATTACTTTTCTAAATCGTTTATTGTTGTAGAAATTATCAAGAACATTAAAAAGTAAGTGTCCTACCTTTGCCTTTTCATCACCTTCTTTAATAAAAGAGTCAACTATGAGACCGGAAATAAAGTCAAGTTCTTTGGCGATTACTTGTTTAAAAAGATCTTCTTTATCATTGAAATGAAAATAGAAAGCGCCTTTAGTGAGATTGATCTTAGTTATTATATTGTTTGTGGTTGTCTTGGAGTAACCTTTTGTAATAAATACATCCAGAGCGCTTTCCATGATGCTTTCCTTAGTTAGTTGAGCATCTTCTTTAGTTCTTTTCATTTAGGTAGTTTGTGTATGGTTTTACATGCACGAAAGTATGTAAATTTTTATAACGTAAATCACCTTGTCGCATTTTTGCAAAGAAATAATTATTAAAAGGGGTATGCTGATAAAATAGCTTTTACACGGCTGATGTTAATCCGTGTTGATTTATATTACCCGTTTTAAATTTCTCTTTTAGTATTCTCATATCTTCGCTTACTTTTCTATCCACAATTTTAGCATAGTGTTGTGTGATTTTTAAATCTTTATGTCCAAGCATTTTACTCACACTTTCAATAGGAACACCGTTGCTTAATGTTACTGTTGTAGCAAACGTATGGCGGGCAGTATGAAATGTGAGAGTCTTAGTAATTCCAGCTAAGTCAGCGATTTCTTTTAAATAAGCATTCATTTTTTGGTTACTTAGTACTGGCAGCAGTAATCCTTTATTGTTGCATACGGGATCATCTTTGTATTTATCTAGAATTGCTTTAGCAATTGGTAGAATTGGAATATTACATTGTGTTTCCGTTTTTTGACGAAATGCATAAATCCAGTCTTCGCCATCAATGCCTTTTACCACATTATTCAAACTCAGCTTTTTTAAATCGGCATATGCTAAACCAGTAAAACAGCTAAAAACAAATATATCACGCACTTGATCAAGGCGACCTGATGGAAAAATCTTGGTAGTTATGGCTTGTAGTTCATCTTCATTGAGATATACACGTTCTACTTCTCTTGTTTTTGATTTAAAATTTACAAAGGGATCTTTAGTCAACCATTCATTTGCGATACAGATGCGTATTATTTTACTAAAGTTTTTGATGTATTTAACTGTAACGTTATTTCCACATTTTCTCTCTGATCTCAGATAAAATTCAAATCCTGTGATAAAAGCATGATTTACGCTTCGAATATCTAAATCCGAGACATTAAATTGCATTTTCATGTAATCTGTAAGGTGTTTTAAGGTTGTCGTGTATCTTTGTAAAGTTCCGGCAGCATATTCCGTACCAAGGAGTTTCTTCATTTTAGAGTTGTGATCTTCAAATACGGTAACTAGTGAATAACGTTTTTCCTCTCTACCAGTTAACTTATTTCTCATGTTATCAGTATTCACTGGCTGACCATTCCGGATAAGCTCAGTTTGGTAATCATACACTTTTGCCCGAAGAGCATCCAAATAACTATTAGTTGCTTTTGCTTCCTCAGAACCAAGTTTTACTTTTCCAGCTTGTGAAAGCCACTTTGTATCCTCTACATACCGTTTTGTGCTAATTTCGACCCTAAGCCCATCGATGGTGACTCTCATATAAATTGGCGCCAATCCATCTGTTGTTGATTTTGTTCTTTTTATATAAAAAAGAATTGAAATTTTAGTTTGCATCTTTCTCCACCTTTTATGTTGTTAAATTTAGGTTCTATCAAAACACTGTACAAGATGTTCAAATTCTGAACTGCTTGATTTTAAAGACTTCCAGATAAATTCGGTGTCTCTAAAAGGGTGGAAATCCGGGACACCGAATTTGACACCTACAGGTTACGATTCCATGAAAGATTTGAATAATGCTAAAAACAAAAAAGCCCGTAAATACTGAGTTTTACGAGCTTTTGATTTGTTTTGACTTTCGTCTGGCGGTCAGGGGGGGATTCGAACCCCCGGTACGGCTTAACACCGTACGTCGGTTTAGCAAACCGGTGATTTCAGCCACTCATCCACCTAACCAGTGGTATTCTCTTACTTTGTTAGGTGAATGGCTTTCGCTCCTACTCGCTCAATTGTCCACAGGACAATTGACGTCCACCTAACCAGTGGCATTTTCTTATTTTGTTAGACGGATGGCTCTCGCCCATTCTCGCTCAATTGTCCACAGGACAATTGCCGTCCACCTAACCAGTCCTTTATCATTTGATAATCCTAAATTATGCCAATGAATTTTGAGTGGCAAATTTAATTAATTTTTATTTATGTTGGACTTTTTTTTTCAATTATTACACAATAAAATTTGGTTTTGGTCTAATTCCCTTTAAATCTGAAATATATATATTTTCAACTGTTTGCCAGCAACCTAAAAAGTCTAGTGCCAATTTAATTCTTAAGGCCAATTAATAAATTTATGTTTACCAATCTGCGGTTTATTTTTTTTATTTAAGTGTGAAAAGTCAATTAAGCAATTTTCTCCTGCATAAATTCGATGCGTTTGGTTTATTGTACCTAAGCAGTAAATTTAATTCCATCGAATCAATTTGGCTATAAGTTAATAAAAACACTAATATATAGCCAAATTAAAATTACGTATTTCGCTATATGTGTATAATATTGTATATTTATAGCCAAATTGAATTTCAAATGATTATTGGGAGAATAAAAGAAATTGAACTTCTAAATAAAAATTATAAATCGTCTAAATCTGAATTTATAGCGCTTTACGGAAGACGTAGAGTTGGAAAAACTTATTTGGTACGCACGTTGTTTAAAAAAGAATTTACCTTTCAATTAACAGGTCTCGCTCAGGCTGGTCTTCAAGATCAACTAATCAATTTCAATATGGCCGCTCAAGAACAAGGCCTCCTGAAAAAGAAAAAAAATGCTACTAACTGGATGGAAGCGTTTCAACAAATACGTGAGGGTATTCAGAGGTCTAATCAAAAGAAAAAGATAATTTTTATTGATGAACTGCCTTGGTTCGATACCCCTCAAGCTTCCTTTATACCAGCCCTAGAGCATTTTTGGAACAGTTGGGTTTCTGCTCGTAAAGATGTACTCTTAATTGTATGCGGTTCTGCTGCTTCATGGATGATTCATAAACTCATCAATAATAAAGGAGGATTACACAATCGCGTAACCCAAAAAATAAAAATCGAACCATTTACATTAAGTGAATGTGAACAGTTACTCCGGTACAAGAAAATAAACATAGATAAATATCAAACAATTCAGCTTTACATGGTGTTAGGGGGTATTCCCTTTTATTGGGATGCCGTGCAGAAGGGACAAAGTGCAGCCCAAACAATCGATAAATTATGCTTCGACGCGAATGGTTTACTTACAAGTGAATTTCAGAATCTATATGCCTCCTTATTTAGCAAAGCTGAAAGACACAAAGCAATTGTGCTGGCCCTTTCCAAAAAAAATAAAGGATTAACGCGCTCTGAAGTAAGTCAAAGCAGCAAACTAGCTAACGGTGGTGGGCTAACAAGACTTCTAGATGAATTAGAAGAAAGTGGTTTTATAAGAAAATACACCCCATTTGGTAAAAAATCACGCAATAGTTTGTATCAACTCAGTGATTTTTTCACTTTGTTTCACTTAAAATTTATGGAAGGCCAAAAGTCTTTTGCTAAAAATTATTGGGTAAAAATGATTGATCATCCAACTCAAAGAGCTTGGAGTGGTTATGCTTTTGAGCAAGTTTGTCTGGCTCATATTCTCCAAATTAAACAAGCGCTAGGAATAAGCGGCGTTGAAACACAAGTATCTTCATGGAAAACACTTTTAGAAAAAGATGGTGCGCAGATTGATTTAGTGATAGATCGCCGAGACGGTGTCATTAATCTTTGTGAAATGAAATTTTCAATAAACCAGTTTAGCATCGACAAAAAATACGATTCGGTGTTGCGGAACAAAACTGGTGCTTTTAAAAGGGAAACAAAAACACGAAAAGCCCTTTTTATTACTCTTATTACTACCTTCGGCTTGCAAAACAACGCCTACTCTGGCAATATACAGAACGACTTAAAAATGGATGTTTTGTTTCATCCATAAATTTTAATTCCCACAATACTTCTCAGCAAACTTCAATTTTGATATTTTAGTACCGACACCGGATTTTTTTCCTATTCCGGAATTAACGTAATAAAGGAATTCTACTCCAAAATCAATAAATACAGGTCTTGCTGTTCCTTGCCATGAACGGCGTGGATGTTCCCAAATAAATTCTGTTTTACCAAAACTATAGTCTTCATTGTTTTCCTTGTATAAATCCAGTAATTCAAAGTTCAACTTAAGAACAAATTGTTCGCGATTAACAAACTTGTGTTCTGAAAGGTTCAAACTAAACACTTTTTCTTGTATGTTATGGGTGAGTCCATTCCTCACCAATAAGTCTCTTACTTTCTCGTGTTTTACCTGCCAGTCTTCGATAATGAGTGAATTTTTTAGTGCTGGATAATTCGTAGCAGAGAATTCATCAAGAATATGAATTTTCCAATTTTTCAAATACGCTTCGTCAAAAATTTGAAACGTATCTTTAAACTTTATGCCGTTAATGACCCAAATCATCTTATCACCATAAAAATTTTCACGCGTTTTAATTATCTCTGACGAAATAGGTGAATTTTGAAACTCAAACACAATTCCCTCTTTATTGATTACATCAGCAATGTGGTAAATGTCATCCTTTTGAACTTTTATTTCCGAATCATCTTCTCCAAATAATTTCTTCCAATCTCTGTGCCATTGGGTCTCTGGCTCCGACCACGAATCGCAATTTTCAGATTTTGTGTGCGACCAATGCCACACATTTTTCGCACCACATTTCGCTAAAACTTCTTGTTTACAATGCAGACAAATACCTTTTAATTTAGGTTCTGCTTCCGCCCTTTGATTATTATAAATAGCAAACTGCATTAACTTTTATCTCGCAAAAGTAATGAAATGATTCCGTCGCAAAAATTCAATTTCTGGGAGCTCCCGCATCTAACCAACATTTTATTCTTTCTCGATCTTCTAAACTAAGTGCCGATCTCTTGGGCATATCTTTCGTGTACAATACACGTTTCGAGAGAGTGCCGTTATTTACCCGAATAATTAACCCCTCATATGTTGTCAAATTTCCATTCGAAGACTTTGCATCATGACAACCGGAGCTTGTACAATTAGCGTCAATTAAAGGCTTAATTGTACTTGTGTAGGAAGCATTTATAGAAGAACAATCCAGATTCTTGTACTCGTCTTCCTTTTTACCACAGCTCCAGTTGCAAATGCAATTGACAAAAAAAAGTAAATAAATTAGTTTCTTCATTTAATGACCTACGTCCAAAGTTACTTCTTTCAGTTTTTTTCTTTCGCTCCACTTTATCTCTGTTGCCATACCTCCTGAAACTTCTTTGTTGGCAATACTATCGTAACCCACCGCGTATAAATAGTAATTACCCGCTCTAAGTCCTTCTACATGCACATGATTCTCATCCTCTTCACCCAATAATTTAAGATCGTAATTTGAAGTTGGATCAGATGGTTCGCTTTTTGCATCAAACTTTACATAAAGCGTGCTGGCCTTAATTGGTGTATCGTGATGATAAACCAACACATGAATTTCTGCATCTCCACCAATATCATTTTTCTTGCATGAATAATTAAAGGCTAATAGAACAGTTGAGAGTAAAACGAATTTTGCATTTTTAAGTGTTTTCATATTTGTTTTTTAAAAGGTTAATGACCATGAGGTCGTAAATAAATTTTTTGTTGGCATTTGAAGTCCGTTAAGCTTTTGAAAGAATGGTAAACCATACTCAAAACTCAGCCGATTTTTTTTAAGGAACCCTCTTTTGCCGTTGAGCGAGGAACCGAGATGAATAAAAGCTTGCAGTCCCCCATAATTAGAAGGATTAGCAGCTATTTCTTCACATGAGTTTAATGAAGGATCTCGCCCATTAATCTTATCTGAATAAAGAAATTCTGCTCGTAAAGAACTACTAATCACTCTTAGCCATTTTAGAGAAGTCCAAGCATTAAAGTTTAATTCATTGCCCAGTTTGTATTCGTTGGAGTTATAGTAAGGCCTCAAGATAGAGCCAAGCTGGACACTCCAAGTTATTCTGTTCTTTTTTTGGATATAACTTAGGCTTGGCATTAAATCAAAACTTCCTGAACCTAACTGCATGTCATAGGGATACCGTTGATCTGCATACATGGCACTGTGCTGTGCTCCTTGAGCGTTAATACTTCCAAACGGTAAATTTAATCCCATGCTCAGTAAAAACTCTTTCTCTGATTTTTTTATCACAGACCAAAGCACATAGAGTTTCATATCGCCCAAGCCGTTAGTAGACATGCTATGCCTGTGAAATTTTGTTCCAGAAGGCATAGTCATTTCCATGTAATTACTTGTGTAATGAAACATGCCCATCAAGGTTATTTTATCACTTAAACCGTACATAAGCATCAGCATGTGCATATCCATCTGCATGAGGTCGGGAGAGGTTCGGTAATTTAAGAGCACATCAGTAGCATTGATTGCTTGTGATCCTTCTAATAAACCGGACATGTTCATCCGCATCATTCTGTACGAAACCATCCATTCTCCTTTCATGTGAGTGTGGCTAATCATAACACCAGCTGGAACTTCATACTTGTTGCAGGAGCAATACTCTTCACTTACACAGGTAGTGTCGGAATAATTTTGTTGCGCTTTTATAGAGCTACCAATTAGTAGCCCTAAAAGCAAGATTAATTTACAATACATTGCAGGTATAGTTAGATTATTTCAACATGTATCACCCTTGTGAATACGTAGTTTAATTAAATAAAGTTTATTGAAACTATGCTAACTGCGGTGGGCGAAATACCGACTTAAGAGACGCTTCAGGTAATGAAGCATTGTATCGAGAAAAATTAAAAAGAATTAGTTCGTTTGAGGTATTGATAAATTCATTAGAAAATGATTTTTGTGAATAGAGTTGAATGCTTTGTTTTTTTAAATCTGGAAATTTTTTCTCGCTTTGTTCTTTTTCCTTCAATTTTTTAGTTAAGAAACATTTTCCTTTGCAAATAGAAACTGCATCGAAACGGTTGACACAAAGGTTTTGGGAGATGTATTGTTTATTCGCATTATAATACCCTAAAATAAATAAACCAGAAACAGACTGAAACAGGATAAGGGCTAAAAATAATATTGAGAATATATTTTTCAATGTGATGCAAAGGTACTGCCAAAAAATTATTATGGCAAATAAATTTACCAGCAATTAGACAGTAGAAGTCTTTGAAAAAGACGAGTATCTGTCTTAGTGCTGGTAATCCCTCCCGATAGCTATCAAATTGGCGTCAAGGTAATTCTAATGAAATTAACTTTTATGTATTGATAATTAAGAAGATAGAGGAATAAAAAAGTTTCCTGCTTGCTGTATTTTAATTGCGCTAACAAAACAAAATATGCGCACAGGAAACCATTTCAAAAATAAAATTATCTCTTTAAAAGAAAGACTAAAAGAATTAAGAATTTATTCACTTTCTCATTCATGCAATTTTCAAAAGCGACGAACCAAAAAAATCGATCCTTTAAATTTGATTTTGAGTTTTTACAATTGTAACCTAAATGGTTCGTTTTCTCTTTCTGGCTGGGCTTTTCATCTAAGTCAACTTATAAATAAACCGATTTCGAAACAGGCTATTTTTGAGCGAGTTGATGCTGATTTTATAAATTTATGTCGCGAACTTTTAAATAGATCTTTTAATTCTAAGCGCACGGTAAATAAATTCATGAAAAAATTCAGTAATGTTTACATTCAAGATAGCACCTGTATTCACTTACCAAGCTCATTGTATGAATTTTATCAGGGAAATAAAACTTACACAGGTAATCACTCCGTTGCGAAGATTCAGGTTATCTATAATTTAATGAAGAATACATTTGAAGAACTAATGGTTACTTCTTTTACCAGAAATGATCAGGCAGCTTCCGCTGACATCTTGCAATATATTAGCGCGGGCGACTTAATAGTAAGGGATTTAGGTTATTTTGTTTTAAGATCTCTTAAAGAGATTCTTAAGAAAGGAGCGCATTTTATTTGTCCATTACGAAAAGATGTTCATTTGTTTTTCCCACATAACAATCAACTCATTGATTTGAAGAAGCTATTAAAAAACAAAAAGTATTTGAAACAGACTGTTCTTTTAGGTAAAGAAGAAAAAGTACCTGTTACACTTTTTGCAATTAAATTAGATCGTAAAACAGCAAGCTATAGACAAAAATGCGCTATTCAGGATCGTGACAGAAGAAAAAAACTTACAATAGAAAAACTTCATTTATTAGGATGGGATGTTTTTGTAAGTTCTTGTGCAGACCTTGAACCACAAGTAATACAAGATATTTACAAAATAAGGTGGCATATAGAAATAGTTTTTAAATCATGGAAAAGTCATCTAAAATTAGAAAAAAACATCCCTAAAAGACTAAACCGACCATTTATTCCTGAAGCAATTATTTACCTCACCTTACTTTTGACTGTCTTATTTATAATGCCTGTATACCGACTAGCAATAAAAACATTTAAGGGTATAAGCTTAATAAAAACAACAAGATTTATTGTAGGATTAATGCCGCGATCGGATTGGACCTTAAGTCAAGTACAACTTAATAACAGTCGAAGATTAATAACCTACGAAACAAGGAATAGAGCGAACTTTACCGATAAAGTGGCATTTTTAACTTGACGCCAATTCGATAGCTATCAGGATTGTGCTTAAAGGTTTATTTAAAACATTGATAATAAGCCTTACAAACACTTAATCGCAGACAGTTCTTTTTTGAACTGTCAGTCTAGGATTAGAATTGTTCTTTTAATAAGAGTTTTATATCCGCAATAAGGCGTTCGGTTTCAGAAGATTCTGTACCATTATATACACCGCGAATATTTTTATTTTTGTCAATCAATAATAATCCACCACCATGCACGAGCCCATCAGTCTCCGTGCTATCGGGATAAGCTATTGTAAAATAATCTCTTTCAGCCATTTTATAAATGCTATCCTCATTTCCGGTAACAAAATACCATTTTTTCGAAGATACACCGAGATTTTTCGCGAACTCATTTAATTTATAAATACTATCCCTTTTTGGATCAATTGTATGAGAAAGAAAAAGAACACGCTTATCATCATTAAAAGCTGTATATACTTTTAGCATTTCAATATTCATGAGTGGACAAATGGTGGAACAAGAAAGGAAAATAAAATCAGCTACATACACTTTACCTTCAAAATCTGAAGAGTTTACTGTCTGATTTTCTTGATTAATGAATGAAAATTTTGATATTTTTGGATAAACACTTTTTCCATCTACAATTATAGGATTACCCAATACAGGAAGCTTTTGTTCCTCACTGGTATTGCATCGCACAAGCATTAAGGATGCAGACAGTAGCAATATTCTAAAGCACTTCATTGAACGAAAGTAAGAAAATTACATTTAAAAGAATGGGCTAAATAGAGTCCATTTTAATTTATATTTGTTCGATCTAAACCTGACCAAAGTATCATTAACAATCTAATGAAATATTTTAAACTGCTTTTTGCTGACATAGTTAAAAGACCCTCTTTATATTTCTTTATATTTCTTATTGTTTTTGCAATCGACCGCCACCACCGATTTGAGGCTAGTGAAGACAAAAACTTCGGCCCCTTTTCAGGAGATGTATTGGAGTATTACACATTCCTCCCAGAATATTTTTTAGACTATAGGCAAGTAGACGGGATTAATTTTGAAACGAACAAACGCACAGTAGGTATGGCAATCATGTATGCACCGTCTTTCCTTGTAGGTCATTTCATTTCAACAATTACCGAAGACCGTCATACCGGTTACACCTACCCCTACCAATACTGTATAAGATGGGGCAGCATCATTTATTGTTTTCTTGGTTTATTTTTTTGTAGAAAAAATCTGCTCTTCTTTTTTAAGGAACCCATTGTTTTAGTAGCACTCGTCTGTATATTTTTTGGTACCAATCTATTCTATTACACCTTTTCAACGGGTGAGTTTGCTCATGCTTATTTATTCTTTCTGTATTCTGTTTTTATTTATGCCACACTAAAATGGATTCTTTTTAAAGAAATACGATTTATTTTATTAATTGGATTTTTAACGGGATTCATAACATTAGTAAGGCCGACAGGAATTATTATTCTACTCATTCCACTTCTATTTAATATTAGTTCGCTCGACGATTTCATAAAACGCCTTAAGCTTTTTTTTGCCAAAAAAGGATTACTTTTCTTTGCCCCACTCTTATTTAGTATCCCACTCCTTTTCCAATTGCTGGTATGGAAATTAACGAAAGGACATTTTATTTATTACAGCTATGGAAAAGAACGTTTCTTCTTTAACGACCCACAGATACTTAATTTTTTAGTTAGCATTCGAAAAGGCTGGCTGGTATACACGCCAATAATGGTCTTTTCTTTAATTGGAATCTTATTGTCAAGAAAATATCTTAAGGAATTTTTTATTCTACTTTGTGTTTTCTTTTGTTTGAATGTATATATTCTGAGTTCATGGTGGGACTGGGCCTACGGAGGGTCATTCGGTTGCAGAGCTCTAATTGAATCTTACGCACTCTTGATTTTTCCTCTTGCAGTATTTATACAATTTGTTTGGGAATTCAATGCAGAAAAAAAATGGTTGAATAGAAGTCTGCTTACTTCTGTTCTTGTAGTTTTTTATCTACTTATAGAGTTTAATATCTTTCAAACATGGCAATATAAATATGGGCGAATTCATTGGAGTGGAATGAATTGGGAAACATACAAATATATTTTTCTCAAAGACATAACAACAGAAGAAGCAAACTATTTAAATACCAGATATACTCCCCCAGATGCCGACGAAATGTTGGAAGGGAAAAGGGATGAATAAAAGATAAACTTTTCATAATTAGTAATCTATGGCAAACGACACACTTATTAAGAAAATAAAAATTAGCGCGATTATTCAGGAAACAGAACATGCTAAAACTTTTGTGTTTGAATGTTTGAATGGATGGAAGCCTTTATATAAACCCGGGCAGTTTATCACACTCATTTTTTATACTATGACAGGTGAAAAAAGAAGATCGTACTCGATTTCATCCACTCCATCATTAAATGGAGAACTAAGAATAACCGTTAAAAAGGTTGATAACGGAGAGTTTTCCAGATATATGCTTAGCCATTTGATGGTTGGAGACGTTCTCAGTACTTCAGGTATAAGCGGCTTGTTTATACTTCCAGAATCTATTTCCTTAACTAATCATTTTTGTTTTATAGCCGCCGGAAGTGGTATTGTTCCATGCTTTTCATTAATCAAAACAATTCTTGCAACTACAAGCAATGAAGTAACACTCATATACAGCAATAAGAATAAAGAAGAAACTATTTTTTACGAAGCGCTACAAACTTTACTGGAAAAACATGCAACTCGGTTTAAAACTCGTTTTTTATTTAGTGATAATAATGATCTCTACAATAAGCGCTTGAGTAAATGGCTTTTAGAACAATTGCTGCAAGAGTATCTTGGTAGAAATATTGAGAACGCTTTGTTTTACCTCAGTGGTCCGCATGATTACATGCAAACCGTTGAGATTACTTTAAGAATTCAAGTACCCAAAGAAAAAATAATTAAAGAAAATTTCAGTTCATTTCCTCGCTTAATACTTCCAGAACCTCCCGACAAAAATTCACATCATGTAAAAATTCATCTTAATGAAAAAGTTCACACCATTCGTGTTCAATATCCTAAATCAATATTAGCGGCTGCAAAAGAACAAAACATTGAGCTACCCTATAGCTGTGAAGCCGGACGATGCAGTAGTTGTGTTGCAACATGCACCAAAGGAAAAGTCTGGATGGCCTACAACGAAGTTTTGGTAGAAAAAGAAATTGAAAAAGGAAGGATTTTAGTTTGTCAAAGTTTTCCAATTGACGGCGACGCTGAAATCGTTTACGATATAAATTAAATCCCAATACAATGAAAAAAATCACAACACTTAACTGCTTGCTACTGTTATTTTTTAATTATCAAAGCAAAGCGCAACTCAAATTAAAACAGTATTTAGTTGCAGCTCCTGTAATGCTGGTTACAGGAATGATTGATGGTACAATCGAAAGTATTAATTATCATTATGAAGACGGATTTAAACTAACCTGTCCGAATGCCAATGATCAATTTTGGAATCCGGCAGTAAGTTGGAAAAATAAATACAAAAACAACGATCCGGCTCAAGGTCAAAAATTTATTGGAAGTACGAACGTTTTTGCTTTTACTACCGACGCTTATCATTTATTAAGAACAACCAATCGAACACTCACAGGCGTTGCAATGGCATATTACATCAATCAAAGTTACCGGGAAAAGGAACTTACGAAGAAAAAAAAATGGTTAAAAATAGGGGCTGATTTCCTCATTCTAACTGCTATTAGAACTGTGGGCTTTCATTTCACCTATTCTTTATTATTCAGAAAGCAATAATATTAACGTAACATTTCTTCCACAAAAGACTTCACTTCATCCAATGTGTTATTTTTTCCGAATGAAAAACGAAAAGAATTTTTGATCTCCTCGGCATTCAAACCCATTGACTGCAAAACATAAGACGGTTTTTTTACGTTATCAGCAAAGTCAAAACGCTCTTTGAGTAAAATTACTTTTTCAGAATCAGCAAAGGTGATATTGCTGGTGTTATACAAACGTGTTCTTGTACTGCCATTAATGGTTAAGCCCTGCAAGTCGAGCAACTGATGTTCGAAATAGTTTTTTAATCTCGAAATATGAGCGCTGTCTTCCCAGTAATTCTTCGAACTAATTTCGGCAGCCAGTCCAAATCCTGCAATTTGCGCCAAACTCAACTCCTGTGTATAGGCATGTTTTATTATGTCCATTAACTCGGCATACTTTTGATGAATGTACAAGACGCCAATACCAGCGGGTCCATACATTTTGTGTGCACCAAAAGCAATACCCGAAAAGCCAATTTCCTTGGTATCACACCTTACTTTACCTGCAAACTGCGAGGCGTCGCTGAAAAATAAAACACCATTCTCTTCACATATTTCAGCTATTTCTTCCACCGGTTGAATGACGCCTGTTTCATTATTGGCTGCCATTAAACAAACCATAATAGTGTCTTTTTTAATAGCTTTTCGAAACTCTTGAAGATCTATTAAACCTTCTCTGTCAACCCCAAGTCGCGTAACCTCAGCATCCTCTAACTCCAGTTCCTTCAAACAATCTAGCGTTGCAAAATGTTCTGTTACATTGGTAATAACATGCTTCCCTTTGGTCTTTAAGAAGTTAAAACCTCCCTTTATAAATAGGTTTATCGATTCTGTAGTACCTGAAGTAAAAAGTATTTCAGATGAAGCCGCATTTAAAAGATCACCGATTTGCTGTTTTGCTTTAGAGGTTACCTCTTCTTTGCTCTGTTCTGATTTTTCAATAAGACGCATGGCTTCCGCAACCGATTTATCTATTTGGGTTGTGCGGTTATTATTAAAATAAATTAAATTGCTAATCCTGTTCATTCAATTAACTTTGCATTCGTAAAAATTGTTTAAAGGTATAAATAAACACTATTTGTTGCTCCATGTAATCGTCTTTATATGGGGATTTTCACCCATTTTAGGTCGCTATATTACAGCTAATGCATGGCAACTGGTTTGGTTTAGAATTCTCATTACTGTAGGAGTAATGTTTCTGTATCTAAAATTCACCAAACATAGTCTAAAAATTTCTTCAAAACATTTTTGGCAATTAAGTGGCATCGGTCTAATCATTATGGTGCATTGGCTTGCTTTTTACGAAGCAATTAAGGTGTCGAATGTTAGCGTTACCATGGTAGCTTTTAGTACCGGAACTTTATTCAGTTCTATTATTGAACCAATTTTTTTTAAAAGACGCGTTAGGTTTTACGAATTGGTAATCGGACTCATTATTATTGCTGCTATTACCATGATTTTTTCGATTGAAACAGAATATTGGTGGGGAATTACTTTGGGTATCATTGCGGCTTTCACATCCTCTTTATTTGGTGTGTTCAATAGTATTCTTGCCCATCAACTAAAATCAGGTGTTCTTAGTTTTTATGAATTAAGCGCTGCTGTTTTTGGTTTAACTATTTTTATTTTTGTTAAAGGAGATTTTAATTCAAGTTTTTTTGTTTTAGACAACGCTTCTGTAGTTGGAATTTTAGTGTTAAGTATTGTTTGTACGGTTTTTCCTTTTATCGCCGCTGTAGGACTTTCAAAGCATATTAGTCCCTACACTATTGTTTTAACCGTAAATTTAGAAACAGTTTATGGTATAATTTGGGCCATTTTATTTTTTAAAGAAAACCAAGAAGTTAAGCCATCATTCTACATTGGTGTATTTATCATATTGTTTGCCATTTTTTTAAATTCGTATTTGAGGAAATTAAGTGACCGTAGAATGAATCGGATTCCATAAATTTAAGCGTGCAAAAAATTCTGATCATACGTTTTAGTTCTATTGGCGATATTGTGCTAACTACGCCTGTGATAAGGTGTTTAAAAGAGCAATTACCTAAATTTGTAGTGCATTACGTGACAAAGGATGCTTTTAAATCTATTTTAGAATCGAATCCTTATATCGATAAACTACATAGTTTCAAAAAAGATGTTTCGGAAATATACTCAGATCTAATTAGCGAAAACTATGATCTTGTAATTGATCTGCACAAAAACCTAAGGAGTTTACGCTTAAAACAACAGCTCAAAACAAAAAGCTATTCTTTTAAAAAACTTAACGTTCAAAAATTTCTGGCCGTTAATTTTAAATTAATCAAAACTCTACCGACACTTCACATTGTTGATAGATACCTTGAAACAGTAGCAGAAATTGGTGTGAAAAATGACCACAAAGGGTTAGACTTTTTTTTAAAAGAAGAAGATAAAGTAAATACAAAAGATTTATTTTTTAGTAATACCGAAACTAAGTTTATTGCACTTGTTGTTGGCGGATCCTATTACACGAAAAAAATTCCTGTAAATAAGTTAAAGGAGATTTGCGCGTCGGCCTCACTCCCCGTTATAGTGTTAGGAGGCCATGAAGATATTTCGATTGCTAAGGAACTCAAAAAAGAATTTTCCTACATTATAAATGCTTGTGGTATTTTTTCAATCAATCAAAGCGCTTCACTAATTCAGCAGGCTGAATGGGTTATCACCTCAGATACTGGTTTAATGCACATTGCTTCAGCATTTAATAAAAAAATAATTACCGTTTGGGGAAATACAATTCCCGAATTTGGTATGGGGCCCTATTTGCCGAACACTGAAAATAAAATCTTAGAGATTAAATCTTTAAGCTGCCGTCCTTGTTCGAAATTAGGTTACAAAAAATGTCCTAAAGATCATTTTAAATGCATGAACGATATCGACTATTCTTTTATTAAAAAATTAGTCTAGTACTAGTTTCTTAACCAGCTTTTCTTTGCCTGTTGATATTTCTAACAAATATACGCCTCTTGGAAATTCTCTTAACTCAAGATCAACTGAATCTTTAATGCTCTTCTTATCAATCATTAATCGTCCTAGAGCATCATACAACTTAATGTCAAAACTAAAACCTGCAAACTCAACACTTACATTGGCTTTAGCGGGATTTGGATAAATTAATATATTAGAATTAGCAACAGGACTTTGAATTCCTGTGTTAAAAGCAATACAGGCATCTGCAGAAGAAGCACAAGTATTAGCGTCTGTAATAATAACGGTATAACATCCCGAAGCTAGCTGTGAATTTGTATTGGAAATGCCTCCAGATGGAATCCAATTGTATGTATAGGGAGCAATTCCGCCATTAACAGCAACAGAAATTGCACCGTCCTGGCAGTTTGGACAGGATAAATTTGTTGAGCTTACAATCGATTGTAATGGACTTGGTGATTCAATCGTAAAAGTATCCATTGAAGAACAGCCGCTTGCGTTATCCGTTGTGGTTATTGTGTATAAACCTGCACAAAGGTTTGTGCAAGGTAAACTGGTGCATTGGCTATTGTTTAGACTATAAGAATAGGGTCCTGGACCACTAGCAGTAATCGCATCTATAACTCCATTGCATTCACCGTCACAAAGTGCATCAGAAAACGAAACCGCTGTAACAGGTTTTGGAATAACTGTAACTGTAACAAATGCATTCACAAGACAAGAATTATCTGAGCCAATAATCGTATAAGTTGTTGTTGTACTTGGTGCTATCATAATAGATGATGGACCTGCTAAACCATTCCATGTATAGGAATTGGCACCTGTAGCAGTAAGTGTTCCTATACTGCCACTACACAATGTTGTAGAATTCGCGGTTACAGTAACTGTAAAATTTGGTACTCCAACCACTACACTTACGGTTTGTATATTGACGCATCCTGGATTTGAACCGATAACTGTGTAGATGGTACTTACCAAAGGAGAAACTTGAATAGGATTATTTACAGGCCCCGCAGACCAAGAATAGCTATCAGCACCACTTGCACTCAATGTTACCGTTGCACCTGCACAAATACTTCCACCAGGACTTGCTGTTATACTAATATTAGGTGCAGCAACAACAGTAATTGTGCGAGTTATTGAAGCTGTAGAAGTACCGTTAACACCCAAAATATTAAATGTATAGTTTCCGGCAGTTGCGTAACTTACACTCGGGTTACTAGAAGTTGACGTAGCCGGAGATCCACCCGGTAAACTCCAGGTATAATCACTTGCACTTAGGCTGGTATTTGTGAATGTATAAGGTAATCCAATGCAAACTGTAGGTGAAGTACCCACATTAAGAGTTGGCGTTGGAAATACAAGATTGATATTGTCTAAATAAATGGGCTGACCATAGTGCCCTCGATTTATAAAACTAAAACTCACATTTCCCTGGCCAGCTGTTGGGATCGAAATATCAATTGTATCTCGACGCCATTGGGTGCTTGTAGGAACAAATTGATTGCTTTGATCAGACTTAGTAGCTAAACCTGTACCTCCTTTTAAATAAATGCTAGTCCAGGTAGTCCCACAATTTGTGGAAACCTTTACTTCCAGTGAATCTGAAAATGTTGCATCATAACGCGCATAAGCCACATCAAATCTTAAACGTGCATTAGCAACATTGCTAAAATTAAACTTCGGAGTACGCATTTCATCACGCTCACCAGGTGCATTCATTGTAAAATTATCAAACATGGCGCAGGCGGTACTTGTTCCAAAGCCACCTGCTGTTGTGGTGCGCTGCCAATAAAGATTGTCGTTCCAGATATTATTAGCTACCCAATTGGTCGGTAAAAAAGTAGTCGCTTGAAATCCTTCAGAAAAGGGCAAAGATTGCGGATTACTAACAGTTACGTAAGAAAGTTTTGTTTTGGCATTTGATCCATTTCCATTGGTCACAGTTAATGAAACTGAATAATTACCCGGTGTTGCCCACATTACAGAAGGATTAGAAGATGTAGACGTTGCAGGTGTTCCACCCTGAAAAGTCCAACTCCAACTAGTAGGAAAATACAAAGAACTGTCTACGAATGGTATGGAAACATTCGGACACGTATTGGGAAGAAATGCATAAAAATTAGCAACAGGAGGCAATGCAGAATAAGTAGCCGCACAATTCATGGCGGCGAAGGCATCAATTCTTCCTGCGCCAAGTAAATTACCAGATACATAAGAAGAATTACCACTCAGCGAGTAAATATTCACTGCTGTGTTAGAAATACAATTTAAAACATCACTCCGTGTCATACCCGGACTTTTAGAGAGCATTAATCCCGCCAAACCGGCAACCATTGGAGTGGACATAGAAGTTCCGCTATACGAAACATATGCCGGTGTGCCGCTATATGGCACAGTACTCAAAATATTGTTTCCCGGTGCACAAATGTCTACCCAGGTTCCATAATTTGACAAGGACCATTTAATATCTGAAGCATCAACAGCCGCAACGCAATACACATGATTATACGCACCGGGATAATTGGGAGTGCTCGTATTTGCATTGCCAGCCGAAGCAATAATAATGCAACCGCGATTCCATGCATAATCAATTACGTACTGTTCGGTTTGCGAAAAACCGCCTGTATTATTTCCCCAGGAACAAGAGATGATTTTTGCTTTGGCTTTTACTGCGTAAAGAATGCCTTCATAACCTAAATCTACAATGCTTCCGGCACTATTGTCAAAGGAACATTTCACGGGAATTATTTTGATACCCCAACCAATGGAAGCGACTCCTATCGAATTATTGCTGCTTGCGCCGGCTATTCCAGCACAATGCGTGCCGTGATCTTGACCTAAAGCTGTAGGACTGGTAATCCCGTCCATTCCGGCAACATCATAACCGTTAATATCATCAATATACCCATTTCCATCGTCATCAACTCCAGTAATGCCTCCAGCTTCTAATGTGTTGGTATAAGTGTTCCCTATCAAATCAACATGTGTATTCATCACTGCATTATCCACAATTGCTACTGTGATATTTGAATTTCCACTAAAAACATTCCAGGCATTTTGTGCATTAATTTGATTGAGGTGGGTTGATCCATTTACGCTTGCAAACAAGGCATCATTCGGTGTAATATCTGTTTTATTTAAACTAACTTTTTCAGCGTATTCCACACCGGTAATTTGAGTTAAGTCTTCAATTAAAGTATTTACCTGATTAATTTTAGAAAACTCTAATTTCAAAATAAAAGGAAGGTTGTCATCATCACCTACCTGATAAAATGGCATGTGAGCCTTAGTAATACCATGTTTCGATATAAGTTCTTTAATAACCCCTAATTTTGCAAGCGGGATATTCTTCGGATCCTCATGACTTATCGCTTTTAGTGAAGCTTTTCTGAATTTAACGTAAACTCTTCCATCAACATATTTGTCAAAAACAGTTTGAGAATAACCAAGATTAAAGCAAATGCTTAACAAAATCAGAACAGTTAGCTTTTTTTTCATAGATGCGGATAAATTTCTTTATAAATATACTGAATTGAGCCTAAACCAAAAAGCTCTTTACTCACTCAAACGCCGGGCTTGCTCAAAGATTTCGACGAAAAAACCAATTAATTTATAAGATTTATAAAGTCTCTTAATTAAAAGTATTTATATTTAGACTTATCAATAGTTTTGATTTAATCTTTTATGAGAATTGCGATTATAGATTGCGGTACAAATACATTTAATTTGTTGATTGTAGAATTATTAGATCGTAAAAGATATAATAAAATTTATTCGACTCGCGTTGCCGTAAAATTAGGTGAAGATGCCATCAATAAAGGATATATAGCACCGGAACCTTTTGACAGGGGTGTTGAAGCTATTCGTATTTTTACTGAAAAATTCATTGAATATTCTGTAGATAAAACACTCGCATTTGCAACATCTGCCATCCGTGATGCCAGCAATGGTCTGGCCTTTGTAGAAGCTATTTTTAAAGAATTTAATATTGAAATCTCAATAATTGATGGCAACCGCGAAGCTGAATTGATTTACTTTGGAATTAGAGAAGCGATTGAGTTAAACGATCAGATTTCTCTGATTATGGATATTGGCGGAGGAAGCAACGAGTTTATTATTGCCAATAATAAAGAAATATTTTGGAAACAAAGTTTTAATATTGGTGCAGCCCGCATTCTTGAAAAATTTAAACATTCTAATCCGATTACCGAGTTTGAAAAAAAAGAAATTCAAAATTATTTAACGAAAGAGTTAGCGCCCTTAAAAATTGCCGCTAAAAAATTTACTCCAAAAGAATTACTAGGTTCTTCCGGCGCTTTTGATTCTTTGGTAGACATGATTCATGGGGAATTGGCAGGAGAGCCTCTTACTGATTCTAAAACAGAATATACCTTAAATATTGAACAGTATCATGCTATATCCGACCTGGTAAAAGGCTCAACACTTGAAAAACGCAAAAAAATAAAAGGATTGTTGGCAATAAGGTTCGACATGATTGTTATTTCATGTATCATGATCGATCATATTTTGAATCTATTAAACATTAAAAAAATACGCGTCTCCACCTACTCGCTAAAAGAAGGTGCGCTCGCAGAATTTATTCACGCTTTAGGAAATAAAACAGTATAATTAATCATGGCAAAGATTTTAGTGATAGATGATGAAAAGGCTATTCGCCGTTCAATTAAAGAAATTCTTGAATTTGAAAAACATACCATTGATGAGGCTGAAGATGGTCAAACCGGTCTAAACATGGCTCTGAAAAATAACTACGATATTATTTTAAGTGATATTAAAATGCCAAAACTAGATGGTACAGAGCTTTTGCAAAAGCTTATCGAAAACGGAATGTCTAGTTCTATTATTATGATGAGTGGTCATGGTACCATTGAAACAGCTGTGGATGCTGTAAAAAAAGGTGCGTACGATTATCTAGCCAAACCCATTGATCTCAATCGTTTATTAGTATCGATTCGAAATGCACTAGAAAAAGGAGATTTAGTAACCGAAACAAAGATCCTTAAGAAAAAAATAACCAAGAGTGTTGATATGATTGGTAACTCTAAAGCTATTCAGGATATAAAAGATGTTATTGAAAAAGTTGCGCCAACAGATGCCAAAGTGCTTATAACAGGGAGTAATGGTAGCGGAAAAGAATTGGTAGCAAAATGGTTACACGAAAAAAGTAACAGAGCTAACGGTCCGCTAATTGAAGTCAATTGCGCAGCCATTCCATCAGAATTAATAGAAAGCGAGTTATTTGGTCACGAAAAAGGTTCCTTTACAAGCGCAGTAGCACAACGAAAAGGTAAATTTGAATTGGCAGAAGGCGGAACCTTATTTCTTGATGAAATTGGCGACATGAGCCTGAGTGCTCAAGCGAAGGTTTTAAGAGCCTTACAAGAAAATAAAATTACCAGAGTTGGTGGCGACAAAGAAATAAAAGTAAATGTACGCGTGATTGCTGCTACCAATAAAGATTTAGAAAAGGAAATAGAAAAAGAAACCTTTCGTCAAGATCTTTTTCACCGACTGGCAGTAATTCCAATACATGTGCCTTCGTTAGATGACAGAAAAGATGACATCCCCGTGCTTGCTGATTATTTTTTAGAACTCATCTGTGATGAAATGGGAACCGGAAAAAAAACCATAAAGCCCGATGCTATTGCAGCCTTGCAGGATCGGAAATGGCTAGGTAACATTCGTGAATTTAGAAATGTTATCGAAAGACTTATTATTCTTGGCGGTAAAGAAATTTCGATAGAAGATGTAAAACAATTTGGGTAAAATTAAGCTAAACTATTAGCCAGCTAAAAAGCCCTCACATTTTTGCGAGGGCTTTTTTTTATTTTAAATTTTGTTTAGTTGGAATGACCTGACATAAAATCTATCATAATTAAATCTTCTAAAGTATAACGTTTGCCATCGACAAAAGCTATTACCCAAGCATCTTTCTGACCTTTGCCAATTGCTTTTTGACGATGCGATTCAGCTTGTTTTAATGTAGTGTACTCGCTTTGAGTAAAACGGGTAATACCATCAGGATAAGAGTCTGACTCAACTTTACCTAAAGATTTTAAAGCGCTAGCGGTAAAATTTTCAGGATTTCTATAAGCACCAATTTGCACTTTAAATACAATATTACTTGCACAATAATTTCCAGCTAAAGACAATAATTGTCTGTAATTAGCATCATCATTTAATGACTTACCTTTCAAATTACTAATGTCTGGTAAGTTACTGTTGCATGGTCCGGACGATTTAGCTGCGGGTGTTGATGCTACTTCTGCTTTAACTTGCTTTACAGCATTCTCCTTTTTCGGCGTAGTTTTCTTTTCATTAACTGGTGG
This sequence comes from Aurantibacillus circumpalustris, assembly GCF_029625215.1. Taxonomy (GTDB): domain Bacteria; phylum Bacteroidota; class Bacteroidia; order B-17B0; family Aurantibacillaceae; genus Aurantibacillus; species Aurantibacillus circumpalustris. The sequence goes on from NZ_CP121197.1 coordinate 3,932,192, forward strand.
GAGGCTGAGTAGAGGATCTACTTCTTTAACCGGTGCAGCATTTGCAACTTCTTCTTTTACTTTTTGTTTCACTTCTTCCTTAACAATCTCAACAGGCGTTTCCACCTTAGGAATTTCTACAACCGGTGTTTCTACTTTAGCAATCGGCTCTGTTTTTGGTTGTTTTTTAGGAGCTTGAACCTTTACAGTTGTTTTTACACCCGATTGTTTTGGCGGTGAAGAACTTGCTGCATAAGCCGGAGTATACATGTAAAAATCTTTCACTTGCTCCATATAGCCACCAATATCCTCAACATCTAAGTCTTCTTCAATAAAATCATAACCTTCGGCACTTACCTTAATTCTGTATATAAAACCAGGACTTAAAGCCATTAAATATTTCCCCGTTTTATTATCGCTAATATAAGGTCCTATTTTTTCCTTTTGAGCAGTCTTAACCACTTCAATCTTCGCTTCCATTTTACGATCATCGCCATAAACAGTTCCTTTAATCAAAGCTACAATTGGCTTCTCACCTAAAATTCCCGGTGTAACCATATAAATATCTTGAAGTCCCAAAGCTCCACCTCCCGTGCGATCACTACTAAAATAACCTTTATCACCTTTAGAATTAATTACATAATATCTTTCATCTTCGGTTGTATTTAATGGAATTCCCATGCTTTTTGGTTTTGTCCATTCATTTCCTTCTTTTATAGAGAACATAATATCATATCCACCAATACTTTGATGCCCTTTCGAACTGAAAAACAAAGTGATACCATCAGGGTGAATAAAAGGAGCATCGTCATCATAAATCGTATTAATATTTGGTCCCATGTTTATAGCTGGTCCCCAATCACCGTCAATGTTTTCACTCATCCAAATATCTCTTCCACCAAGCCCTTCTGGTCGCTCGCTTGCAAAATAAAGAAACTTTCCATCAGCAGAGATCGTACAAGACCCTTCCCAAAAATCCACACTGTTAATATTGGAGTTTAAAGCGATAGGCGTAGTGTATTCATTTCCTACAAGCTTACTTACCATGATATCTCCTGGATTTTGAGCGCTACTTAAATAGGTAAATAACGTTTGCCCACTTGGAGAGATTGCTATTACAGCATCTTCACCTGGAGTATTTAAAATCGTTAAAGGTTCAGGCTTATTCCATTTAGTATCACTGGCATCACGTGTAGCCATAAAAATATCAGAACGGTACAAACCATTTATTGGATCTGATTTCCCGAAATCGTTTAATTTACCGCCAGTACTCTTATTTCCAACATAAGTATAAATAAGTTGAGATTCATCAGCTGTAATAATAGGAACACCTTCTAACTCAGTAGTGTTAATAGGAGGTCCTATGTTCTGAATTTCTGCTACAATTTTGTTTTCCATCAAATACAAGCCATTCTCGCAGTTTGCAATAGTTAGAGTAACATCATCCAATAAAAATTTATCTTCTTTTCTAGTGCTTTTGCTCAATAAATCAACTAAAGGTTTAAGCGTATTTAGACCTTCATTAAATTTATAATTACGATGGTAAGCTTTACCTAAATATACCTCAACCTCAAGCGTATTGTATTTGGCTTTCATATCCTTAAAAATCTCAATTGCCCTATCTTTTTTCTCAGGATAATTTAAACAACAAATTCCAAGCTTAAACTCATAATCAATCTCTTTCGGATACCGCGAATGCAGCTTATCGAAAATCTCATAGGCCTTTATGTATTGATGCGTATTAAGGGCATCGTAGCCCTGATCTTCAAGCGTACTTTTAGATTGAGCACGCATTTGGCCCGAAAACAATAATAAAGCCAGTGCCGCAATGTAATAAAAGGTATTTTTCGCCATGTGAATTGTGTGTAAGTTATTCAACCATAAAAATTGTAATTAAAGGGCTCGAAAAAGCGGCTCTAACCACAAACTTATTAAGAGTGTATTGTTTAATACCTCAAAAAAGCTTATTTGATGCCTGCATTTTCGCAATTAAGCGACTTAATTTAATTGATAAGGTGTTACTCTTTTGGCGCTCTTATGAAAAACGTCGGTTTTAAAATGGTTCCTTTAGATTACCTTGTAACAAAGGCTTACCAACTGCAATTGCAAGGAGGGCTGAAGAAAATTGTTGTGTTCGGTAACATGTTTTGGATATTATCCTGATGTGTTTGAGGAATAAGAATATTACGAAGGTCCATAATACGTAAATTTTTCAGTTTTGAAAGTGTCTCTGGGAAATAACTTAGATTATTGCTCCATAGATCAGCAATTTCTAAGTTTTCAAGATCGCCAAAACTGTAAGGCAATACGCTTACCTCATTTTGATTTACATTTAAACATCTTAAATTTTTTAATTGTCCAATGTTTTTCGGTAACATTTCAAGCCCTGTTCTGCTAACAATTAAATATTGGAGATCTTTAAACATTATAATAGAGTCTGGAAGCTCCTTAAGACTATTTTTACTGAGATCGAGGTATTGAAGATTTTTAAACTGATAGATTTCTTTTGGGAAAGATTTATACTTCTTTTTTCGAAGCACTAATTTAATTACATTATCAGGATCTGCTAAAGCCTCCTTTAAATCGTCATATTCTGCATAATTAGCCAGTGTTATAGAATCAAGAAGGGCTTGTGAGGAAGCTGTTAGTGAAAATAGAAAAAGAAAAATTATACTAAAGTTTTTAATCATGAGTAAGCAGGTATTAATTTTAAACTCGTTTCTTTATCTAAATCAATTCCTTTTTTTAATTCAGTTAAGTTAGCAAACTTTTTCTCATCTCTTAAACGCTTAAGAAAATTTAATTTTATAACCTTTCCGTAAATATCTTCATTAAAGTTAAAAATATTTACCTCTAGTTTAACCTTGTTGTCAGAGTCTGTAGTTGGATTAATTCCTATACTCATCATTCCAAAATATTTTACTTCGCTAATAAAAACCTCCACAAAATAAACTCCTGTTTTTGGAATTATTTTTTCTTCACCTTCAGGTTTTATGTTGGCGGTAGGATATCCTAAAGTGCGTCCCAATTGTTTTCCTTGCACCACTTCTCCAGTTAAAGAGAAGGGGTGTCCTAAGAAGTCCTTCGCGTGTTCCACATTTCCTTCATCCAAAGCCTTACGTATTTTGCTACTACTTATGGCAATATGATCAATATCTCTGGCGCTGATTTCTTCCACCAAAAATTTTCCTTGAGTAGCCAATTCCTTAAGGGAATTAATATCTCCGCTCCTATTTTTTCCAAACTTATGGTCATAACCAATAACGAGATACTGTACTTTTAAACTCCGCAACAATACCTCTTCTATGTAAAAAGGCGAATCGGTTTCTGAAAAACGCTTTGTAAAAGGATAAACAACTGTTACATCTACACCATACTCATCTAAGAGTTCTAACTTTTCATCAATAAGTGTAATCAATTTCAAGTCTTTCTGCTCAGGAAATAATACCTTACGGGGATGTGGCTCAAATGTAAGAACCACGGTTTTAAGTCCCGTTTTTTCTTTAAGCTCTTTTAAGCGTTCCAAAATTTTTTGGTGACCTAAATGCACACCATCAAAGGTTCCAATAGTCACTATTGTTGGGGACTCTATTCTAAAATGTTCGGTGTTTTGAATAATTAGCACAGTGCAAAAATAAGTTTAATTTATTTAACGGCAGTTAGACAACAGAAACCTTTCACAAAGTTGTCCAACCTCTTTAATTGCCAAAGACCTTCCTGTCTATATCGGGGTGGTGATTTTTTTAAAAGATTTTTTTGAATCATGATTGATGGTTATATGAATAATTGTATTTTAACTTAAGAGCAAGTCCTTTTACTTTTAGCCAATAAGAAATCTCCTGTTCTTTTTTAACTAGACATTTCCAACCTGAACTTCGATTTTAAGTACATTTATACGTTGATTGCAGCCACATATACATTTCTTGTCTAAACCAGTATTGATAATAACTATTTTTAAAAAACTTTAAACCCAATCTCATATGAAAAAACACATGCTACTAATAGTGGTCTTGTTTGCAGCAACAAGTATTCTTTCACAAACTGTAATTAGCTCCAAGCCAGCAGGCATAGTGAATTTCAAATTAATTACAGATATTAAATATTTTAACGAAGGTATACCTTCTGCTAAAATTAATCCTGTAAATCAAACAACATTACCTATTCGTAGTGGCTCAAAACTAAGTTCAACAACTACCTGGCATAGTTTTACAAGCTCAATGAACATTTATGGGGTTTTATATTCCTATTGTAAACCATTACAATGGAATGATGACCTAGACGCTGTAACTTTTATACACCGGAAGGGTGCTGGTTATAATCCTTCACCCTTACCGTCTGCAGATGCTGCAAATGGAGCAATGGTTGTTCATATAACGCTAGATTGTGGTAATCATTGGGACAGTACAGCTCTTTATGCCAATGATTTATACTGGGGGCGTTTTCCTAGCGGTGCAATTTACAATCCACCTTCATCACCTGTTAATACAAATATGAGCAACGCTTATTTTGTTGGCGCAGGACCTACAACGAGTGTCGCTGCCGATAGTTGGGTAGGAAATTTTTATGCCAGCAAACAACTGGGAACCACTAATTATAATAATGCACCCAGCACTGTAACGAATGCCGTGCAGGTAATGTCAAATAATGGGCCACTTCCTCCAAATGTACCAGGCAACCACTATTTAGCAATTTACGATTTTACGGCTACTGATGATGGCAAAATGAGAGTATTGGCTCACATGGGTGCTAGCTCTGATACAGCTGTGATGTTAATGACTGGAACATTTAACAACGGAGTTTTTGACTGGGCAGGAAAAGCCTTTTCTCCCCCGGTAACAGTTGCTATCGATGGAACACGTAATCTAAGTTCACCTTTTTTGATGGCCTGGAACGAATTGGGAACTGTAGGCTACATTGTAATTATGGGTTCAAGAATAGGTGCTAACGCATCAAATGTTGGATTGCAACCAATCGTTTATAAAACAACTAACAGTGGTTCAACCTGGTCTTTGGAAAGTAGTATTGACTTTAACTCTTCTGCCTATTCTGATTTAAGAGACCGATTAGAACCCATTAACGTAAACCCTACACTAAAAATTCCATGTTTTCCGTGGTTTGAAGGAATGGATTGTACTGTAGACGCCAATAATAAATTACATATTTTTACTACACTTTTAGGGCACAAAAGCGGTCACCTCGATTCGCTTAAAATCTACAATGAATTCACCACTGAACAATATTTGTGGCGCCATATACCAGGCAGAAGACCGTATTTGTATGATTTTGTTTATGATGGATCCAACGCAAACCCATCATGGTCGCATCTGTTAATTGATTCTATGTCTACTCAGGTTGCTCCAGGTAACAATGATAATCCATGGGATAATAAAGAGCAGATTGGTGCCCGAATACAAATGAGCCGTACTCCTGATGGCCAGCATTTATTATACAGTTGGGCTGAGTCAGATACATCTCTTACAACCAATCAAAAAAAATTTAACACTATGCCAAATATCAAAACGCGTTTGTATGATGTAAGCGCAGCACTTTTGAGTCCTACAGAATTAGATTTAACTTCTGACGCTTCTTCAAACATCTCCTACCGTGCTATGTGGCATTTTGTTTCGCCGAAATTTAAATTAATTTCAAAAACGTCAACTACTATTACAGCTATGGTTCCTATGACTATCACAAATAGTAATCCATATACATCCTTATCAGAAAATACACATTGGTACTCTTGTTCTCCTTTGTCTTTTGCAAACACATCAACACTCATTGGAATAGCAGAAAATACAGCTAACAGTATAAACAACAGTTCTATTTTTCCTAACCCTGCTAAAAATAATGTTACTGTGAATATTAACCTGATTAACACCTCAAAAGTTCAAATTGATGTACTAAATACTGTCGGACAACTAGTAAGAACTATTCAGTCACAAGCGCAAACAGGTTCTAATTCAATCACTATAGACTTAAGCGGTTTATCAAGCGGTATTTATTTTGTGAATATTAAAGTTGATAATGTACGCAGCGCTAAAAAATTGGTTATTGAATAGAAATTTGTGATTAAGATCGAACATTTTGCAACACTAATTTTGTTACTGTATATGTTACAGATTAAAATAGAAACTTCTCCTGATATAATCTGGGAGAAGTTTCTATACTTAAAATTTAGTTATTGCTTTTAATAAGCTTAACAACCTCATAAGAATCTGTCTGAGTTATTTTGACATAATAAATGCCATTAGCAAACGCATTGATATCAAAACTAACTTTTCCTTCAACATTCTGGTAAGATGAAATTACGCGACCCGTTAAATCACTTATTTCTATTTTGCTTGCTGGTTTATTTAACTCGATAGCAAAAACACCATGAGTTGGATTAGGGTAAAGTTTTGAAACATTTGAACTCGATAATTTAGTCAAACCTGTACACTCTTCAACGGCGAAACTTACAGTTGTTTCTCCTTCACAGCCTTTGTTGTCTGTTCCAATAACCGTATAAGTTGCCGAAGCATTTGGATTTATTGTTAAAGGATTACCAGTTTGAGAAGAGTTGAAACTCGTTAGCCAATTATATGTTCCGGCACCAGACCCTGTTAAGGTTAATTGATCTCCATTACACAATTGTGTTTTAGAAATTAACACCGTGATATTAGGAGCAGGACTCACAGAAACCTGAATTATTGCAGTACCTGCACAACCTAAAGAATTTGTACCAATTACCGAATAAGTTGTAGTTACGTCTGGAGCAACAAAAGTTGATGCACCTTGTGCGCCAGTATTCCAAAAGTAATTACCTCCACCGTAAGCCACTAAGTTAACAGTTTGTCCAGCGCAACCTGTTGGACCATTTACAAACGCCGTCACTTGAGGGGAAGGCATAACATTGATCTTTTGACTCAGAGTTGTTGTGCATCCACTAAGTGCATTAAACCCTGTAAGCGTATATGTTTGTGGGTAAGTTGGAGAAAAAAGACCTACCGTAGATGTTTGACCACCACTCCATAAATAAGAGTCTGCACCAACACCTGTTAATAAAACGTTTTGCCCAGAACAAATTGTAGTGGCGCTTGCATTGATTGATAAGTTAGGTCCATTAATTTCACAAGGAATTGTAATGCTTAAATCATCCCAGGTTAAATATGGCGCTACACCTGCACCAGAAGTAGCTTTCACGGCAACGTAATATAAGCCCGAAAGAGGTACTACAAATGTATTTGAAAGCGGTGTGTAAAGTATAGGTGTTACAGTACCACCTGTTGACGCAACGGTTACCATACCAGCAGGGGTTTGTCCTGCGCCTACCATGATAGACAAATCTGCCCAATCATTAAAACCTGACTCTGTAATATACCACATGGAAGCAGAATAGGTAATTCCGGCAACTAGTTGAATACCGTTAGTGTAGAAGTAACTAGTTCCAGATGGTGAGCTAGAGAAAGAAGCAAAATTACTGCCATTATGCGGAACTCTGTTATTTCCATAAGGAGCAGTATAAGTAAGGTTACTAGTACCAATACTACTTGCAGCCCAAGAACAATTTGGAAGTTCATTTAAAGCAAGTGTTTCGAAACCTTCATGGTAAGGAACAACACTAGTTGTAACCGGTGCTACGTTTACTGATTGCGAAGTAGTTGTATAACTTGAACCGGCTGTACAGGTAATTACCGCTCTGTAATGAATTGTTTGAAGAATTGGACCAGTATTATAACTATTTAAAGTAGCTCCCGAAACAGAGGTAAAAGGGCCAACAGCAGAAGCCGTTGCTGTTTGCCATGAAATTGTATATCCTGAATTCAAATAAGATCCGCTATTTAATAATTCAAGATCGAGTACCATACCAGGGCAAAAAGCCACAGTTGGTGTAACAAAAGAGTTTGGACCAGGAGTTCCCACACACGGTGTGTTAAACGCCTCAACAGCACCCGGATCAGGAAACAAGGCACTCCTCGCGTTTAAACTAAAATCAGTTGCAATTTCTAATGGAGGGCACATATTGTTAACCACTGTAGCAGTTGGCGCGAAATCCCAACCAGCAGGATTACTAAATACTGGATCTGCTTCAGAGCTTCCCATATCGTGAGAAGAAACTGCTTGCCAAGTTGCTAAACTCGTGTAATTTGTGCCAGCATAAACAAGACCATTTGTTCCTGAAGTAGATAACATATTAAAAACATTGTGATCAGAATTCCATGCACTTGATGAAGAACTTGTATATAAACAATATTTAGTACCACTACCTGCACGATCAATTACTACAATGTTATTGTGAACAGGACTGGTTGACGTACTTGAATAAATACCATAAGTAGTGCCTGAAGTGTTACCTGGCCCATCTATGATTACAGTATTATGATAAATTTTATTATAAGTATATGTATTAACATAGATTCCATAAAAAGTACCATTTGAACTAATATCTGAAATAATGTTATTTGCTATTAAATTTTCGTGACCAGAAGATGCTGAAGAAGAAAAATAAATCCCATAACCAGTAGATACACTCGTTGGCGAAACTCCAAATGGATTTCTAATGTGATTTCCATTTATTAGTGCATCGATGGTTCCTGCTCCACAGTAAATACCATAAAAAGTTGAAACCGAACTACGCGTAGGCCGATCGATAATGTTGCTACTTACAATTGTATTTTCGCTGTAATAATTACGTAAACCATAATAATAAAATTCTGTTAAGTTGGAATTTATTACTTTATTGCCTGTATTTTTAGGGGTACCAGAATTACCATAAATAACGGTATTGTAGTATCCACCTGTAATCGTACATGAATTCACCACATTATTGTTACCCGAATTTCCTGAACTCGTAGCACTCGTACCAGAACCACTAATAGAAAATGGTACAAAATTTGATGAGCTCGAATTTATTGGAGCCGTGATGGTACAACTAAGAAATTCATTGTTGTTAGCCTGATTCCATAAATGAACCACTAAACCATAACTTGAACTTGTTCCAATAATATTTAAATTATTAAAGAACATGTAGTCCGCGCCGTTTAAAACCAATGTATGACGATTACTAGAGGAGGTCGCACCAAAAGTTAATACACGGCCATTTCCGTTAATGGTAACGGTATTAGTTGAAGAAATACCAGACGCTTGCGTAAAACTAACTTGTTCAACATAAGGTCCTGAAGAAGGATCAACATTTACAGTTAATGGCCCTGTAACCCCACCTGAATTTAGTGCGGTTGCAAACGCAGTAAAACTTGTAAAATTTGTTACTGATGCAGGTGCTGCATCGTTAATGGTAACAACTCCTGATAATTGTGCAAAAGCCTTTATACTAAAAAGCAGTAAACAGGCGAAAAACACTTTCGTGATTTGGTAATTTTTTTTCATGTGTAAAATATTAAATTGTTATTAAAATAGATCGTACTTAAACAAACTTATTAAAAAAAATAAGTCGACACCAAAAACACATTCATAAAATTTGTTTAATTTTTTTTATTAGAAAAAAACTATACCCGCTGTAACTACCTATTTTATTATATATACAGACGATGTTACAGAAAATAAAATTGACATGCGTCAATTTTTATTTTTCAAAAAGTTGATGAATGCTAATGTTTAAAATTGACGAAATTCAACTGAGTTTAATAAACTGAAATAAATCAATAAATAATATTTCTTCATAATTATGAATTCAAACTACTCAAATACGCACGTTGAATTTTAAATTTTGAAATATTTATTGCGATGCGAACCTTTGGGTGGATAGAAGTTTTTTTTGAAAAAAAATCAAAAGATGCTTTTATTACTCATTTAATACTGTCAGAAAAATAAAGGTTTCATTGTATTTGAATATATGATAATAACCAATCATATACAATTAATTACCATGGAATAGAAAGTTTTATAGAAGCAATGTGTTTACCTCGACGAATGACAAGAGCTTAAAATGAATTAAAAAATGCGTGAATATCTTTCTTATCAATGAGAAATACAGTCTAATTTAAAATACTCAAAAGCGTTGTATTTACCTTCTGCTAATATTAGTTCATTCTTATTGTATGAATGAAAACTTCCACTCTCAGTAATCAATTTAATAACACCTTCAGAAACTGGCGAATATTTATTAAGAAATGTTAGTTGTTTCAATCGATTTATTTTACTGTTCCTGACTGCGTCGTTTCTTTGTTTCATTGTTTTTCCATAAATAAGTTGTTTTGGTGTCAACTTATTTTCAAGACGAGAATAAGAAAATAAAAAAGGCCATCCAAATGGACGGCCTTTTTTATTTTATTCTCGGTAAATCAATGGACGATGATTTTTGTAGCATTATTTGAAGAGCTGTTTTGATCAGCTACAAAATAAATACCTGGTATTAAATCCCTTACTTCATATTTGAAATTATTTTCCACATTGAGACTGATAACACTGGTCTTTTGTCCTAAAGCATTTATCAGCAATAGCTCAAGAGGTCTGTCTGATTGAATGCTAAAGTTTCCTTCACTCGGATTAGGATAAACAAGAATACCTGTTAGGCTTTTTGAAACCTCGCTAAGTCCTGTGCAGGAACTCACAATTGCCTGATAGGAAGTTGTATTATCACAACCATTGGCATCAATTCCCAAAACTGTATATGTTTGTCCGGTGATAGTAGGTGTGATGATCAATATACTATTACTGCTACCTCCAGTCCAGGTATAATTCTGAGCTCCGCTAACAGAAAGTGTATTGGTTTCGTTTTTGCAAATGGTTTCCCGTTGCGGCGAAACTGACAAAGTAGGAAGCGGATTTACTACGATAGCGAAGGTATGGGTAACAGGACAATTAACAGACAAAGTACTTGTCGTAGCTATTAGCGTTACTATTAGGCTTTGAGCAGGTTGTGTAGTGTAAACACCAATGTTTCCGGTAGATGTGGAATTCCAGGAATAATTATTGGCGCCGCTGGCGAATACCGTTACGCTTTTTCCGGCACATACATTGGTATTGGTCGGTAATGTGAGATTCGGAACAATAGCCGAGATGGTAACCGTTTTTTCAGTTGTGCAGGTATTGGTAATATGACTACCTGTTACGGTAAAAACTGTTGTGGCATTCACCGTGGTTACGTAGATGGCTGTTGAAGGACCACCTGTCCATACATAAGAATCGCCTCCACTTGCAGTGATTGTTGCAGTTGCACCTGAACACAATAAAGTTGGATTTGCATTGATATTTATTATAGGAGGAGAATCGACAACCACCAACTGCTGCTGTGTAGAAGTACAACCCACCGTATTCTCGCCAGTAACAACATATAACGTTGAAGTGGAAGGACTGACTGTGATTGTGTTCCCATTCACATTCCCCGGCATCCATGTGTATGTACTCGCTCCATTAACGCTCATGGTTAAGGATTGTCCTTCACAAACAGCCGGAGCGCTACTTACAATGGTAATGGTGGGACTGGGCTTCGTGTTTATTGTCACAGTTTCAGTTCCTGAACAAGTTCCATCCGATCCGAATACAGTATATACCATACTGCTTGCTGGAGCTATAATGGCGGTAATCCCAGTACTGTTAGTCGGATACCAGGTATAATTGCTCACCGAAGATGCCGCTGTTAAAGTAGTTGTTACACCTTGGCATACCAACGTAGAGGTGGCAGAAACAGTTATCTGAACCGGTGTCACGGTTATAGCAGTGGTGGCAGACGCTACGCCACAAGGGTTTTGTCCGTTAACCGTGTAAATAGTAGTTGAAGACGGCGTAAACGATTGTCCGTTTACAACTCCAGAATTCATCCATGTATAGGTTGCAGCGCCACTGGCAGTTAGGGTTGCCGTTTGACCTGGACAAATAGTATTGCTAGGGTTTGAGATACTCATGACAGGCAGGCCGGAAGTTACGCTGACACTTTTACTGGCATTTGCATTACAGGCTAAAGAACTTGTTGCTGCAAGAGAATAAACCGTATTGGTGGTTGGCGCCACTACAATAGAACTGGTAGTCTGTCCCGTACTCCATGAATAATTGCTTGTTGCATTGGTTGTAAGGGTGAGTGATTGTCCGCTGCAAATTGAAGGGTTTGAAGTATTGGTTCCTGAAGAAAAGATGGTAATGCTGCATAACTCTGTAATGAGCACTCTGCCGTTTCCTGTAAGATCTGGATTGGCAACATAACCGGTTTGACCGAACATAATAGTTGTACCACTAGTTACTCCACCAATGTAGCCAGAGCCACCACCACCACCGCCTTGCGATGATGAACTATTGCCAGTAGCACCGCCACCACCACCATAATAACCGCCGCCGCCACCGCCGCCGCCAGACTTAGAAGCTGCTGTACCTCCATCTCCACCTAAACCCAATGCTCCGTTTGTTCCAATTATATTACCAGTGCTTCCACTAGCGAGTCCGCCTGCAAGCTGTGTGCCACCGCCTCCATTGTAAGTATTTCCACCGTTTCCTCCTGATGCTCCTCCTCCATTTCCACCTGGATAAGAAATGCTATAAACGCCGCCACCACCAGCACCAGCAACAATAACACGGTTGCTTAGCGCAGTACCTCCAACACGTACATCAGTACCACCGCCACCGCCGCCGGCACGGTATGATGTTGTAGTAACATAATTATTTGCACCAGACGCACCACCACCATTGAATCCCCCGGCACAAATTTGTCCTACCGTTGTACCGTTAGCGTCTGTTCCCGCTCCGCCTGCATAAATATATATAGTTTGTCCAATCGTTAGATTAAGGATACCAGAAGAATATCCTCCTCTGCCACTATTGGCAATTTGACTTGTTTGATAACCCTTTCCGCCATCGGCACCCCAACACTCTATTGAATAATTACCTGCCGGGAGGGATATGTTTTGTGAACTTCCTGTGTACACGAAAGTGTAGGTTGTTTGTGAGTATGCCGTACCCAAAAAAATGATCAATGCAAGGGCAAAAAATCCTCGTTTTGCGTTTGAAAATAATTTGTAAATATTTTTTTTCATGATACTGTTTGTTTTAGTTTGAGGGAATTACTGTTTTCAATTTTTAATCTGTCACTACACTAGTCTGCACCAGGACTACCGCCACCACTCGGGTTGTAATGCCCTGTAATACGCGTTTCTGTGATCCATATACCTGGTGCAGGCAAGACAAACTGTTCTCTGTTTTGTTTATAAACGGTTACAGATCTCATAAGGTTACTTGTTGAGTGAGAGTTTTTGGTTTGTAATTGCGCAGAACCAATGGCGCCCATAACTCTGCAAGGCTTAAAAGTCAAAGCCTTCTGTGAGTATGAATTCCCTGCGAGCAGAATCGCGAAATTGAGAGATAAATTCCTAGTGGCAATTATGCTCTTACAGCCACAGGATTGAAAGTAATTTTCTTTCCCCATAGTTTAGGATTTAATGTATTTCTAAGATAATAAAAATATCAATCTAAACACAAAAATTTATTGCATCGTAATTTAACAACTATAACCCCTATATTTTTTGAATTTAAAACCTTTTCCATACATATTGAATTACGGAAACCTCCTTGCTCTGCAGGTTACAATAACCAGCGGGGTGTTTCAAATGCCGTATTACGCAATACTACATATGCTCCCAAAAAAAGTGATTGAGAGTTTAAGAGCAAATATTTTATTTATTAAATAATTATAATAAAAAAATCTTCAATAAAATCTAGATTTGCCACGAAGCCAAAAGAGTGCTTGCATTCATCAGCATTAATTATCAAGGAAAAGAAAGTTTAATAAAAGTAATGTGCTTACCCCAACGAATGATAAGGGTTTAAGTGAATTAAAAATTCAGATTTTACTTAGGCCGCAGGATTACAAAACGATAGTTATAAGAACCTGCGGAGCGGAATTTTTTCACGATTAGTAAAAAATAAAATAGTAATTGAAAAATAAACTAAGGCGGCTATGTTCTTTCTATTTATCATTTCACTAAAACAAGATTATAATTACCTGCTATGTCGCGGTTATACAGGCCGTCATGCTTGCAACTCATTTCAATTCTGTTTTTGCTAAGCGAGGTAATTATCCAATACGAACCCCCGCACCATAGCCTAAAAACATTCATGGCGCAACCGCCTTCTGTATGATTATCGCAATCTGATATTCCATTAAAAAACTTAAGTCCATTTTCGCCTGACTTGTATTCAAATAGGTTTTCATAACCGGTTCCGTTCACAATAGGGCTAGGATAATCTTTAGCCTTTTTACTTTTAAAGACCATACGAGCTATCTCTTTATTAGAGTTTAAAGAAGGGAATGCATAAGCTGAAGAATCTAGTCCGTTAGCAATGTATTTATCAACATACCAAACACCATCCCCATCAAATAATTCTTTTATAGGTTCTAAATCATCAGGCAGTTTATCCTTTCTGCAAGCCGTGCTAATAGTTAAAAGGCACACTATCATAACAAGAAAACCAATTTTACTTTTCGTTCTCATATTTTGCATTTCTTTATTATTGAACAAAATTATTATCTTTTAATGCTATTTGGGCGGAGAAATAGGAATTCGAACCCCCAGAACTTCCATTTTTTTCATGACCTTTTTAAATTTCCTTTCATGTCCATTTTTTTTCGAGATACGCTATTATTTTATCAAAACTGGAAATTGCTCTTGTAGACCAAACTATTTTTTTAGCCATTTCTCATACTTTTCCATGACTTGATCATTTGAAATACCATCACCATTGTCGAGTTCCATCAAAGCAAATTCAACATCTGCCTTTACTTTATCGTTGAGTTCATCCCAAAGATCAGCATCCTCAGTTTTGATAAGATTTTTTATTTTCTCAATCAAATCTTTGCTCTCTATGTTTAAAATTAGTTGAGTAAGTTTTAATTTTTCGGCAGAAAGGTTCATGAAATTTAATTTTATGCTTTATAAAGATACAAATTTTCACACACACTTTAAAGCATATATTGACGGTAGAAGCTATTGAAATGGTACAAAACTACCTTAATGTAGAAAGTCACTGAAGATATATATCCTTAAGTCTCAAAACTTCGCTACACTGTAGCTTAATATTCAGAAGAAGTAGGAAAGAAGGGCCGCTTGTATTCATCAACATTAATTATCATGGAATGGAAAGTTTAATAGAAGTAGTATGTCTACTCCAACGAATGATAAGGGTTTATGTGGATTAAAAATCCGAAGTCTGTGCAGTGTATACCGCAGGATTGCATTCCGATAGTTATCGGAACCTGCGGAGCGAGCGTTGGGGTGGTGCTGGGGAGATGGTTCTTTATGGTCAACAGAGGGCTTAGTGATACTGTTATCATTTCAAATAAATTTCTTGTGTTGCATTACATAACCCAATTATATTATTGTTAACAGAGCTAATTCCTTCGTAACGCCCTCTAATTTCATTACTCCAGCAATAAGGAGGTTGATGATATGCAACCAATTCTGTTTTTGTAAGTATGAGTACATTTCCATTTTTTGTGATTTTTTTAGACTTTCTGTTAATTGAATCTATCAGCGTTCTAATCCCCTTTTTTTCTTTATCATTTAAGTGATTTTTTAAAGTAGCGAAAAGTAAAATCGACCCAGGGAATAGGCCATTCAAAATTTTCATCTTTTTAAAATCGTTAGCTTCAAAATCATTATTCGTTTTACATTCTGCCAAAACTAAATATGTTTCAGAAACCCCAAAACGGTTTTCTTGAAAAAAAAGACCTAAATCAACTTCAATTGAGTTTTTTATTTCTATACCTTTGATATTAAAGCTAAAAAGCGAAGTCGTTGGATAGTGAGCATGCAACGTGAAAAAATTATGTGATAATAATACACTGTAAGCTCCATAGGAACGATTCGGTAATCCAAAAGGGCCTTTAGATTTATATGCCGTTACAATTTCACTTGGACTATGAACAGGGGTTGTAAAAGTTGACAGACATTTATAGCATCTTAATTCTTCCGCTAAACTGTTTAACGCATACCAATTCCTTTGTGTACATATTGGACATTGAATCTCAAAACCTAATTCAAATATTTTTTTATCAGTTAATTGTTGCATCAAATCACTAGCTTTAAAGAACAATTTCTGAATTTGAATTATCTTTTTTAATTTACCTAGCACCTCTGATGCTTTTAGGTGGATGTTGTTTTTAAACTGATCCAAAAGATCTACTATCCCTTCTCTTCCAATTGTTAGCATAACTCCGTATTTACCTTCCAGTTGAAAGTACATTTGTTCGGTAAGTCTCCCCGCATAAGACTTTTCCGCAATAAACCCTGATTGCTTAAACCAACTAATCATTATTTCATCAGCTTTAGGAATTAAAAAGCCTACATTCCTTTCATAATTATTTGCTAAATATAAAACTCCATTTTTCGAAATTCGCCATTCATCTCTAAAGCTTGTGTAACTGAATAAGTGGTTTTTTATTCCTTGAGGTATCACTTCGGCATTCAGAGCAGAGGAACTGTATAAGTTATAGTTTATTTCATTTACAAAATAATACTCCCCACTTCTTGGAAAGTCATAATTAAAAAATTTAGGTGCAAGCACCTCTACTTCAATCCTCTCCTTTTGTACAGTTAGCTCGGTTCTCTTTTCATCTGCCATTAGGTCAATGTTATGAATAAAATCAGAAGTGTGAGACCATTTCAACCACATTCTGGGTATCAAAGCCTGAACAAGAAATTTTGGGCTACTTAAATTAAGGCTGGGATTTACGATCTCTTTTAAATATTTTATGAATGTATCAAATTCATGCTTCTCAACCCCAGGCGCCTTTATGACTTTTGCAGTTCTAAATACATTTGGATTAGCGCTAAATACTTCATAGTGTTCTTCAATAAATTTAACGATTAATTCTTTAGTTTCTTGAGATCTGTAACTTTGCTTCGGAATAGGAATTATTCTCCATCCTAAAGCCCTCAAATTCCAATAGGTTATCACATCAAGTGCATTTTTACTATCAACAAATAAAATACATTGACTCTCTTCACGATTAATTTTGAAATCATTTTTTATGTAAAGAAACGAAAGCCGCCTCAAAAACAAATCGGATCGAGTAAGAAATTTACCAAAATTCGAAGTGCTAACCACCTCCTTTTTTGCATCTAAGAGTTTCGAAAAGCTTGTCCAAAAAGATTTTTCCACTTTGTCTGGCATTACACCGAAAATAGCAGAAAGAAGTAGTTCCGCACTAGAGTCAAATTCAGGAATGGTAATCTTTGGCGGATATTTCGGAACAAATTTAAATTCATCAGTCACATATTGTTCTAATATTTCAAATAAACCAATACCATATTTCGGTAAAGCAGTCCTTTCTAATCCATCAAGAATTTCTTTAAAATTTATAACTTTTCGCCCTCTAAAGTTAATTTTCTTAAGATCGACCTGATTTACATTAACGATTATGTCTGGATCAAAGGTTTCGATATAGTTTTCAATGAATTCTTCAGTGGTTATACCTTTCAAGGTGTCTTTAAGAACATTAGGGATTCTTTTGAAAAAAGGAATAACGGCATTGTGCTGTCCAGCCCACAAAAATGTGTTTGCCTTAATAACGTCTAATAGATCGTTGTTTTTTTTATAATCTACAATAAATGCAAACTTGATAGGTCTCAACCTCACTGTAACAGTTCCTGTTGACATACTTATTATTTAAATCCTGTTTTGGTATTTTAAAGATAAGGGTAATCTATTAATAACGTATTAAACCAAAAAAATTAAATGAATGTTTCTGAAGAGTCGCTCTTAAAGTTCATGATTTTTTGTTTTTAATAAAAAACAGTTCATTTTTGTAATATGGGAAGTAGAATGAAACAACATTATGCTAAAGTTAAACGAGATATTTTAGAGTACTTTTTTGGTCGCTATAAATCGGATGGAGAAATAAAAAGATATAATTTATCTGAGATAATCTTCATGCATGGATTTTCACTTACTGAAGTAGGGAATTTTTTGATTCAAAACCACTTGGTTAAGGGTGAATTATTCAGGCCAAGAGAGTTTTCAGCTTGCATATCAGACAAAGGAATAAAAGAGATCGAAAGCACAACTAGAGTTTAAAAATCAAAAAAAGTGTCGGCAAACCAGCTCTTTTTTCTTTACAAAAAAATCATACATTTGAATCGACTCCCATTTCTTTTGTTCTCAGCGTTTTATTTTTTTGAAAATTACTTACTAACCATTTAAGATTATGTCTGAATCCGTAGAAGAAAAAAATCAACTTGTCATTAATTATATGACGTTAAGATGGCTGACAGGATTGCTAGGAATTATACAGCCAATCGGTCTGATAATTTATTCCCTAGTAAAGCGTGAGGAATTGCAAATTTCCATAAGTCATTATTATCATACCGGAATGCGAGACTTTTTTGTCGGAACACTTTGTATGACATCCTTGTTTCTATTTTCTTATAACGGTTATAACAAAAAAGATAAAAGGGATTTTATAGCCAGTAAAATCGCTAGTATTTGCGGTTTAGGTGTTGCGTTTTTCCCAACAACATATAAAACACCAGGAATATGCTTGTCCAATACAGATACTATAGGCTACATACATCTGGCTTGCGCTTGCGGTTTCTTCCTGACACTCGCATTTTTTTCTTTATTTCTGTTTACAGAAAGTGACAAAAAAAAGGAAAATTGGACACTTGAAAAAAAAACAAGAAATAAAATCTATAAGTTTTGCGGAATAGTTATGATAATGTGTGTTTTAATAATTATTGCTTATTTACTACCTCATCCAAAATGCGATCTTTACGATTTAAAACCTGTGTTTTGGTGCGAGGCAGTTGCCTTATGGTTTTTTGGGCTTTCTTGGTTTGTAAAGGGAGAAGCGATTTTAGGAGATAAGGCCAAACATTCTTAATTTTTTATATAGCTATGGCGAAATTAAAAGCTTTCATATCACACAGTAGTAAGGATAAAGCATTTGTTAGAAAACTGAAAGAAGATTTAGACCTTAATGAAATAGATACTTGGATTGATGAAGACGAACTCAAAGTAGGAGACAAACTTTATGATTCCTTAATGTTGGGTTTAGGTTCGTCTTCCCATTTTTTAGTCATACTTTCCGATAATATTAAAGGCAGTGAGTGGGTAGAGGCTGAAATTAATGAGGCTATTAAAAATTTTGATAAAAAAACATTAAGAAAAATTATTCCAGTTCTATTAAGGAAAACGGATATTCCCAAAGGTCTCCAGGATTTATTTAGAGCAGATTTTTCTAAAATCACCTTTACTCTAAAAAATGATAAACTGAATTTTATCGGGGACAGTTATCATACAGAAGTTGAAAAGATAATTAAAGCTATTAAAAGCTCGACGGACTTTACTTTAAATTCAACGGAGAAAGATAAAATTTTTGAAAGAACTGAACAGCAAACGTCAAATGGTAGCGAATTAGGCAAGATTATAGGTCTATACAAAGTAATTGGATTTGCTAGTAAGGAAAGTCGCATAAATTTGATTAATCATCGTTTGAAAAAGTATCCTCAATCACTTTTAACAAAAGTGCCAAAGAATAAAATAATGCCAATTTGTCTGCCAAATTTAGTAAAACAGGTATTTGGTAAGAGGCTTATGGGAGAAGAAATTTATGTAACAATTCAAGGTGGACAGAAAAAATTTATAGGGCATTTTTGTGGATACGTTTCCAATGGACAATTTATCGTTATACCAAAGGAGATCAGGACACTATTAAATTTAAGGTCTCAGAGCGTATATACAGTTGAAATCAATGGAATAAATAAAACCATAACTTTTATTAAAAGATAAACTCACAAAAAACGGAAATCACAACCAGAAAGGAAGAAAAAGCCGTGTTAATGAAAAAAATTTTATGTGATTTAACGGTTAAGAAATAGCCGATATGCTGCTATGAAACGTAGCGGCAAAACTCCAAAATCTTGTTTATATTTAAACCAATGCTTTGGCCAATACACAAGCCTTAACCTCCCGCGCTCCGAAGGATTTGCAATCCTGCGGTAAAAGGCATCTCAAGGAATTTGTAATTCCTACCAATAATTTGAATTTGATCTATAAGTTCCTGAATTAATAAAATCATGTTTATAACATAATTTTATTTACCATCGCTATCAGCAAAAAAAACAGACAGTTAAAAAACTGCCTGTCAAATATTACTCAATAAGAATTGTAAGTACTAAGGTCTCGGGAACATTCCGTCTAATAAAGAATCTCTGAATTTTCGTGGAAGAATTTTACTCAACACAACTAAAAGATTTACATCGCCCGAAGGAACGATTAAATATTTTTTAGAGCCTTTTGCTTGTTTTAATATTTTAACGGCAACCTCTTCTGTTTTCATCAATTTACGCGGTGTTTCTTTTTTCATCCACTCCGGTGCATTTTTTACCTCATTGTGAAACTGAGGTGTATCCATGTCACCAGGACAAGCTACGTAAACATTTATTTTTTTGCTTAGTAATTCGCGACGTAAACATTCGCCAAAATTAATTACACCGGCCTTCGCAGCGCAATACATAGAGTAACCCGCAGCACCCATTAAACCAAAGCCTGAAGAAATCATCAGCACTTTAGTACCGCTTACCAATAAAGGTAAAAAGGTATGCGCAGAAAGAATCGTTCCCCATAAATCAATTTCAAGATCTTGTTTCATTTCTGAAGCACTTGTATAATCAGAAACCAATTTAGTAGTCACAACACCCGCGTTTAAAACCAGGTAGTCAATTTTTCCGTACTCCGACTTAACTTGTTCAGCTACCTTTTTCAAGCCTGCTTCATCTGTGATGTCACAAGAAATTCCTTTTGCTTTTATATTTTGCGCTGCTAATTTTGCAACCGAAGCCGTAATTTTTTCCTGATTTCTGGCTACAATTACAACAGAGTAACCGTCTTTACCAAGTAATTCTGCTAGTGCGTATCCTAGTCCGGATGAGCCTCCGGTAACTAATGCAACTTTTTCCATAAATTATTTTTTTAAGAAATCAAATTTTTCAGCGGCACGTAAAATAATATCTGCTGCTTTATCCAATTGTGCGTGTGTATGCTCTGAAGTAACAAACATGCGGATTCTAGCTCCACCTTTAGGTACCGCAGGAAACTGAATGATACTTGTATCTAATCCTTCACGTTGTAAAAAATCGTTTAGATTTAATGTCTTCGCCTCGTTACCAAAGTTTACAATTACTACCCACGAATCATTTCCCCCCACATGCACTTTGTCTTGAAGTAAACTTCTAAAATAATTTGCATTATCCTTAATTCTTAATCTTCTTTCTTTTCCAAGTTCAGTACCAGCTAATTCGACCACTTTCGCCATTCCACCTGTAACAGCAGGATCTAAAGCACAAGAGAACATTCTGCATTTTGCATACCAGTTCATGTATTGGATAATTTCTTTTTTTCCATACACGCCTCCTCCAACTCCACCAAACGCTTTGCTAAATGTCATCACATAAAGATCTACATCGGCTAAAACACCTTGCATTTCGCAAACGCCTCTGCCATGTTCTCCAGCAACTAAAGCTGAATGTGCTTCATCCACCAAAGTATACGCTCCGTATTTTTTTGCGAGTTCAACAACTCCTTTTACATTTCCATAATCTCCATCTCCACTATACAATCCTTCAATACAAATTAATACACGTGTAAATCCATCACACACTTTTTTAAGAATTTCTTCTAAGTGCGCCATGTCGTTGTGCTTAAAATACGTCATTTCACCACCTGAAAGTTTTGCACCTTCGATGATTGACATATGTGAAGCTTCATCCATTACCACATGATTACCCGGCTTAATAAAAGCAGAAATTGCTCCTAAGTTTACGCTGTATCCAGCTGTAAACAAAGAAACCCCGCGATCAGGCAAACCAAAGAAATTCACAAGTGCTTCTTCCAATTGTTTGTGCACTAAATACGTTCCACTAATAACAGGAGAACTAGAAGCACCAAGACCGTATCTTCCCACCGCATCCTGTGCTGCTTTGATAACATCTGGATGGTAACTGAAACCAAGATAATTGTAGCTCGATAAATTTATAATGTGAACATTCTCACCATTTTGTCTCGCTAAATCTATTTCTGTTTTTTGTGCCGCAGAGCGCACAGCTTCAAAGGTGTAAAGATCTTTCTTATTAAGAATATCTACCCACTCTGAAAATAAATCCATTTCTTCTAATTCAGAAGACATATTCATCATAAACATGTCGTAGGTATAATTCGAAAAATTATCCTGAAGGTGCTTCGACATTGTTTCATCAATTGTTGACATAACTAAGCTGATTTAAGTTTGTTTTTTTGAGATCGGTTATAAATTTCCATCAAATTATCGAAGAAGGTCGTGCCTTTATCAACGGTAACTGTTTCGCCACTAATGGCATCACAATAACCAGAACAAAGACCAACAATGGCTTCCGACAATTCTTCTGGTAAAATCCAGAAATTATCTGGCATAAATTTTTCTACAAATTCTGCTAAATCTTTACCAAATGTATCTTCTAAAGATTTTGTTTTTATTGCACGAGAACGCACAACATTTACACAAACATCGTGTCCACGAAGATGGTAATTAAGATATTTAGCAAATAATTCGATCAAAGATTTAGAAGCTGCAACGTAATCGTAACCCATGGAATAATTATCAGGGCCTGTTGATGACATTCCTAAAATATACTTGGGATATACACCAAAAACTTTATAAATTTCTTTTGTATAGCCAACCATTGGCCATGTTGAATACGAAATACTTTGTTTTAATCCTTTTAAAGAAAGATCATCAAAACTCCTAACAGAAGCAGCAACGGCTACGTTACTAATAAATATATCAACCTTTGACGCGCGTTCTTTTATTTTATTTAATAATGCCGTTGTGTCGTCATTATTCACTACATCCGCCTGAATTAACATCGGTGTAGGAGCTCCTACTTCCTTGAAGCGGTTAAGTATAGCTTGCTCATCATGGTCTCCCCAGCTGTATGTAAGTACGCACAAGGCTCCCCTTTTTCCAAAGGAGAGCCCTGTTTCTAAACCTATACCCCTGGTTCCACCGGTAATAAGTACAACCTTACCTGAGAAATCCGGGAAACTCATAATTATGCAGTTTTAGGTGCAAATGCTTCGAATTTGTCAATTAATCCAGAAATGTTCTGAATGTCTGATAATTCGGTACGTGGTATTTTTACTTTCAGCTCACGCATAGATCCTGAAACAATTTCTACGATATCTAAACTGTTAGCACCGTAATCTGTGAATTTTTTTTCAGGGTCAATTCCTGCGGCAATACCCGGTACGGACTTAGCCAAATGCTTTTCAATAACTTTTAAGATTTCTCCTCTTTCCATGTAAACTAAATATTATATTTTTTATAACTAATTGAGTAAAGGCCAAAATTAATAAAATTCACTTGTTATTCATATTTTTAATAAACAAAATATATATTTTTATTCACGTTTACGCGAAAATTGATAAACAAGGCCTTTAGAGCCCAATTATTTGTTATTTTTGCCCGCTAATGTTAAATATTAGTTGAATAAGCAACTAGTACGAGAAGCTTTTATACGAATGGGATCGACTTCAAAGAATAGTTCAATAAACCTAACGTCTGAGTCAAATGGCGTTTTCACTCTTTTTATGGCGGATGCGGGAAGCAAAAATGCCTTAACGCCTGAATTTGTTGAATCTTTGGTGGAATGCTTACACTCCATAAAATTAAACGATGCCATAAAAGTGCTGGTTTTAAAAGGCCTTCCTGAAGTATTTTGCTCTGGGGCAGATATGGATACGCTTGTGAAACTCTGCAAACGCCAACTTAAACCGGTGGATATCATTCTTTCGAAAATGATGTTGGATATTCCCATTCCTGTGATTTCTGCGATGGAAGGCCACGCAATAGGAGGCGGATTGGCTTTGGGTCTATGTGCCGATGTTGCTGTGCTTGCAGAAGAAAGTCGCTACGGCTGTTCTTTTATGAATATGGGTTTTACACCAGGTATGGGAATTACCAAATTAATGGAACATTATATGTCTCCTGCTATCGCCCAAGAGATGCAGTATACTGGTAAGTTTTATCAGGGCAGGGACTTAATTGGAAAAACAAATTTTAATTATATTCTTCCAAAAGAAGATGTTCTTGAAAAAGCAAATGCTTTAGCGGAATCAATGGCTGAAAAGCCTAGAAAAGCTTTAGCCGTTTTAAAACGTTATCAAAGTATGCAACGCCGTAAATTGTTTGAAGAAACATATAGCATTGAAACCATGATGCATGAATTAACTTTTAACGAAGACGAAATTTTAAAAATTATAAAAGAAAACTATGTCAGATAAGAAAACAAAACGTGTAGTTCTCATAACAGGAGGAACTAAAGGAATTGGAAAAGAAATTGCATTTAAATTTGCCGAACATGGCGATCAGTGCATTATCACGTATGGTTGGGGAAGTATCGAAGATTCTGATTTTTTAAATGAGTTTAAAGCAAAAAATCTTCCTGAGCCTTTTTTAATTCAGTCGGATGTTATCAATAACGAAGACACTGCCAATTTAATGAACGAAATTAAAACGCGTTTTGGCACAGTAGATATTTTTATTTCAAACGTTTCTTTTGCAAATCTTGTAAAAGGCATCGACGATTATAGTGAAGCCGCTCTTCTTAAAAGTATTGAATACAGCTGTTGGCCAATGATTGAATACACACGCCAAATGAAAACCATTTTAGGAAAATATCCTAAATACGTGATGGGTCTTTCATCTCATGGTCCTGATAGGTTTTATGTGAACTACGATTTTGCTGCTGCGACAAAAACTTTAAACGAAGTTTTGGTAAAATATTTGAATTACCATTTTTACGATGAAGCTGTGATCTTCAACATTCTTCGTACACGTCCTGTTATTACAGATTCTTTATTAATGACTGTAGGAAAAGAGTGGAAAGAATTTATTGAAAAATATGATATTCCAGGCACACACGTCGATCTTGAAGAAGTGGCGAATGTGGCTTACATCATGTGCAGCGGTTTAATGGACGGTATTAGAGGTCAAACCATTAATGCAGATAAAGGATATAACTTTATTGAGGGATATTCTTACATGTATAAAAATCGTGAAGAGTTTGGGATTTAATCTGCGGGGAAAATAACCACTAAGACACTGAGAAGCACTAAGAAATTGGTTGGCAGTTGGCGCTCGACTGTTTTAACCACGGAGGCACTAAGAGCACTGAGAATCACTAAGAAATCAATTGGCAGTCAGCAGTTGGCAGTAAGTGATACAAACTATCAAAAACTCCGTGCAACTCTGTGATCTCCGTTACTCTGTGGTAAAGAGATGCCGGACTACATAAAATCAGAAATATCTTTTAATCTCTGTTTTATATCGGGTTCTTGTAAGCGTTTATTCAGAATATTCATGCCTCTTACAGCAAGCTCATCTTTATTAGCATTCGAAGTATAAACGATTTCTTTTATATCATTCACTGCATCGGGCTTACACGATCGCATTGAATTAATTGCATCTGTCAGTGCTTTTTCTTGGTCGTTTGTAATTTCGTCAACAACGCCAAATTCTTTTGCAATAGAAACAGAATATTTTTTTCCGGTAAATACCATTTTTTTAACCAGCTGCGGACTCAAGCGGTTTAACAAAGAAGGTAAAATCATTCCTGGTATTAATCCTAATAAACCTTCGGGTAAAGAAAATGTACTCGATTCATCAGCCACCACGTGGTCACAAGCACACACTACCCCCATTCCCCCACCAGATACAACGCCTTTTACCAAAGCAATAGAAATAAATTTACCGCATTGCAACTTTTTTAAAAAGTCTGCATAGTGTTTCATGTCATGATGATGATCAGCCTCTTCGCTGTTGGCAACCCAAGATAAATCGAGTCCGTTACAGAAAATAGAACTACTCCCTTTTAATACAACAAAGCGCACATTTTGATTTTCGCATTCGAGTAACTGCGCATTTAAACTGC
The DNA here is from genome assembly GCF_029625215.1 of Aurantibacillus circumpalustris. Lineage (GTDB taxonomy): Bacteria > Bacteroidota > Bacteroidia > B-17B0 > Aurantibacillaceae > Aurantibacillus > Aurantibacillus circumpalustris. Next base: position 3,958,060 of record NZ_CP121197.1, read on the forward strand.
TAATAGATGCGGGATTTAGAACTTCCGGAATATTTATTTCTTTATACATGATTAACTAAAGGCGTAACTCCTATAATAATCTTTTGTTCCTGTATAAGTCAATAAGCCTTTACCTTTGTAAGCCTTTTCATACAAGCCTTCTACAGCATTGTAATCAGGAGTGAATTCACGGCTTTTAATACGTTCTTCACGCGCTAGTTCCATTGCCTCGTATTGTTTTACGGTAATAGGAAAACGTTTGCTGATTAAATCTGTTAAGCCCGTACCCAATGCAATTTCTTTTGATTTTGCGGTAGTTTGCATCACATAAAATTCAGCGCAAGAACCAGATCCGTATGAAAACACACTTATTCTATCTTCTGCTTTTAAATCATTTACCACGCTTATAGTTGAGAGTAATGCAATAAAAACGCTACCTCCATAAGTACCACCAATACGTTTTGAAAAATTAATGGAAGGAGATACTTTGTTTGTCCAACTTTCTAAAATCGCTTCATCCGTTACATCATAATTACTCATACGCATTAATTGTTTGTGCGCACGGTAGCTAATACCACTAAATGGTACATGATAAACATGGTATTTAAAATAAGAATCGTAATCAATAGTGCCGACATTTAATTCAAAATCCTCATAAGTCGCTGCTAGTGCTTCCATGTACGAATACAAACTATGCTCACTGTTACCTGTTTCTAACCAAGGTAAAGGACGAATAACATCGGCCACTTCATGTGCATATAAACCAAATTTTTCCGTCTCTAATACTAAAAATTCTGGTTGATCGGAAACCAACATCGCTACTGAACCGCCACCACAAACGTATTCCCAAGGACGGTGAATAGAATTTAAACTTTCGTCCGTACTAATAATAAGCGCTTTTTGACCTTTGCGCGCCATGCCTGAAGAAAGCCATGACACAGCCATTTTTAATGCGGCCGTTCCAGAATAACAAGCAATCTTAACTTCGAAGTGACGACAAGCACTTGGTAAACCTAAATGTTGTAAAACCCATGAACTCACGGATTTTTCGTTATCTAAACTCGTTTCAGTACCAACTATGAGTAATCCAATAGAAGCAATATCTTCTTCTGTAAGCATTGGTTTTGCTGCATTAACAGCCATCGTTACTGTATCTTCCCAAGGTGGATTCACACTGCGTGTTTCAACCATAAGTTCCTTGCGCATGTGCTCAACATCGTAATTACGAGCAACTGCTAGCTCTTCAAGATTAAGTTGAAGGGCTGTAGGATACACTCTAATTTTTTCTATTCCGTATTTTTTCATTTTATTCCTTCAAATGGGAACCACAGAGACACGGAGGTCACGGAGGTTCACAGAGTTTTATTTATTATTCTTTCCGCAATTTCGCAAATTCTTCTGTAACAAGCGAAACTAATTGTTCAGTAATATTTTCGCAGTGGAAATTTATTAATAATCCTTTTGGTTTCCCAGCAAGTTTTAAATAGGATAAAAGTTGCGCTTTGTATAATGGAATAATTTGATCAACAGCCTTTTCTTCAACTATTATTAAATCATTAACAAGTAGATCAAGCTTTAAAACACCACCCAAATCCTTTCCTTTATAATTTACCGGAACGTACCTTTGTGATTTTACTGATAATCCGGCATTTCTCAGCTCTTCAATAAAACATGTTTCATAAACCGATTCTAACAATCCTGGGCCAAGATGTTTGTGAACTTCAATCGCACAACCAATGATTTTGTATGAAATATCGTTGATGTATTTTTGTGTTATTGTCATTCTGTTCTTAACCCGCAAAGTTTTAACAAGTATGAGGTAATCGAGACAAATTAAACTTTTTACCTCTCAGTGACCCTCCGTGTGCTCAGTGCCTCCGTGGTTCAACTTACTCCACTACTCAGCCCAATCCAAACCACCAGTAACGCTTATTACTTGACCGTTTACAAAACTCGCAGCATCAGAACCCAAAAACAAAGCCACCTCAGCTAATTCATCCAGATGTCCCATACGTTTCATTGGATTGTGCAGAAGCCAAAATTTTCTTAGGTTTTCACTTAAGGTTTCTTTAACCATGTCTGTTTCAAACATACCTGGTACCACTACATTACTGGTAATACCTTTGATTCCATATTCTTTCGCAATAGTCCCCGATAAACCAATCAATCCGGCTTTACTAGCACTGTAATTCGCTTGGCCTGAAATACCATCTTTTGCGATTGAAGAAACAGAAACAAAATGACCTTTACGATTCGCTAAAAACACTGGTAAAAATTGGCGAATGATATAAAATGCACCATTTAAGTTGGTGTCAATCACATCATGCCACTCTTCGTCGGTCATATGAAACGCTAAGTTATTGCGATTGATAGCAGCATTATTAATTACAGTATCAATTGATTCAAAATCATCCAACACAGCGTCAGTCACTCTTACAACATCATCAGGGTTTCTTACATTCAACTGATAACCTTTACACATGCGATCAGGTGCAAGTTTTTTGGTTTCATCCATCAACTGCTTAATGTGTTCGGTGTTGGAACTGTTATAGGTAAACGCAACATCATGTCCTCTTTCCAAAGCCATGGTTACTATTCTACGACCAATTCCTCTTGATCCTCCTGTTATAAAAATCTTCATATGTGTGGTATATTTCTAGCCTTTGTATTTCTTAATTAAGCTAATCGAATTTAATCCTCCAAAACCAAACGAGTTTTTAAGGAAAATATCGATGTTATGTTTTTTGCGTTCACCTCTACAAACATCCACATCCACTTCTGGATCCAGATTATCAATATTAATCGATGGATGCAATTCGTTACGATTCATTTGTAAAATCGCAGCAACGGTTTCAACTGTAGCAGCTGACCAGCAGGTATGTCCTAATATTGATTTTGGTGCATTAATTTTTAGTGTTTTGCAATGATCTCCAAACACATCTTTAATTGATCTTAATTCTGTAAGATCTCCTAATGGAGTTGAAGTAGCATGAACATTGATGTAATCAACCTCTTCTGGTTTTACATTCGCATTTTTCAATAAACGTTTCATTAAACGTGATTGACCAATTTGAGAAGGCTGTGGTAAATGGCATCCATCTGAAGAAGATTCAACACCCAGAATTTCAGCATAAATTTTAGCTCCACGCGCAAGTGCATGTTCTAAATCTTCAACAATAAGACAAGCCGCACCATGTGAAGGAACAAAGCCCTCACGTTGTGTATCGTAAGGCCTGCTTGCTCTTTGAGGTTCTTCATTAAATGATTTATAAGTAATGGCACCTAAGATGCACATACCTTGTAAATCTAAAGGAGAGAAATCAAGTATTGGTCCAACAACCGCAGCAACTTTTACATCGTGTGATTGAATTTCATCAACTGCACAACGAAGGGCTACGTTACCACTTGCACAAGCAGCGCCAACGGTATAAGCTGGTCCGTGCAATTGTAAAACATCAGTTACACTACCAACGTGGTGTGTATCCAATCCATTTAATGCAAATAAACCATCAATAAATTCAGGCTCTTCGTTAAACTCATCGTGGTTTTCGAAAGTATATTTTTGATTTAAATTATGTCCGGCAATAATTGTTGCCACATTATTTCCATCTTCTAGAGAGCCAATGTATCCTGAATCTAAAAAGGCTTCTACGGCAATCAATAATGAAATGCCGATTGACAAAGGCGACTTGCTTCCTAGTTTTATAAGTCTATCGTAGGTAGCTTCCGGAATACGGCCTTTGTAAGATTTTATTTTTGCAACTACATCGTAATTGCCCAAATCTCCACCAACCTTTGCATAAATCTTTGATGTATCAAGTGTATCCCACTTAGTTACAGCAGATTTACCATCCATCATGTTATTAATAAATTCATCTAAAGTGTCTCCAATAGGGGTATTGATTGACATGCCTGTTATTACTACGCGTTTTTGTAACATAAACGTTTTTTTTATTGTTTTGTTTAAGGATAATATACTTCTAAAATGCTGTGCGAATAAATTTCGTTGTTAATTGTAATTTGTGCTGCCATTAAACCCATAAAATCATCGTCTTCGATTGATTTTACTCTAACAGTGAGAACGTCACCAGGCATAACACCTTTATTAAACCCTGCATTGTGTACTCGTGTGAAAAGTCCTTTTACAGGTATGTTTTTGTCATTTATCTCTAAAGAGTTGTTTTTAACAAAATAAGCGAGGCATAATCCTGCCTGACCCATGGTTTCTATTTGCATAACCCCTGGATAAACAGGTGATCCTGGAAAATGTCCGGCAAAAATAGGATCAGTTGGGTCTATTTTGCTGGTTACTTCAATGATCGTTTCTTCAATATTAATGGCACTTATAGACGTAATAAGGGCAAATGGAGGTCGGTGAGGAATGATTTTATAAATATCCTCGACTTTAAAAGACACCTGAGCTGAATTTTTAGCAGGCATTTGTAATAGATCTCTTTTAAGGCTACTTATTAAGATTTCTGTTTCGTTACTATTCACAGTGCAATATTACTTTTTATTTCTCTTAGGAAATAATTTTAATTGTATTTCTATTCTGGAATTATTTTATACTTACTAACCATCTATCGTATTAATTTTCAATACTAAATGGATATTTTTTTAACGATATTGGTTAAAACCTCACTTGCGCCTATTTCGATGAAGTCGCACTCGCCTTGATACATAAGATATTCAACACTTTGTAACCATTTAATAGGGCTGTCAATTTGGTTAATCATATTTTTAATAATGGCTTCTCTTTCAAGTGGATAAACTGCTGCTGTATAATTAGAAATTACAGGAGTAATGCAGAATTTTAAAGTCATAGATTCAATAAAGTCATGAAACTGCTGCTTAACTGGCGTCATGTATCTAGAATGAAAGGCTCCACTCACTTTAAGAGGGATATAAACCATTCCTTCTTCTTCAAAAAAATCGGCTGCTTTGTTCAGTGATTCCGTTTTACCAGAAATTACTATTTGAGACATGGTGTTAATGTTAGCAATGTCTATATCTGGAAAATTATTTTTTAAAATCTCTTTAATTTCTTTATAATCACCGCCAATAACTGCAGCCATAGAAGTACCACCAACAGAAAACATAAGCTCTCCTCTTTTTTGTACTATTTTTAGACCTGTTTCAAAATCATAAACACCAGCCGCATTTAAGGCGTTAAACTCTCCTAGACTATGACCAATAAAATAGTTTGGAGCATCGTTTGATGCAAGATATTTTTGATAGTTTAAATAGTTAACAAAATACAGGGCGGGTTGGGTATAATTCGTTTGATTGAGCTTATTTTCTGGGTCAATTAGGCATAATTCGGCAATATCATAGCCTAAAGCTTTATTCGCTGTTTTAACAGCTTCCGGATATTCTTTAAACAATTGTTCTCCCATACCTTTGTACTGAGAACCTTGTCCGGGAAACATTATAACTTTGATTGACATTTTGTGTTAAATTACTATTAAAAAATTAAGCTGCAAAGGTAAAATGAAATTTCACTTTGCGCCCTATATAAATGTTAAAGCCTTATACTACTATTAATTCTAATTAGCCGTTAATGTTAAATCGGTTTTGACGAATTAAATCTTAAAAATAATGCGTACACCTTGTTACTCAGCAAGATAAATAATGGAGCTGAAATAATTCCTGCTATTACATCTACCAAATAATGCGCTTTAATGTACACAGTTGCCATACATATTCCCAAAACAAAAGGTAAAATCACATAAAACACTTTTTTTACGTGCTTATAAGCGAAATAGGCAATAATTACAGCAATACCCACATGTGAACTTGGAAAAGCCGCTGTTGGTCTTTCCAAATCAGAAATTATGGTATGCATTAACTCTCCAAAAAACAGCCGAGGTGTTACATCACTATCAGCGCCAGCAACGTAATAATGAGGCCCTGCAACCGGAAAAATATCAAAAATAACATAATACAAATAAAACGAAAACACGATCACAAAAATGTCTTTTTGCGAATTTTTTGGTGATTTTAGATAGATTAAAATGCAGACAGAACCAATAAGCAAATAATACGAAAAGTAACACATGTTCATTAATTCGTTAAACCATACTTGTGGCATTACTTTTTGAAAAATGAGACTGGGCTGACAATTCCAAAGAATTTGTTCCAAATTAAAAAATAGCTCATCAAAATTTTCTTTGAAAATAATGTTTTTCATACAGCTTGTTTCTATATAAAAAAAACCTAGGAAAAGCAATGGATACAGATTCCTTACAAAAGCAAGCGATTTATTTATAGGGTATTTATTCGTTATAAAAACGAGCGTAAAAACAGTTAAAACAAGCACTAGTCGCATACTTATGTGATTAACAACACAATCAACGTCTGACGAGCCGAAAAGAAGATACACTAATGAAAGAAGCGCATATAACAGGGTGCTTATATCAAGTGGTAAAAGCCCCTTCCAACTATTATAAACTGTTTTGATTATCACAAAGCAAGTTTGTACACTCTATATGTTTTGTAGATGTGCGCATTGATGTTAACCAAAGACTGATTCATCATTTCATTATTCTCTAAGATTAATGAAGCTTCCGCAGCGTGAATGTTATGTTTTTTCGCGTAAGCAATTGTTTTAGCGAAAAATACGGCTTCAATGCCCATTTTACGATAGCCCTCAATTACACCTAAAACAACAACACGCATTTTATCAATTTTTTTGCGTCCAAAAAGCAATTTAAAAATTCCAAAAGGCAACAAACGTCCCCTTTTTACATTTTTTAAAACCTGATTAATATCTGGAAATGAAAAAGCAAATCCAATAAACTTTCCTTCGTGTTCTGCTATAAAACAAAGTTCAGGTTCCATAACAGCTTTCATGTCGTTACACAAATACATGAATTCGTTATAGGTCATTGGAACAAAGCCTGTGTTTTTACCCCATGCCGAGTTGTATACATGCTGAGCTTTTTCGGCTTCTTCCTGAAATTTTTTCATGTTAACCGTTCGGATTGTTATTCCTTTTGTTTTTAAACGGTTTTCAAAAGCATCGCTCACACGGGTTGATTTCTCTGACACTTCCATGTCAGTTAAATAATAAGCAAAATGATCGGTGTTTTTTGTAAAGCCGTATTTTTCAGCGAACACGGGGTAATAAGGCTTGTTATAAGCAATGGCCATCATTGGCGGAGAGTCAAATGCATCAATGTGCCAACCGAAAAATTCGTTTGTAGAAAAACTTGCAGGCCCCAAAACTTGGGTTAATCCTTCTTTTTTTATCCAATCAGTAGCTGTATCAAATAAAAGTTTTGCAACTTCATAATCTTCTATACATTCAAAAAAGCCAAAAAAACCATCGTTACTACCGTTATGTTTGTTATGATTATTATTTCTAATAGCGGCAATACGCCCAACAATTTTATTATCGTTATATGCTAAAAATAGTTGTAGTTTGGAATGCTCATAGAAGGGGTGCTTCTTTGGATTGAGCATACTTTTCTGAGATATATATAACTCAGGCACGTAGTTTGGATCACCTTCGTAAAGGTCGTGCGGAAAGTCGATAAACTCTTTTATTTTTTCTGGATACGTAATTTTCTCAATTCTAATCATTGCTGTAAGTATTCGTGTGTGGAGTGTAAAATTAAAAATTCTTTTTATTTAGATATTAAAATTTATTACCGCATAACTCACTGTTTTTTAGGCTGTAAGCTTCGGAAGCGCTGAACTAAAACACTTCGCCAAGATTAATAAATAAACCTTGAGAGCCTTTGGTGCCGAAACCATAATCAATGGACAAGTTTGTGCCCGAGAATTTATTTAGTTTAATACGCAATCCAAAACCAGCTGCAGGTGAAATTGCAGTAAATTTATTTGACGGCCAATCGGTTACAGATTGGGCGTTAGCAAACAAAACACCTCCTAAAAAGCCGCTGCGCAAAATTTTAAATCGGTATTCTGTTTCTAGGTAAAGTAAATTTTGTCCTCTCAGTCTGCTTTGAATATACCCTCGCCCTATGTTTGAATAAGCATCCCAGCCTGTGCTCGGTAAATCAAGATAAGGAACTTTACCTCCAAAAGTAAACCAGTTATAACTCCAAAAAGATAAAACATTTTTCGCTTTACCTAAACTAAAATATTTTCTAAGGTCAACTATCACCGATTGCCAATTGGAGTTGCTACCTAAAAGTTTTGAGTAGTTGTAATAGGTTAAATTAGCATAGGTTCCACTTTTTGGATTAATTGTATTGCCACGATTATCAAAAAGTGTGTGTATAGATATACCTGAAGAAGTTGACGTTTCTGTTCGTCCGTAAAGATCAAAATCAGTGATAGTATCCGGAGAAGCAGTTACTTGTTTAATATTTGTATGGTGACTAAGATTGTATCCCAAACCGGCGTAGACATGCGATCCCTCAAAGTGTCTTAAAACAGCCTCTCTAAAAAGAAAAAATGTATAATCAAGACCCACACGATCTTTTAAATCTGTATTTCCCCCAAGTCCGTATGTTTGTTCTGGGTATTTGTAATAGCGCCAGTTACCAAGAAAATTGTATTTGTTTTTTCGTGTCCAGATATTTGAACTAAGTGGTGCGATAATTTGATTGTTTTGCGAATAACTGCAACTTATACTCACTGCGGATTGATTTGTTTCTTCCAATGTATCTACATAAAAAGCCACGTTACCAGCGATTATTCCCGCTAAACGCGTTTGAAGCGTATAACCGATAAATGGAACAACCGTTATTCTTGGTTTTGTAGATTTAACACCAGTACCTTCCCCTCCAGCGTGTTTAAACTTAAAAATATCAATGATATCTTTTTCTTCATAAGTTGGAACACCAGAATTTTTCACACTATCTTCCCGAACCTCATTACTATCAACCTGCGAAAACGATTTTGAAACTAGCAAAAGACAAAGTAGTATTTGCCACAAGGGTGAAAAATTCATCGGCCAAAGATAATGGAATTGTTTGTTATACAAGACCCTTGTGATAATTATTAATCAAGTTTAAATTCTGAATAAGAGTTCATAGTTCCCTTAAGAGCGAATGCCGCTTTATATCCAGGCCCGGCATTAATTTGCTTCATCGTATAAACAGTATTATTAAACCCTAACTTATTTACTTCCGTGTTATAATAATCTGATAAATCTATTTTGGTAAGATCAGCGTTTAAGCCCACTCCAATTGCTTTTATCATTGCCTCCTTAAATGTCCAAAACGTAAAAAGTGTGTCTTGAAACGTTTCATCCGAACTTTTAAAAATAATTTCTTTTTCTTTTTCGGAGAAAGAAAAGTCTGCAAATGTTTTAAGATCGTGAAGGAGCTTCATTTTCTCAATATCTATGCCTATTTCCCGTCGCTTAGAAATTCCTAATAAACCAAATGTGGTGCGGTAAGAATAATTAAAAAGAATATCTGAATTTTCTAAAAAAGGCTTTCCTTTATCGGAAAGATTGAAATTAATTTCGGAAGCTGGTTGATTGATGTACTTAGCTAAAACTTGCCTCACAAAACGGTGATTGCAGGTGTAACGAATTTTCTCTGCTTCATTCACAAATCTGCTACACCTTTGTTGTTCATCTTTCGATAACAAAGGCTGTGATTTTTCTTTATAGTATTCCGCTTCATCAAGGGTATAACGCCATAAATGCAAGTCCCCTTCTTTGATAGTCATCTGTTCGCTTTTAATTTTTTACGCTTTCACGAAGGTTTCTTTCAGTCCTACAATAGCAGTGACCAATGTTACAAACATCAGAAACACCATTAAATAGATGGCGTTCATCCATGAATTAGTTGTGCCATTTACTACCGGCATTAAAAGGATAACTATAACGGCTCCGGCATTGCCAGCAAGCATTAAAATTCCCGTTGCTGTTCCTGCTTTTTCAATTCCGGCAATTTCTTCACACATAGATAATAATAAGGCGTAACCAGGAAGAAAAAAGAAACCCATTAATGCACCAAGAATATAAAGCGTCGTTAAATCGCTTATTATGCAAAGTGGGTATAAAATTATAACGGCAACCAAACAGCAGAGAACAAGAAATGGTTTTCTAACTTTTAATTTATCCGAAAGTCCCGGTATAATAACAGAACCCAAAATACCGCCCACAATTAAAAACGCCCCTATAAGTCCAGCATCTTCGGCATTAATTCCATTTGGCTTTAAAATGGGTTCGAGCCATGAAGTGAGTCCGTTAAAAACACCAAGTGCCAAAAAACAAATAATCAATAAAATTTTAAGATTCCTTATTTTTAATAGGGCGTTTATCTCTCCTTTTACAGCGGATGCCTTTGCTTTAACAAGTTTGAGGTTGTTTTCTTTTGCAAGAAAAATAAAAACAAGTGTTAACACTAAAGAAATAGCTGCAAATACAAGCATGGTGTTACTAAATCCAATACTATCGTTTAATACGGGTGTTAAACCTAAACCAAGAGCCATTCCAATTAACATGCCTGCAGTGCCAATGCCAGTAGCCATGGCAGTGTGTTCTTTACTGAACCAATCAGAAACCAATTTGGAAATAGCGTTAATAATATAAGGCTGACCAATCGCAATACCGGTTTGACCAATTAAAAGAATGTAAAAGCTGGAATCAAAAATGCGCAAACAAGCAAACACAGTGCTAATGACGCTTCCTAAAATTACAGCGTAACGATAGCCCTTTTTATCAATCATTTTACCAGAATGTATTGAAAGAAGGACGTAAAGAAGCGGAAAAGAAAGTAATAAACCACTAACCATAAGTTCGCTTACACCATAGGTTACTTGAAGGAAGGAAACCAATGGCGCGAAATTTAACCATAACATCTGGCTCATTGCCACCACGCCGAAATAAACCATTAATACTACCCAACGATAGGGTTTATTGTACTCGCTTTGTGTAGACATAAACTATAATATTGATACACTGCAAACATAATAAATTTGTGTGTTTTTAATCTAAACGGGTTTAGTTAATTTGATTAATATCTAGCAAAACGGAATTATGTTATTAAATGCAAAAAACTTTGAAAACATTTATAGTTTCCATAGTTTTACAGCGTATTTTGATTTGACTTTGCCGCTTGTTAATCGTCTAATTGAAAAAACTGAATTGAAACGTTCAATTTTGAATGAAAGTGAGAGCAAAGTTCCGTCTTTAAAACATTTAATATTCAGTATTGTTAATGTGAAAGAGACACGAAAATACTCAGATGCAAAAGCAAATAAGAATAAATAAAACTAAATAATCTAAAAATAAAACTAATACTATGGACAATATCAAAAAACCTCAACCAGCCAACGGCAAACTTGGTATTCTTATACCTGGACTTGGTGCTGTTGCCACTACTTTAATAGCAGGTGTTGAAGCTGTTAAAAAAGGAAAGTCTCAACCAATTGGATCACTTACTCAAATGAGTACTATTCGTTTAGGAAAAAGAACAGATGATAGAAATCCCTTAATAAAGGATTTTGTACCTCTTGCCGACTTAAACGATATTGTTTTTGGAGGTTGGGATATCTACGAAGATAATGTATACGAAGCTGCACTTAACGCAAGAGTTTTAGAGGTTCATCAAATTCACGATTTGAAGGAAGAACTTCAAAAAATAAAACCCATGTCGGCTGTGTTTGATAAATCGTATATCAAAAACATTAGTGGGCCAAATGTAAAAACGGCGCCAACTAAATACGACCTTGCACTTGAGTTGATGGAAGACATTAAGCGATTTAAAAAAGAAAATAACTGCGAACGTGTAGTCATTGTTTGGTGTGCTTCCACTGAAAAATACATTGAGCCTAGTATTATTCACAATGATCTTTCTTTGTTTGAGAGCGCTTTAAAGAATAATGAGGCAAACATTGCGCCAAGTATGATTTATGCCTATGCCGCATTAAAGATGGGAGTTCCATTTGCAAATGGCGCACCAAATTTAACAGTTGATATTCCAGCATTGATTGAACTATCAAAAGAAACGAATACACCTATAGCAGGTAAAGATTTTAAAACCGGACAAACCCTTATGAAAACAATTGTGGCGCCAGGCCTTCATGCGCGTGCATTGGGCGTTAATGGTTGGTTTTCTACAAACATTCTTGGTAACAGAGATGGAAAAGTTTTAGATGATCCAGAGAATTTTAAAACGAAGGAAGTTTCTAAATTAAGTGTACTTGATGAAATTTTTGAACCAGAATCAAATCCTGCTTTGTATGGAGACATGTACCATAAGGTGCGCATCAACTATTATCCACCACGCGGCGACAATAAAGAAAGTTGGGATAATATTGATATTTTTGGTTGGATGGGTTATCCTATGCAGATAAAAATTAACTTTTTATGCCGCGATTCAATTCTAGCAGCGCCAATTGTTTTAGACCTTGCTCTCTTTATGGATTTAGCGAAACGGGCTAATATGAGTGGGATTCAGGAATGGCTTTCTTTTTATTTGAAATCACCACAAACCGCAGAAGGTTTAAGACCGGAGCATGATATCTTTAAACAACTCATTAAATTACAAAACACGCTTCGACATATGATGGGCGAAGATCTAATTACACATTTGGGATTAGATTATTACCAGGAATTAGTTGATTCGATGTAATGTTTATAAATAAAGCAATAGCAACTTTTTTCGGAATTGGCTATATAGGTAAAGGTGCTGGCACAGTGGCATCCTTTGCCTTTTGCTTATTACTTTATGTTGCCATACGCTTAAATCTTTATAGTGAATCAGCGTTAATCATTTTCACAGTCATTACGTTTATTAGCGGCGTTTTCGTTTCAACAAAACTAGAAGTGATATGGGGAAAGGATAGTAACCGTATAGTGATTGATGAGGTGTTGGGTATGTCGGTGAGTATTCTTTTTTTACCAATTAATTTTATTACGCTTGGGCTCGGATTTATTCTTTTTAGATTCTTCGATATTTTTAAACCACTTTTTATTAAAAAAGCTGAAAAGCTAAAAGGTGGGATGGGTGTTATGACCGACGACTTAGTTGCAGGAATTTATGCTAATATTGTGCTGCAAATTTTTGTCTATTTTTTTTTATGGGATCATGCTAATATTTTTTAAGGCGCAAGCTTCGTCTTTAATAGCAACGGCGGTTGATTTTATTACTACCATTGTATTTGTAGAGCTGTTTTTTCAACATTACGTCACGGCTAACATTGCCGGTGCCTTAATGGGGGCTCTTACCAATTTTGGTATTAACAGACAATGGGTTTTTGGTGCAAAAAAACAAAAGGTTCAGAAACAAAGTATGCGTTATACTTTTGTTTGGTTTGGGAGTTTATTTTTAAGTACATCTGGCATATATATTCTTACCCATTTCCTCGGACTAAAATATTTTATCTCAAAAATGATTACTTCGCTTGTAGTAGGAATAACATTTAATTATTGGCTACAAAAAAAATACGTGTTCTCCAATAAATGAAATTTACGCTTAAACAAATAATCATACTTTTTTTAAGTTTTTATGCTTTTGCTGCGACGAGTCAATCAACAATTGTGCGCGGAACTATCATGGATGCGAAAACAAAAGAAGCCATACCTTTTGCCACTGTGTTCTTTGATGAGTCCAATTTTGGTACAACAACAGATAGCGTTGGTCATTTTGTTCTTGAAACGGATAAATATTATACAAAATTAAAAGTTCTCATGATAGGTTACAAACCTTATAGTCGCGAACTTATTCCAGGAAAGGATCAAACGATAAATTGTAAGCTTACAGCAGAAGAGAAAATGTTAAACGAAGTAACAATTAACTCAAAAAGTGCAAGAAGGTATAGAAATAAGGATAATCCTGCTGTTGAACTTATTAGAAAAGTTATTGATCATAAAGCGAGTAACCGTATTGAAGGTTTCGATTATTATGAATATGAGAAATACGAAAAAATACAATTCGCGTTAAGTAACATTACCGAAAAATTTCAGAACAGAAGAGCATTTAAGAAATTTCAGTTCGTATTTGAAAACCTAGATACCACAAAACTCGAAGGTAAGCCAGTTTTACCACTTTATCTTAAAGAAGTTATTTCTGATGCACGTTACCGAAAATCGCCTAACGCTAAAAAGGAAATTGTTAAAGGCAGTAAAACTGTTGCTTTTGAAGGATATGTAGATAACCAAGGACTAGATGCGTATATGAATAATCTTTATCAGGATATTAATATTTATGATAATAATATTACTATGCTTACGAATCAGTTTATTAGTCCTATTGCAGGTATCTCGCCTACTTTTTATAAATTTTTCATTACAGATACGATCATTGAAGGAGACGAGAAATTTATTCGACTTGGTTTTGTTCCTAGAAATCATGCTGACTTTCTATTTCAGGGAATTATGCACATTACCTTAGACGGTAGTTATGCCGTTACCAAAATAGAAATGAGTGTGAATAAAGACATTAATTTAAATTGGGTAAAAGAATTAAAAATAAGACAGGAATTTGAAAAAAAAGAAAATCAAGGTTATACGCTTGTGACTGATGAATTTTCGGCTGACTTTGGTTTATCTAAAGGAAAGATGGGGATTTTTGGGCAAAGAACTGTTTCTTACAAAAACTTTAAACTGAATAAACCACGTCCTGATGCGGATTACAAAGGTGATCTGATTGAGGTTAATGACAGTGCCAACTACCGGCCAATGGAATTCTGGATTAAAAACAGACATTCCGATTTAACAGCATCTGAAAAAAGTGTGTATACAATGGTTGATAGTATTAAGAAGGTGCCTGCCTTTAAGCGAACCTTGGATGTAATTGTACTAGTTTTTGCTGGATATAAAACAATTACCCCTTATTTTGATTGCGGTCCTTTGAGTACTTTTTACAGTTTTAATCCTATTGAAGGTTTTCGCCTAAGATTTGGAGGTAGAACTACCGACGCTTTTAGCAAAAGAATGGTTTTAGAAGGCTACAGTGCCTACGGTTTTAAAGATCAGCAGTGGAAATATTATGGCGGTGTTGCTTTCTCTTTAAATAACCATAGTGTTTATGAGTTTCCAGTTAGTTCACTAAAATTTAGTTATCAGCGCGAAACAAAAATTCCAGGACAAGAATTACAATTCATTCAGGAAGATAATATTCTCTTGTCGTTTAAACGTGGACCAAACGATAAGTGGTTATATAATAACACCTTTAATTTTGAATATCTTCAGGAATTTAAAAACCATCTTTCTTTTACTTTAGGTTTTAAAAACTGGATACAACAAGCTGCTGGTGGATTAAATTACAACAGAACAGATTATACAGATTATACGAGCAGCGAAAAAAACCTACAAACCTCGGAAGTATCGTTAAACATTCGCTGGGCTCCCAATGAGAAGTTTTATCAAGGAAAAAAGTACCGTATTCCTGTAACATTTAAAAACCCTATATTTACGCTCCGTTATATACAGGGTATTAAATATTTTTTAGGCGGACAATACGATTATCAGAACATCTCCTTAAATATGTCTAAACGATTTTACCTTTCACAGTTAGGTTATTCAGATATTGCGATTGAGGGTGGGAAAATTTTCGGCACCGTACCTTTTCCATTGCTTGATATTCATAGAGCAAATCAAACCTATGCTTACCAACTTCAATCATATAACCTCATGAATTTTCTCGAATTTGTGAGTGATCAGTACGTAAGTTTAAACATCGATCATTTTTTTAATGGTTTTTTCTTTAACAAAATACCTTTGTTGAGAAAATTGAAATGGAGAGAAGTCATTAGCGCAAAAGTTCTTTATGGAAGTTTAAGCGCGAATAATAATCCTTCTAATAATTCTACACTTTATAAATTGCCAACTACTTTAGAAGGCGTTCCTATTACACATAGCCTTGAGAAAAAACCTTACGTAGAAGGAAGTGTTGGTATAACCAATATTTTTAAGTTTTTCAGAGTTGACCTGGTAAAACGTTTCACCTATTTAGACCATCCAGATATTTCAAAACTAGGAATAAGGGTGCGATTTAGATTTGATTTTTAAATGGATACGAATAAGGATATAGAGCTTACAAGTACTCCATCAATGAGAGACAAACTGCAGCAAGGTATATATGCTGTCATCAATCCATTTGTCAAACTTTTAATAAAAATAGGTCTAACTCCTAACGGTGTTACAACAATTGGTTTTGTTTTAAATGTGTGCGTTGCTATAATTTTTATTTTTGGTGCAGAAGACGAAAACAGAAGTGACTTATCTTATATTGGCTGGGCCGGAGCAACCATTTTATTTGCTGGTTTATTTGATATGTTAGATGGGCAAGTTGCACGACTGGGTAATATGTCTAGCAAATTTGGAGCCCTGTTTGATTCTGTGGTAGATCGCTACAGCGAGTTAATTATGTTTTTAGGTATCTGTTATTATTTAGTCGCACATCATTATTTTTTAAGTTCCTTATTTGCTTTTTTAGCGTTGATTGGATCAATGATGGTAAGTTATACCAGAGCACGTGCGGAAGGGTTAGGAATTGAATGTAAAAATGGTTTAATGCAACGCCCTGAAAGAATTATCACGATTGGAGTAATGGCACTCGCCTGTGGCATTAGCGCTTCATTTATTGGCGGTGATTTTAAATACTATATATCCGGAATAGAGGTTTTTGA